>CAZWCV010000117.1:3401-12224 GCA_964632725.1 uncultured Anaerolineaceae bacterium
TCTTGCACAGCCGCGTTGTGTCCATCATGGGCAACGGCATGGTGATCAACCCGGTCAATCTGGTGCGGGAAATGGGCGCCCTGCGCCAAATTGGCGTGGACATTACGCCTGATCGCCTTGTGATCAGTTCGCGCGCGCATATTATCACGCCGGCGCATATCGCCCTGGATTCCGCCAAAGAAGCGGCGCTGGGCGACGCCAAAATCGGCACGACCTTGCGCGGCATCGGCCCGGCTTACCTGGACAAGACCGGGCGCGCCGGCATCCGCACCGGCGATATGCTGCTTGATGTCGAGGAGTTTACCGAGCGGCTGGTCGGCGCTATTGAATCCACTAATCAAGTCTTGCGCGCGCAGGGCCGCGACACCCTGGACGCCCGCGCGGCGGCGCAAAGCTATCTCGAGGCCGCGGCTGTCCTGCGGCCATACATCAAAGATACATCCGTATACTTGCATAAGGCGCTGCGGTCGGGCAAGAAAGTCGTCTGTGAAGGCGCGCAGGGCACCCTGCTTGATATCGATCACGGCAGCTACCCCTTCGTCACCAGCTCATCGCCGACGGCCGGCGGCGCGCTAACCGGCTTGGGCGTGGGGCCGCTTTTCGTCGAGAAGGTGCTGGGCGTGGCCAAGGCCTTCAGCACGCGCGTCGGCGGCGGACCCATGCCCACCGAGCTGGAAGGCGAAATCGCGGAGCGTTTGCGCGGCAGCGGCGCCAACTTCTGGGACGAGTTCGGCACCACGACCGGGCGTCCGCGGCGCTGCGGCTGGCTGGATGTGGTCATGCTGCGCTACGCCGTAAGCGTCAACGGCTTCAGCGAAATGATGCTGACCAAGCTGGATATCCTCTCCGGGCTGGATGAGTTGAAGCTGGCTGTGGCTTACGAAATAGACGGTCAGCAATATGAGTATCCGCCCGTCACCAATGAGCTGCTGCTGCGCGCCACGCCAGTCTACGAAACGCTGCCCGGCTGGCGCGAAGACATCAGCGGCTGCCGCGAGTTTTCACAGCTTCCGCTCGCTGCCCAGCGTTACGTCGAACGCGTGGCCGCCCTCTGCGATGTGCCCATCAATAGCGTCAGCGTCGGCCCCGAACGCGACCAGCTGGTCGAGAAATCTCATCTGTGATCTCGGTAGTACCAAGTAAGTCATGCAAATCTCGTGCCAAGACACTTTTCCTTTACCACAGAGGAAAATGAGGAAACACAGAGGGCACAGAGAGTTTTGAATTGTTTCGATACTGCCCCAGTGCAGGCGGCCATTCAACAGAAGAGAACTTTCGCTGGCTTAAAATCACTTCATCGCTTTTCTCTGTGTACTCTCTTTTACTCGGTGTACTCGGTGGTCAATCTTTTGCGTGATTTACTTGGTGTTGCTTCTGCGCCTCTTTGGTGAATGTATCGGCGCCGCGCTTCCGCGCAGCGATCTTGCATCGCCAGCCGTTGAACTGTAGAATTGTGACGATGGCGGAAGCTTGGGGAGAATATGCATGAAAGCGCTTGGGGCAATTACCGTAGTCTTGGTTGTGCTGCTGGCCGGCGGCGCCATCACATCCAACTTGCTTTCCTCGGATTTGGCCATCCAGCAAACGACCGATCCCAGCGGCGATTTCTTAACCGCGACGCCCGATCAAGCAGTTGCATTCATCCTGGTCACCGGCTTTATCATCTTCAACGTTCTGGGCGCCGGCTTGACCCTGATGATCGTCTTCTGGCTGCTAAACCGTCAAGTGACCGCGGTTCGTCAGACGCCAAGCCCCGAATCCGCCTGACGCTTCCCTTGCGCCGCATAGCAGCCCCGCCATGACCGATAAACCACGCCCGTCTCGCAGCGCCGGCATTCGCCTGTTCGCCGGAAGCGCGCTGCTTGTAATCGTGGCCTTCGCTGTCGTATTCGTCGCCATGACTTCCCGATCCACGCCGGGGGCCAGCGAGATTAGCGCGGATTCTTACGCGGAAGAAGTTGCTGCCGCCCTGACAAACGCGGATAGCGAGATCGGCGGCGACCTGGTTTATGAGCTCGAATGCAACCTGTGTCATTTGCGCGGGGATGGCAGTCAATCGCCGCTGTTCTACGGCCTCGCTGACATCGCTGCTGAGCGCCGTCCGCCGCTAGGCGCAGAGCAGTACCTTTATGAAGCGACGCTTTATCCAGGCCGGCACCTGGTCGAGGGTTATAGCAACGCCATGCCCGACAATTACGACGAGCGCCTCACGCAGCAGCAAGTCGGCCACATCATCGCCTATCTCCTGACATTTTCGGACGCATAGGGCCGTTGCTTACAAGCGGCTGGCATTGCCAAAACGAGCCGGACTGCTTTGATTTATGAGTCTTGATACCTTCACCATATCGGCGCTGGTCGACGAACTGAGCGAAACCATCGTCGGCGGCCGCGTGCAGGACATCATAGATGTCGACGCGATGGCCATTGGCCTGGAGGTTTACGCCCGGGGCAAGCGCTACTATTTGCTCCTCAGCGCCGATGCGGCTGAGCCGCGCGTGCAGCTGGCCGAGGCGAAACTGCGCCGCGGCGCCATCCAGCCGACTCAGCTGGGACTGCTCTTCCGCCGACACATCGAAGGCGGGATTGTCAGCGCTGTCAGCCAGCCGCCTTGGGAACGGCTTCTTCAAATCGAGATCCAAACGCACGACGGCCGCTTCGAGATCATCGCTGAAATCATGCCGCGCCGGGCGAATGTACTGCTCGTACGCGACGGGCTCATCCTGGATTGTCTGAACCGAGTGGGACCGGACGACAATCGCTACCGCCTGAGCCTGCCTAATCACAAGTATATTCCACCGCCGCCGCTTCGCGACCAGCTGGATCCCATAGGCGTATCCGCGGCTGATATGACTCGCCTGCTGGGTAGCGCCGACAAACCGACAAGGCAACTCCGGCGGCTGCTGCCCGGCGCTATCCTCGGCTTGAGCCCGCTCCTGGCCAAAGAGATCGCCTTCCGCGCCAGTGGCGATGCCCGCGCCATAGTGGCGGATACGGATGGCGCCGCCCTCTACGAGTCGTATCGCGAACTGGTAAGGCCGCTTTTGCGGCGCCAATGGCAGCCCGGCATCGGCAGCGTCGACGGCGTCGCGGCCGAAGTCAGCGTATTCCCGCTGCGTCAAATGGAGTGGCAAGCCTGCCCGTCCGTCAGCCAGGCGATCGCGCAGTATGCCGGCTTGCTGCGCGGACCCGACGCCTACCGCGCCGCCAAGCGACCGGTAGAAGCCGCGATAGCTGAAGCGAAAGCCAAAGTCAAGGCGAAGGCGGCGTCGCTGCAGCGCAATCTCAAAGACGACAGCGACCTGGAATTGCTGCGGCAATCCGGCGAGCTGATCCTCGCTTATCAGTTCGCGGTTCAAGCCGAGCAGACCGAACTGCGCGCGCAATACGACCTGGATGCGCCCGAGCTGGTCATTCGCCTGGACCCCGGGCGTAGTCCGCTGGAAAACGCGCAAGACTATTTCCGCCGCTACGAAAAAGCCAAGAGCGCTGCCGAGGCCCTGCCGCGGCTAATAGACGAAGCGCGCCTTGAACTGAACTTTCTTGAGCAGCTCGAAAGCGACCTTCAAGTCGCATCCAACTGGCCCGAAATTGACGATGTCATACAAATCCTGGCGGCGCGCGGTCATTGGCAGGGCAAGCCGGTCCGGCGTATGGGCGGCGGACGCCAGGGCCCTCTGCGCGTCGTCAGCCGCGATGGCTACGTCATCTGGGTGGGCCGAAACAGCCGACAGAACGAGACGGTCACTTTCAAGAAGGCCAATCCGCAAGATATCTGGCTGCACGCGCGGCAAGTCCCCGGCGCTCATGTTGTCATTCGCAACGATGGCAGGCGCATCAAGGAAGAGCTGATCGCGGCAGCTGCCGCAGTGGCCGCCTGGTACAGCAAGCGCCGCGCCGACTCGAGCGTTCCAGTTGACTATACGCGCGTCAAATATGTGAAGGCGATCCGGGGCGCCGGACCCGGCATGGTGACCTACCGCAACGAAACCACACTGTCCGTTAGGCCGCGGGACGAGAGCATTCTTTCCTGAGACGACTATGGTGATTGGCGATCAGGCTTCGCGCTCAGAACGCGCTGCGTCGCCTCGATTACCTGCTGTACCGAGATATCCTGCACGCAGGGATGAAATTCCAGGTTGTCGTTCCGCCAATCCAGGACACGGCAAGGCCGACAGCCGATTTCCACTGTGACGACTTCGTGCCGCCGCGGATCGCCCCAGGGCGCGAACTCCCGCGGGTCAGCCGGCCCGAATAGCGCCACCGTTGGCGCGCCGACTGCCGCCGCCAGATGCAGCGCGCCGCTGTCCGGCCCCAGGACCGCTCGCGAGCGCGCATACAGCGCCGCCAACTGGCCGATGGTGGTTTCGCCCGCAATGCAGATGGCATCCGCTGAAATAGCCGCGGCAATCTCGTCGATCAGCGCCATTTCCGATTTCGTGCCCGTGAAGACAATCGACGCGCCAAAGTCAGCCGCAATCGCATCGCCAACCCGCGCCCACTTGTCGCCGCGCCAGATTTTGCTGGCCGCGCCCGAACCCGGATGAATGCAGACTATCGGCTTTTCCGCGTCAATCCGCCAGCGGTCAAGCAACTGCCGGGCGAATTCTTGATCTGCGGCCTGTAAGGGAAACGCCAGTCTGACATCGGCTGCATCCAGACCGTCCGTCCATGACGCTACCAGCCGCAGATTCTGCTCAACCGCGTGACAATGTTTGTGTTCCACGACCTGCGTCATAAATGGCGCGACATTCTTAAAGTCATAGCCAATACGCTGCGGGATGCCGGCCAAATACGTGACCAGCGCGCCCCACCAGTGGTCCGGGCGCATGACGATGGCGCTGCCGTAGCCGATTCCGCGCAGGCGCCGCGCAGTCCGGGCGGCCAGCCGCCAGGGACTAAGCGTGGAGCTTGATGCGCGCGCAAAGCCCGGGAAGGGCAGGGTCAGTACACGCTCAATCTCGTCGTAATTTGCCAGCACGTCGGCGGTCCATTCGCCGCAGAGCGCGTGGATGCATAGCTCCGGACGGCTGCGCTTGAGCGCCTGAATCGCCGGCGTGGAGAGCAAGACATCGCCCAGGTGATCGGGCCGCACGATGAGCAGACGCTCAGCATCGGAGCGCGCCTGCGCGACCGGCAGCCGCGCGACGCCAGCCAGAATTCGGTCCCGCAGTCGCTGCTTGAAGCCGGCGCGCCGCAGCTCGGCCGCCCGCCGCTGGTTTCGTATGACAAGCTGGGCTCTATCCACCGGCCAGACTTTCGTACAAATGCAGCAGGTTCGGTATCAGCACGCGCCAGTCGTTATGCTCGCCGACGACTGTTTGCGCCCGCGCTCCCAAGTCCTGGCGGCGGGCGTCGTCTTGCAGCAAGCTAACGATGGTCCGCGCCAAGTCTTCGGCATCGTCCGCGATTTCCAGCGCGCCGCGAACCTCGCTGTTCAGCCCGGCCGCGCCGATTGACGTGGACAGCACGGCGCAGCCCGCCGCCATCGCTTGCAGGATCTTCAGCCGCGTCCCGCTGCCCATGCGCAGGGGCACGACGAAAAGCGCGGCTCCGTGCAAATATGGCAATACCGATTCCACCCAGCCGGTCAGCTTGATGCGCTGGTCCTGAGCCAGCGCAGCAAGTCGAGCGTGTGGATTGCGCCCGACGATATTTAGGCAAGCTGACCTTTCGCGCTCCCAGACCAGCGGCATAATCTCCTTGCCCAGCCATTCCGCGGCGTCGACATTGGGGCGGTAGTCCATCTTGCCGCTGAAGACGATCTGCCGCGCCGAGCGCAAATTGCCCGCCGGCGGGCGATAATCAGCGACTTCAATGCCGTTCGCCATCAGCGTGATTGGCGCGCCCCGGTAGCGCCCCAGCAAGTCGCGGTCTTCGCTGCTGACTGCGATGACGGCGTCGACGCCGCGGCACACGCTTTCTTCAAAGCGCGTAAGCCGCCGCGCTTGAGTCGCCGAATAGAGCGCCGCCGGCAGGCGCTTGAGCTGACCGGCATCGACGCCGGCGATAACGCGCTGCAAGTCCGCTTCCGCGTTTAGCGCGTCGTACACCACTTTGGCGCCCCGCCTCGCCGACAGAATCTGGTCCAGGTAGCCGCCCAGTTCAATGCCCGAGAATTGTACGATGTCGAATGACTCCGATTGCAGCAACCGCCGCAAGACGCGCTCGAATTCGGCGCTGGCCAGCCGGGACTCCAGATCCGCGCGCGTGCTGGTCAAGAGCGTGATCAGGCGGTCTATACGCGTTCGGGTCGGCAGCGCGACCGTGTGTACGGCGACGCATAATTTCGACAGTGGATTGGACGCAAGCGCAGGCGAGTCGGCCTTGAAACTGAGCAGACTGACGCGATGCCCAGCCGCGCGCAGCCCGCGGATGACGCCCATATTGCGCAAGGCGGCGCCCGACTCGCTGGGGTAGGGCAGGTCCGGCGTCAGCAGCAGAATCTTCATCGCGCGCCTAGGTGAGCGCCCGTTCATAGCAGTCGAGCGCGACGCGTGCCGTTTCGCTCCAGCGGAATCCGGCCGCCCGCCGCAGCGCCGCCTGTTCCTGCCGCTCGCGCCACTGGCTGTCCGTCAAGACGCGGGCCAACGCAGCGGCGATTGAGCTGATGTCGTGCGGATCAATTTGCAGGCCGACTTCGCCAACGATCTCCGGCAGCGAAGCGACGCGGCTCACAATCGGCGTCCTGCCGCAAGCCATGGCTTCCAGCGCCGTCAAGCCAAAGCCCTCATAAAATGATGGCGTAATCAAAGCAATCGCCCGGTTGTAAAGCGCCGGCAGTTGCGCGTCCGCGACATCCTCTCTGATGATGAGATCCTTGCCGACGCCCACCGCGCCCAGGTCGGCCATCAGTTGGTCGTAGTGCCAGCCGGGACGGCCGGCGATCACCAGCTCGGGTGCATCGGGGAAATCCAGTTTCAGCTCGCGATAGGCCTGCGCCAGGCCGACCAGGTTCTTGCGCGGTTCCAGCGTGCCCACAAATAGATAGTAGCTGTCGGGCAAGCCCAGTGACCGCAGCGCAGCTTCGGTACCGGCGTCGGGCAGCGGCCTAAAGCGCTCGTCCACGCCCAGCATGTGTACAGTAACCGCTTCCGCCGGCACATCGAGAATCTCGATCAGGTCGCTCTTGGTCGCCTCGCTGTCAGCAAGAATATGGTCGGCGCGCCGCACTGACGCTTCAATCTGACCATTGTAATAGCGGCGGCTTTCGGCGGTGATGTATTCCGGAAAGTGGATGAAACTGAGATCATGCACAGTGATCACATGACGCCTGGCGCCGCGAAGCGGAGCGATGAAGTCCGGGCTGTGCAGCAGGTCGAAGCGGTGGCGCGCCAATTCCAGCGACAGCGCCGCTCGCTCCAGCGCATGATGAGGCGGCGTCCAGACGCGGGCTGCAGGGAAACGCGCCGACAAAGGCCCCCGCGCTTTGCGGCTCTGCACGAGCGTGAACGTATGCGGCGGTTGCCGTTGTTCCAGAGCGCTGATGAGGGCTGTGATATACCGGCTGATGCCGCCAACACGATAATGAGTGAGCCGGGCGTCAATTCCGATATGTGCCATGAGGCGAGTATAACGGTATCATTTGGCGCATGCCAGCCAGAAGCGCACAGGCGCGCTTTCGCCGCCGTGAAAAAGGAATCGCCCGATGAAACGCTACGATGTACTGACCTTTGGTGAATCCATGCTGCGCTTGACGCCGCCCGGTTTCTTGCGCATAGAGCAGACGCAATCTTTTGATATTTGGGTGGGCGGCACCGAATCCAATACCGCAGTCGGCTTGGCCCGGCTGGGCATGAAGGTCGCCTGGCTGTCGCGCTTGCCGCGTTCGCCGCTTGGCCGCTACATCAGCAATCGCATCGCCCAGTACGGCGTCGATGTCAGCCATGTGGTCTGGGCGGACGACGAAAGGCTGGGCATCTACTTCCACGAAAAAGCGCAAGCGCCCCGCGCCAGCGAAATCATCTACGACCGGCGCGACTCCGCCATCAGCCGCATGACGCCGGGCGAACTGCCCGAGGTCCTGTTCCAGCCGAATGTTTCGCAGCTGTTTCACGTCACCGGCATCACGCTGGCCATCAGCGATACCGCGCGCGACACCGCGCACGAAGCGCTGCGGCGAGCCAAAGCCGCCGGCTGGCGCGCCAGCTTCGATACCAATTATCGCGGCAAGCTTTGGAGCGGCGCGGAGGCTGCCGCCGGCTGCGACCAGGCCATGTCGCTGGCGGATGTCATATTCTGCCCGCTGGGCGATTACCAGGTGATGTACGGCGCTGCCGGCGCGGATAAAGCGCTGGCGACGCTCGCCGAACGCTACGCCGCTTCCCTGATCGTTATGACCATGGGCAAAGACGGCGCGCTGGCGCGGACGCCCGCCGGAGACTCGATTCGCCAGCCGGCCATACTCGCCGGTGAAGTGGGCCGCATCGGCGGCGGCGATGCTTTCGCGGCCGGTTTTATCTATGCCTGGCTGCGGCAGGACGATGTCGCCGAGGCGCTGAAGTGGGGCGCGGCCGTGTCTGCGCTGAAATACACCATCCCCGGCGATCTGCCCCTGGTCGATCGCGAGGCCGTGGCCGCCCTGGCTGCGGGCGCCGGCGGCGGCGGGCTGATCCGCTGATGGCCCGCATTTAGTCTTCTCGTCAGGCCTACTCTGCCTATTGGTATATTGCGCTGGACCGTCGAATCCGCTCGATACGAAAAACAATCTCCGTGCACTCTGTGCCTCGTCTTTTTTTGAATCCCCCACCCCAAACCCCTCCCCCATGAAAACTGACGACAGGACAGGTTTTGAAAGTCGCCGCCGACTGATTTTACCCCACCCCC
>CAZWCV010000118.1:0-9296 GCA_964632725.1 uncultured Anaerolineaceae bacterium
CGAGAATTGGTACGAAAGCTACGCGTGAGTGGGCTTTGTACACTTGCCACCGAGTACACCGAGTTGACCGAGGGCACAGAGTAAGGATATGTGCAGGGGCGATTCTGTGAATCGCCCTCCGGCATAAACGTGAATTATGGGGCGAGCCACCGGCTCGCCCGTAGGCACCGAGCAGGCGGCATCGTTTATTGCGTGAGCGCGCCAACGCCGAGCGGCTTTGGCCTCGGTCGAAAAAGTGGGACAGCACGTCAGCACCTGCAATTGCTTGCAGTTTCGTCGGCGAGTTCGCTCTCTTGGCATAAGAATCTACGTCATCTCTGCGCCGCGCCCCTACCAGCCGACTTTCGCCAGTTGGCTTGTGATGCATTGGGCGCTGAGCCCATTTGCCCTTCTCGTGAACTGCTGCGCAGTTCCCACAAGAGCAACCCGGTGTTCCACGATCTTAAGAGCCTTCGTTAACAAATCTTAACGGATGACGGACCCTTGCCCGCCCGTCTGCGCGACATTTATGCCGCCATTGCCGCCGGCCGCCTGCTTCGAGCCGGACAGCCGCCGCGGACAGAATCCAGCGCCAGGGCACGCCCACTGAACACCCCGCGTTCGGATATTCGAACCTCATGTCTATTGCGGTTTTGATTCACACGTTGTAGTGTATGTCTCAAATCACTCAATGAAAGGAACCATCATGAAAGCGTGGACGAAGTTTACATGGATTCTGGCGCTGGTATCGCTGCTCATACTTTTGCCGGGAGCGCAGATCGTCGCCGCGGACGACGACGATAAAAACATTCCCTCCGGCACCTTGAACTTCCCGGCCGAGCCTGGCCGCACCGAGCGACACTTCCTTCTCAATTGGACCGCCCCCGAGCAGACCAGTAAGCTAAAAGACTATCACGTCCGCTGGACCGTTAATTCGCGCGCCAACTGGAATTCCTGCGGCGAGTTCATCAGCCTCAAGAAGTCCAACACCGCCAAGAAGGGCAACGCCCTTATCAACAGCGACACGACCAGTTACCTGCTATACGTCCCCGTCCGCTGGGGCGAAACGCTTATGGTCCAAATCAGGGCCCGCTATCGCGGCGAAACGAATGGCGACTGGGCTGGCGTCCGCTGGATGAATGACGGCTACCTCCAACGCGACAACACCGACACCTGGCGCCAGACCAAACTGCCGATCGACCATCCTCACAATCCGAATCGCGTGGATGAAGGCGCCTGGCCGGCCGATTACCCTTGCTCCGGTTTCGGCGAGAGCAATTCCTGAGCCAGTCCGACTTCACAATTCGCGCCGCTCGGCTTTTGCCGGGCGGTTTTTCTGTTACATACTCGCCGGTTCTTGCAGGCGCTTTCTGCGCAACTCAAATTGGAAAGCCAACATTCTGCGCTACAATGGGCGCAGTGTCCGCGATTTAACAAGAAACGGCATGAGCGGCATGGATCCAGTAGATCGCGTTTTGCGCAACGCAAATCCTGACACCCGTTCTGGCTCAACGAGTAATGAAGCGCGGCCGCGTGCCGGGTCGCGTACGCGTCAAAATCCGCAGGGGCGCGCCACCGGCTCGCCTGTCTACACACTAATTGGGGCAACATTTTATTGGTGAGCCCGCCAAGCGTTCTCGCTAAGGCCGAGCGGCTGTAGGCTCGGCGGCAATAGTGTGACAGGAAAGCGCAATAAGCTATGGAACAACGTCAATTCGGCAACAGCGACTTATACGCCTCGGCCATTGGCTTCGGCAGTTGGGAGATGAGCGGGCGCCAGTACGGGCGCATCGACGCCGGCGAGGCCACGCGCGCCGTACAGAGCGCCATCGACCGGGGCATCACGCTATTCGACACCTCGGAGACTTACGGTCCTTACCATTCGGAGCGGCTGCTGGGTCAAGCCCTGGGCGCGCGCCGCAAAGATGTCGAATTGGTCACCAAAGTCGGCTTCACCTTTCAGGACGACCCCGATCACCCCGGCCAGGTGAAGATTGACCGGCGCGATTCATCAGCGCGCAACATTATCGAGCATGCCGAGGGCTGCCTGCGCCGGCTGCGCACGGAAGTCATCGACCTGCTGCTGATCCATTTTCACGATCACCAGACGCCGCACGAGGAGACCCTGGCCGGCTTGCAGCAATTACAAGCCGCCGGCAAAATCCGCCACTACGGCGTCTCCAATTACACGGCGCCCATGCTGGCGGCCTGCCAGGAGCACGGTCAGCTGACCACCAACCAGGTCGGTTACCATCTCTTCGACCGGCGCGTTGAAAAGGACGTCCTGCCCTACTGCCGGGCGCAGGGCATCGGCTTCATGGCATACGGCGCGCTGGCATTCGGCTTGCTAAGCGGCGCCTTCACGCCGGAGACGCGCTTCGTCGACTGGGACTGGCGCAGCCGCGGCGATGCTTTCGGTTTGCCCTTGTTTGAGCGCCAACATTTCCTCAAGGAGCTGCGCGCCGTCGAGCGGCTGAAGGCGCTGGCGGCGGATTACGGCAGATCCATGGCGCAGCTGGCCATCGCCTGGCTGCTGGGCCGGCCCGGCGTGACTGTGGCGCTGGTGGGCATGCGTAACGAGCGCGAGCTGGAGGAGAATGTGGCGGCGGCCGACTGGCGGCTCAGCGACGATGACTGCGCGGCCATCGAGCGAATCCTCGCCGAAGAAGGCATCCCCAGTTATCGCGATGTCGAGCTGGTGACCTGAGCGCGACTAGCCGGCCGCTTCGTCCAGCTTGCGGAAGAAGTCGCGATAGATGGCGTCGCGGTTGATATCCAGGGCCTCGCGAATGGTATGCCGCGGCGCCGCCTGCCGATACCAGCGCGTATCGGCGCTCAAGTAGGGCGCGTCAATCAGGCGCGAGGGCACCCAGTCCGGCTCAATCAGCCAGGCGAAGTTGATCAGATCCCAAACGATCCAGCTGCGCGCGAAATGGTCGGTCAGCCCGTTCAGCGGGAAGTGCGAATTGTTGGTATACAGCCAGTGGAGATAATCGCCGATTTCGCCGCGGCCTTGGACCCAGGCCTCTACCTCCGGCAGCGACAGGCTCAGCTGGGCGCCAACGTGGAAGCCGGGCAGGTAAACCAGGGGCGCGCCGCAGTCGAATAGCAGCTGCGAGGCCAGCATATCCTGCTCCATGTTGAAGGAGGGCTGCGTGATGTTGGTGACGGTGGTGGGATAACCCGCCGTCCAGACCACCACAACGCGCTCGCTGATATCGGGCGCCAGCAGCAAGGCCGAGGCCACGTTGGTGAGGGCGCCGATGGCCAATACATAGAGCGGCGACTCGGGTGAGGCGGCGCGCGCGGTCTCGATGAGATGCCTCGCGGCGGCGCTCTCCACCGGCTCGGCGTAGCTATCCAGGTAGCGGTCGGAGCCGCGATAGACTTTGTGCCCGCAGTCAATGCCCATCTTCTCGGCGACCAGCAGGATCTCAGCGTAACTCAGCTCCATGCCGCGGCCGGGCGAGACCATGACGACGCCTTGCGGGTCAATCGAATCGCGGTCGTGGACGTCGATGCCGGCCTGTTCCAGCCGCTCCAGCTGGGCGCGATGCGCCGCCAGCAGCGAAGCATCAGCCTCGGACGCGTCCTGCGGATTCGCCATGACGCGCGCGGCCGCCCGCAGCTTGTCCCAGCGCCGCAGAAAAGAATAAGGCGCGGCGTAGATGCCGGCGATGTCGAGCTTGTCCTGCGAGAGCAGCGCATAAGCCAGCGCGAACTGATCGTCGATTTCGTTGCGGGTATCGGTGTCGATGACGCAGCGGATGCGGCCGCCGGGTAAACGCAGCATGCGCTCATATTGCGCGCGGCTCAATTTGGGAAACTCTTGCAGGTGCTCCATTGTGATCGCCTCTCCCGGCTGCTTCTGTAACGACTGACGTCTGGGCGAGCCACCGGCTCGCCTCTACGCGCGGGACTTAGTCGTCGGCCACGCCATGTCTCGCCTTACGCGTTTGCACGGTCGCCTTAGGCCAGCACGCCATCAGCACGCAATGCCGCCACCTCGTCGCTGCTGTAGCCGAGCTCGGCCGCCACCTCATCGCTGTGTTCGCCCAGGCGCGGCGGATGCCGATGATAGACCAGGGGCGTATCGGCCAGGTGCACGGGCGTCGCCAGCGACTTGACCAGACCCAGGGCCGGATGCTCCAGCTCGACGATCATGCCGCGCTCGATGATATGCGGATCGCCCAGCGCCTCGGCCACCGAGTTGATGCGCCCGCAGGGCACGCCGGCGGCGCGCAGCTCCGTCAGCCACTGGTCGCTGGTTTTCTCGCGGATGATCGCGCGCACGGCCGGCAGCAGCGCGTCGTAATTGGCGATGCGCTCGACATTGCTGGCGAAACGCGGGTCGCTGGCCAGGTCGTCGCGGCCGACATGCGCGCAGAATGACTGCCAGACATTGTCCGAGCCGACGCCCAGGATGAACCAGTCGCCGTCGCTGCCCTGCACGGCTTCGTAGGGCACGACCTGCGGATGGCGGTTGCCGCGGCGGGGCGGATCGTTATCCAGGGCGAAGTGCTCGGCGGCCAGGTTCTCCAGCCAGGTCATCTGCCCCTCTTGCAGCGACATGTCGATGAATTGACCGCGCCCGTTCAGATCGCGGGTACGCAGCGCCGCCAGCACGCCAATCACGGTGAACAAGCCGCAGGTCATATCGGCCATGGGCGTGGGGAAGCGCATAGGAGCGCCATCGACCTCGCCGGTCAGCGCCATCGTGCCCGATTCGGCTTGCGAGACCAGGTCATAACCCGGCTGGCCGGCGCGGGGACCGGTGCGGCCGTAACCGCTGATCGAGGCGTAGACCAGGCGCGGGTTAAGCGCGCTCAAAGTTTCGTAGTCGATGCCGGAGCGCTGCAGCGAGCCGGTCGTGGCCAGGTTGGTCAGGAAAACATCGGCGTCAGCCACCAGCCGGCGCATGAATTCGCGGCCGCTTTCGGCGCGGATGTTGAGGGCGATGCCGCGTTTATTGCGGTTGACCGCCAGGTAGTAGCAGCTTTGATCGCCGATGTAGGGCGGCGCCCACTGCCGCGAGTTATCGCCGACGCCGGGCCGCTCGATCTTGATGACGTCCGCGCCCAGGTCGCCCAGGATCATGGTGGCGTAGGGGCCGGCCAGGGCCTGCGTCTGGTCGATCACGCGGATGCCGCTGAGGGGCGCCTTATCGCTCATGTCTGCCTCGCGTCGCTAGTGGTTCGGTCATGCTGCGCTAGAGCTTACACCATTGTGCGTGGCGGCGGGAGACCCGTCATCGTTGATCTCG
Organism: uncultured Anaerolineaceae bacterium; assembly: GCA_964632725.1. Lineage (GTDB taxonomy): Bacteria > Chloroflexota > Anaerolineae > Aggregatilineales > Phototrophicaceae > UBA6055. Next base: position 5,243 of record CAZWCV010000118.1, read on the forward strand.
CACAACTGCAAACACTTTTGCCACAGAGGGCACAGAGTATTGGAGAGGGCACAGAGAAAACAATAAATTCGGGCGAGACTCGGTGTACTCGGTGGTAAAGCATAACTGGCGCGATCGTCCCGTCACTCAACCCAGCGGTATTCCTCGGCGCGGTTGCGCCAGATGACCAGCGCCGCCAGCAGCAGCACCGCGCCCCAAAGGCCGAAGACGGCGCTCCAGCCGCTGGATTCCACCAGGGCGCCGATGCTGAAGCCGGCCATCCCGCCCCAGAAATTCGACATCATGTTGATGCTGCCGGTCACCGATGAGGCGCGCCCGGGCGGCGCCAGCAACAGCGGCATGGAGCTCACGGTCAAACCGAAGGCGCCGTTGAGCATGACCAGCGCCAGCACCACCAGCGGCAGAGCCAGCGCGCCCTCGATCAGCGTCAGCAGCAGCAGCGCGGCGCCGGCCGCCGCCAGCATCAGCGCCGCCGTCACGAAGACCTGGTTGCTGCGCACGACGCGGTAGCGCGCCAGGAACAAGCCGCCAATGGCCATGACTTGCATGGCGGCCGCGGCCAGACCGACCAGCTGCTCGGCAATCAAGCCGGTATTCAGAATATAGGTCGGCAGCCAGATGATCGTGCCGTTGAAGACGAAGCCCGCCAGCGCGGCCGTCAGCAGCGCAAAGGCGATGCCGCGCGCTTCGGCGATGAGGGCGGCGGGGCGGATGCGTGTGGGCCGGGCTTTGGGCGCGTCGATGCCCGCGCGCCGCCAGAATGCCAGCACCAGCAGCAGCAGCAAACCCGGCAGCCAGAAGGCGATGCGCCAGTCGTCGCCGCCGCCGGCCACCACGCCGATTAAGGTCCAGGTCATCGCTGTGCCGACGACGTAGCTGAAGGGCATGACCGTGGAAATCCGCTTGATATGCCCGCGGTCGAGGCGTTCCGCCAGGATGCGAAACATGGGCGACCAGCCGGCCGACTGCGCGACGCCGTTGACGCCCCAGAGCAGCAGCATGACCAGCAGCGAGGCCTGCAAGGCGAAGGCGATATTGACCAGGGCGATGCCCAGCAAACCCAGGCTGACCATGCGAAAGGGACTGACCTGGCTGCCGATTTGGCCGCTGAAAAAGTGGGAAATGCCGTAGACCCAGAAATAGACCGTGCCCAGCGCGCCGACCTCGGCCAGGCTGACATCCAGATCAAGGGCCAGGGCCGGCAGCACCACGCTCAGATTCACTCGGCCCAGGTAGAAGAGCGCGTAGGTGACCCAGAGCGTGGCCACGATGGCGTTCTGCCGCTGGCTGAGGGAGGTTTGGTCGCTGGCGCTTTTCACGGACATTGGACGTATTCCGGACTCCGGTCCAAGGGATCCACCACAGAAACACTGAAGCAAGTCATGTCAAAAATTCGATGAAAAATTGACAGACCCATAATAATCGAAGACGGTAGGGGCGTTTCGCTGAAACGCCCGAAAATCAACACATGAGCGACTCCAGTGGGCATGCAAATGATCCGACGGGCGGCTCAGCGAGCCGCCCCTACATACGTCGCAGTAGGTAGCATCGCCCGTCTAGCCTGCGCCGGCGATGGCGCGCGCGTCCTCTTCGCGCCTATGCCGCCAGACCAGCAGCGCCGCCAGCAGCAGGCAGGCGCCCCACAGCGCGAAGACGGCGCCCCAGCCGCTGAGCTCAACCAGGCCGCCCATGCTGAAGCCGGCCAGGCCGCCGGCGAAAGTCGCCATCATATTAAGCGTGCCGGCGATTGACGAGGCCCGGCCCGGGCTGGCCAGCAGCATTGGCAGCGAGCTCGTCACCAAGCCGAAGGCGCCGTTGAGCATCATCAGCGCGAACGAGATCAGCAGGATCGAAAGCAGGTCGACCGTCAGTGTCAGCAGCAGGAAAGTCAGGCCGCTGGCGCCGGCCATCAGCGCGAGCGTCAGAAAGACTTGATTGCTGCGCACCACGCCCCGGCGCGCCAGGTAGATGCCGGCCAGAGCGATGACCTGCGTCAGCGCCGCGACCGCGCCCACCAGATTATCCGGGATCAAGCCGGTATCGAGGATGTAGGACGGCAGCCAGATGATCGAGCCGTTGCGGACGAAGCCGGCCAGCGCCGCCACCAGCAGCGCGAAAGTCGCGCCGCGCGCCTCGCCGATGATGACCGACAGGCGTACCCCGCTCGACTCGGCTTTGGGCGCGTCGATGCCGGCTTTCCACCAGGCGGCCGCGACCAGCAGCAGCACGGCGCCGGGCAGCCAGAAGGCGGCGCGCCAGTTAGCGCCGGTCGCCACCGCGCCGATCAGCGCCCAGGTGATGACCGTGCCGATAACATAGCTGAAGGGCATGATGGTCGAGACGCTCTTGAGATGCGCCGGGTCGAGGCGTTCCGCCAGGATGCGCACCATAGGCGACCAGCCGCCGGCCTGCGCCAGACCGTTGACCGCCCAAAGCGCGAGCATAGCCGCCAGCGAGGCCTGGAAGCCGAAGGCCAGATTGACCAGAGCGCTGGCCAGCAGACCCAGGCCGATCAAGCGGAAGGGGCGGACGTGGTTGCCGACCTCGCCCCAGAGGAAGTTGCCGAGGGCGTAAGTCCAGAAGAAGACGGTGCCGAGGATGCCGACTTCGGCGCGGCCCACATTGAGCTCGACGGCCAGCAAAGGCAGCACGACGCTGATATTGACGCGGCCCAGATAGAACAGGCCGTAAGTAGCGCACAAGGCGCCGACCAAGAGCGTCTGATGTTTGTTGACGGAGGCTCGCGAATCAGCCATGCCAAACTGCGCCGGGGCTGCTGACGCGGCACGACGAGCTCAATGCGGGCCGCGGGGAGTTTATGCCGGCACCACCCAAATCCGATCGGGCGGGAAGTGAACGCGCACCTCGTCGCCCACATCCAGGGCATCGGGCAGCTCGGCGCTGCTGACCGCCTCGACTTCGACAGCGCCCAGCGCGATCTTGTAGCGGGTGTACTTGCCGACGTAGATGCGCTCGCGCACGCGGCCGGAGACGGAATTGACCTCGGTCGCTTCGTTAAGGCGAATCTGCTCGGGGCGGATGGTCAGCGCGGATCTGCCAGTAGGCGCATTCTCGCCGCCGGCCGCGTCAAAGTGGAAGTCGCCGATGGCGGTCTTGACCAAGCCGTCGCTGCGCTGAGCCGGGATGAAATTCAGCCCGCCGAAGAAACGCGCCACGCGCTCGCTGATGGGCCGCTGATAGAATTCCGAGGGCGAAGCGTATTGCATCAGCAAGCCGTCGAACATCAGCGCGATCTGGTCGGCCAGCAGCACCGCCTCCTCCTGGTCGTGCGTGACGAATACGGTCGTGACGGCGAGCTCGCGCTGGATCGAGAGAATCAGCTCGCGCATTTCATCGCGCAGGTGGGCGTCCAGGTTGCTGAGCGGCTCGTCCAGCAGCAGCACACGCGGCTCGGTGATCAGCGCGCGAGCCAGGGCGACGCGCTGCTGCTGCCCGCCGGAGAGCTGGGTCGGGCGGCGCCTGGCGATATCGGGCAGCTTGACCAGCGCAAGCATATCCGCCACCTTCTCGGCGATGACCTGCTTCTTGACGCCGCGCATCTTCAGCCCGAAACCGACATTGTCGCCGACGGACATATAGGGAAAAAGCAGGTAATTCTGGAAGACCATGACCGCGCCGCGCTTCTCGGCCGGGATGGGCAAGATGTCCTCGCCGTCGAAAAATATGCGGCCGGCGCTGGGGTGGATCAAGCCGGCGATCATCTTGAGCGTAGTCGTCTTGCCGCAGCCGGAGGGGCCCAGGAAGGCCACCAAGCGACCGCTGGGGATTTCCAGCGTGAAGTCTTCGACAGCGGGTTCGTCGCCGCCCGGATAGACCTTGGAGATTTTGTCCAGCTGCACCTTGGTCATGCTTGGTCCTCATCGCCGCGGCATGTGCGAAGTTAGCGAGTCCCGATTGTACACGAAAAGGTCGCGTCTCCGCAGGGGAGGTCGAGGAGGAGTCTCCTGGATCACAAAATCGGGGCAAGTTCAGACAACTTGGCTGTCCACAGAATCGGGGCAAGTTCACCCCCTCCCCAGCAAGCTAGGGGAGG
>CAZWCV010000118.1:9411-12163 GCA_964632725.1 uncultured Anaerolineaceae bacterium
AAAAAACGCCCCCCCCCCCTCCCTGGTGGGGGGGGGGGCGGGGGGGGGGGGTAAAAAATGCGCATAATCACGACGCAGTACCGGATTACACCTGCGTCCAGCCGACGCGCATCGACTCGACGGCCATTGCCTGGCTGGGCATAATGTTGGAGACATTACAGTGCGGGCCGAAGAGGTCGAAGTAGCTCCTCAGGTTGTCGCGCCAGAGCAAGAGTCCCTCTTTTGGTGAGGTCGCTTCAAAGACCAGCCGCTCCAGGCCGAGCGCATCGACAACCAGCCCAATGACTTCAGCCGTTCGCTCGGCTTGTAAGTCAAACTCTTGATGGTCGAGCATGACGGTGAAGGCGCCATCTTCCAAAAACGGCGCCGCTTCTTGCAAGATCTGCTGCGCCGACGAAGGCAGTTCCGGCAGGCTGCGATCCCAGTTGCTCGGCGGATGGTGTTCAAAGATGATGCGCATATCGTTAGCCAGGGCGCGTTTGCGCCAGGCTTTCCATTGCTGTGGCGTGACGTCATCTCCCGTATTCATAAATTCGATGACGCGGAATCCCAAAGCTCGACCAGCGTCGATGGCCTGGTCGACGACCTTGTGTTGGTAGGCGCGCATGAAGAACGTGTGATCGAGGTAGGGTTCAATCGCGAATCGCTGATAAGTTTCAATCTTGCGTTTCAGCCAGTCGGCCGGGTGATAGAGAACCTGCGTGGTCACAATTTTGACGAAATCCAGGCGCGGGGCAGCAACTTCCAGGAAGTCAGCCAGCTCGACAAGACCCATTCGCTCGACATAGTTTGGCGCTTCGTCAAAGCCGACATCCTTGAGCCAGGTCTGGCGCAGACTGCGCGGTTTTTCAAAGGTCGGGACAGCAAAGAGCTCGGCGATCGGGTTATCTTGCATTTGGCGCTCCTGACTTGTTGACTTCATTTTTAGACGGATGTTCCCGCCGAACTCAACCTTTGATTCCTATCGAGGCCAGCCCGCCGATGAGATGGCGCTGTGCGAAGAAATAGACCACGAGAATGGGAATTATGGATACCAGCGTGGCGCCCATAAACAGGTGCCATTCAACGCTGTAACGCCCCTGGAAGAAGGCGAGCCCGACCGAGATAGGATAAGAGTTCCAATCGCGCAGGAATATTATCGGCTCCAGAAAATCGTTCCAGACCCAGACAAAGGTGAAGACGACGACCACGGTGAGGGCTGGGCGGGACAGGGGGATGATGATGCGGTAGAGGATGCCCCAGGCGCCGGCGCCGTCGATGCGGGCGGCATCGTCCAGGTCGCGCGGGATCGTGCGGATGAATTGCGTCATCAAGAAGATGAAAAAGGGATTCCCAAAGAAAGCTGGCAGAATCAGCGGCCAGTAGGTATCGATCAAGCCGAGCTTCTGATAGAGCCAGAAAAGCGGGATGAGCTTGATATGGCCCGGCACCATCATCGTGCTGAGCATCAAGAGGAAGAGCGCATGCTTGAAAGGGAAGTTGAAGCGCGCAAAACCGTATGCGATGATCGGCACGGAAACCAACCCGCCGATGATATTGGCGATTACCAGGACGGCGCTGTTGAGCATGTAGCGCGCGAGCGGGTATTTGCCGAATGCTTCGGCATAGTTGCCCCATTGCGGCTCGCTGGGGATCCATTCGGGCGGCCAGGCGAAGATTTCCCGCGGCATCTTCAGCGATGTCGACGCCATCCAGAATATCGGCAGCATAAAGAGCAGCGCCAGGAAGATCATCAGCGCGTAAACAAGGACGTGGCCAAAAGCGCGAATGACACGGCGGCGGGCGGCGCTGCGGCGGAGTTGCCGCTGAATGGAGAGCGCGGCGGGCGGCGCTGGCTCGGGCTCAGTTCTCATAGTAGACCCACCGGCTGGAGCTTCGATAGACGAATACGGTGCAGCTCATGATGACGACCAGCAAGAAGAGCGCCAGAGCCGACGCGTAGCCCATATTGAAATTGCGGAAGGCCTCCTCGTAGAAGTAGTAGAGGAAGAAATATGTCGCTTTCAAAGGGCCGCCCTTGGTGATGACGAAGGCTTCGGTGAATATTTTGAAGGCGTCAATCAACTCGATGATAAGTTGAAAGAACAGGGTGGGCGTCAAGAGCGGCAGGGTGATGCGCCAGAAGCGCCGCCACTTGCCGGCGCCGTCAATCTCGGCCGCTTCGTAAAGATGCGCCGGGATATTCTGCAAGCCGGCCAGATAGATGATGGCCGCGCCGCCGACTTTCCAGATGCTCATAATGGCGACTGAAGGCAGCGCCCAATGCAGGTCCCAGAACCAGTAGGGGCCCTGCACGCCGACATAGCTGAGCAGCGTATTGACGACGCCGGTATCCGGCTGCAAGAACCAGATCCACATCAGCGAGACCGCCACGCCCGAGATGACAGCCGGTATGAAAAAGACCGTGCGGAAGAGGTTCATGCCCGGCAGCTTGAGGTTGAGCAGCAGCGCCAACATCAGACCCAGCACCAGCTTCAAGGGCAGCGACAGCGCGACGAAAAGCGTGGTCGCTTTCAACGAGCTGAGGAAGAGCGGGTCGCGCGTGAACATACGAATGTAGTTGTCCAGCCCGATCCATACCGGCTCATCAACCAGCGTCCATTGCGTGAAACTGAAATACAGAGTGGCCAGGATCGGGAAGGCGTAGAAGACGAGAAAACCCGCCATCCAGGGCGACAGCGCCAGGTAGCCTGTTTTGGCGTCCCGGCGTTCTTGCGCTGTCATGCGTCGCCAGAGAGACAGCATACATCAC
>CAZWCV010000119.1:0-12075 GCA_964632725.1 uncultured Anaerolineaceae bacterium
GAAATCGACCAGGAGGAGGTGCAGCAATCCTCGACCATGCGCTTCGGCTCCATGAAGGTCTTCTGCGGCAGCGCCTCGCAGGCACTCGGTGGCGAGATCGTCGACTATATTTGCAGCGTCTCCGAATACAACATCAAACCCGGCGCTTACACGCGCGCGGTCTTCTCCAACGAGAATATCTTCATCAAGCTGGAAGAAAGCGTGCGCGGCAAGGACGTCTACCTGGTGCAGACGATGGCCTCGCCGGTGCACGACAACTTCATGGAAATGCTGATCATGATCGACGCGCTCAAGCGGGATTCCGCCTGGCGCATCAATCTTGTTGTGCCCTATATGAGCTACACCCGCTCGGACCAGAAAGATCAGCCGCGCGTGCCAATATCCGCGCGACTGGTGGCAAACATCATTGAAGTCGCCGGGGTTGATCGCTACATGACGGTCGATCTGCATTCCGGCCAGATCCAGGGCTTCTTCAACATCCCTGGCGACGCGCTCACCGCCATGCATCTCCTGAGCGACTACGTCCTGGAAAAAATGCGCAGCGGCGAGCTGACCGACCTGGTTGTTGTCGCGACTGACCTGGGCTTCGCGAAAAAGGGCCGCAACTGGGCGCAAATCCTGGGTGTGCCCCTGGCTTTCGTGGAAAAACGCCGCATAGACAACGCCGAAAACCCAAGCGCCCTCTCCCTGATTGGCGACGTCGCCGGTAAGAATGTCTTGCTCGTTGACGATGAGGTGAACACGGCCGGGAGCATCGTCGAAGCCGTCAAGGTCGTCCGCGAACATGGCGCCCGCGACGTCCTCTTCGCCTTCACTCACCCCTTCTTCTCCGACAAAGCGTACGAGCGTTTTGCCGGGCTGGATCTGCGCGAAATCATCTTCACCAACACCCTGCCAATCCCGCAGGAAAAGAAATTGCCTAAAATGACCGTGCTCTCCATCGCGCCCTTGCTGGGCGAAGTGATATTGCGCGCCCATGAGGGCAGAAGCGTCGGCGCCTTATTCAATGAGTGAGGCTGATGGCGGCGCCCCTGCCGCTGCTGAAGATACCATTCCCGAGATTTCTACCCGAGCAGTCGTCCTTGGCGGCGGCTGTTTCTTGGCGCTACTGACCCTTCTTTACGCGCTGGTCGACCGAGTCGGCCTTGACGACTTGCAGCTGATGATCGCCGATGCCGGTTTCTGGGGCCCGCTGCTATTCGTTGGCGTCAAAGCGCTGACTTTCACCTTTGCGCCGCTTTCCGCCGGTCCCATTCAGTTCGCGTCCGGCATTCTCTTCGGCGTGATACCGGGCACACTGTACTCCGTGCTGGGCGAGGTCATTGGCGGGACGATCAATGTGCTCATCGCGCGGCTGCTGGGCCGGCGCATCGTGGCTCGCTTCGTTGGCGCTTCGGCTTTGCAGCGCCTCGACAGCGTCTATGAGCGGCGCCTGGACGACTGGAAATCGCTGCTGGCCGCCCGTCTGCTGCTGTTTTCGGTCTACGACTTTATCAGCTACGCCGTCGGCTTCGGCAAGATCCGGCTGTCGGTATACGTGGTAATTTCGTTCATCGGCGGGCTGCTGCCCACTTACATCTTCGTCATGATCGGCAGCCAGGCGGCGCAGAACCAGGACCTGCTGCTGTTGATTTATGCCGGCGCGGCGATTCTCTTTGTCGCGTTCATCTTGTTCCGGCGGCCGGTTTCCGCACTGGTCGCAAAGCTGCAAAACAGGCTTTGAGAAGGCGAGCGCGGCGCTCAGTAGTCAACTGGCGCATAGGCTATGCTATAATCGGCTCAAGCACGTCAACCCTTATCGCGTGAGGACTTATGTTTCGCAATATCGTCAAAAAAGTATTCGGCGACCCCATGGAGAAGGCGCTCTCAGGCTACCAGGAGACGGTAGACCAGATCAACGCGCTGGAGCCGGCCATGCAGCGGCTCAGCGACGAGCGGATGAAAGACAGGACCGCGGAATTCAAGTCGCAACTGCAAAACGGCGCCGACTTTGAAGACGTGCTGGTTGAGGCCTTTGCGCTCGTCCGCGAGGCATCCGTGCGCACTATCGGGCTGCGCCATTACGATGTCCAGCTCATCGGCGGTATCGTCCTGCACGAAGGGCGCATCGCCGAGATGAAGACCGGCGAAGGCAAGACTCTGGTGGCCACGCTGCCGCTCTACCTAAACGCCTTGGTCGGGCGGGGCGCGCATCTGGTCACGCCCAACGACTACCTGAGCAAACACGGCCTGCAATTCATGGGGCCGATTTACCATTTGCTGGGCCTGTCCGCGGCCGTGATCCAGAATACCGGCGGGGGGCCCGACAGCGGCTCCTTTCTCTTTGATCCCAGCTTCATTTCGGATGACGCCCGCTATCAGAATCTGCGCCCCATCAGCCGCCGCGACGCCTACCAGGCCGATATCCTCTACGGCACCAACAACGAATTCGGCTTCGATTATCTGCGCGACAATATGGTGCTGACGCACGATCGGCTGGTCCAGCGCGAATTGCGCTACGCCATCGTGGACGAGGTCGACAATATTCTGATTGACGAAGCGCGCACGCCCTTGATCATCTCCGGCCCCTCGGATGAACCCTCCGACTTTTACCGCCGCTTCGCCTCCATCGTCAAGCGCTTGAATATCAGCAGCGAAGACAGCGTCGAGGCCGAAGAGCCCAATGGCGATTACGTGCTGGATATCAAAGACCGCATCGTTTACCTGACCGAGCGCGGCGTCGAAAAGGTCGAGGGCGCCTTGGGCGTCGCCCAGCTTTATCACCCCGACAACGCGGAAATGCTGCCCTATCTCGACAACTGTCTGCGCGCCCAGACTCTATTCGAGAAGGACAAGGAATACATCGTGCAGAATGGTGAAGTCGTAATCGTTGATGATTTCACCGGCCGCCTCATGCCCGGGCGCCGCTTCTCCGAAGGCTTGCATCAAGCGATTGAAGCCAAGGAAGGCGTGCAGATCCGGCGTGAGAATATCACCATGGCGACCATCACTTTCCAGAATTTTTTCCGCATGTATGACAAGCTGGCCGGCATGACCGGCACCGCGCTCACCGAAGCGGAGGAATTCGAGAAAACCTATGAGTTGGACGTCGTGCCTATCCCGACGCACCGCCAGGTCATCCGCGCCGACGAAAATGACCTGATCTACGTCAATGAAAAGGCCAAGTGGAACGCCATCGTTCAGGCGATCAAGGAGCGAAACGACCGCAAACAGCCCATCCTGGTTGGCACCGTCGCGGTCGAGACCTCGGAGCGCCTCAGCAGCTATCTCAACAAGGCGGGCATCAAGCACGAAGTCTTGAATGCCAAGCAGCACGAGAAAGAGGCCGAGATCATCACGCAGGCTGGCCGTCCCGGCTCCGTCACCATCGCCACCAACATGGCCGGGCGCGGCGTCGATATCTTGCTGGGCGGCAACCCGGAAGGATTGGCGCGCGCGGCCTTGCGCCGCCAAGGCGTCGACCTCACCGCCGCCAGCGGCTCGCAATGGCAAAAAGCCCTGTCCGAATCCGAACGACTGGTCGAGCGCGACCGCCAGGTGGTCCTGGATGCCGGCGGGCTATTTGTGCTGGGCACCGAACGCCATGAAGCGCGCCGCATTGATAACCAGCTGCGCGGCCGCTCCGGCCGTCAGGGCGACCCCGGCGAATCGCGCTTTTACCTGAGCCTTGATGATGACCTCATGCGCCGCTTCGCCAACGACAATGTCAAGCGCTTGATGAAAACCGCCGGCTTCCCCGAAGACGAAGCCATCGAGCATGGCATGATCAGCAAGTCGATTGAGCAAGCCCAAATCCGCGTCGAGGGGCACAACTTTGACATCCGCAAACGGGTCGTCGAATACGATGACGTCGTCAACCGCCAGCGCGAGATCATTTACCAGCAGCGACTGGATTGGCTGGCAAAGGACGCTGACCAACTGCACCGCGATTATCTGGCTATGATCAACGACCAGGTGGCCGGCGCTGTCGAAGATGTTTTCGCGGCCGACTCACAGGGTGAGCACCTGGACGCCGCCGCCATGTACCAGCAGCTGGCCAGCAACGGCTTGCCCTTGCCCGAATCTATCACTGCGGAGAACATCGACGAGTCAGAGCCGGAAGACGTAACGGCGACCATCCATGAACATATTGGCGCGCTCTTCGATCAGAAGAAAGCGCAACTGGAAGAGGCGCGCGAGGGCCTCATGGAAATCGCCGAGCGGCAGACGGTGATCCGCGCGCTCGATCACTATTGGCAGCGCCATTTGACCGACCTGGATATCTTGCGCGAGGGCATCGGCTTGCAAGCCATCGCCCAAAAGGACCCTCTGGTTGAGTATCAGCGGCAGGGCTTTCAGATGTTCCGCGTGGTCGAAGACACCTACCGCCAATTTGCTTCGCGCAATATATTCCTGGTCCAGCCGGCTGTCGTGCAGACGCCGCAGCGCCGCCGGCAAATGCGCGAGTATCGCCCCGACACCTTCATGGGCAATGCCGATCGGCCCGTTCAGCAGACTGTGCGCAAGAATAATCGGCGCCCGGGCCGCAATAAACCCTGTTGGTGCGGCAGCGGAAAAAAATACAAACATTGCCACATGCGCGAAGATCAGCTTTCCGGCAAGTTCCAGCAAGCCAGCTGACTCCGCAACGCTCAATGTTTCGCATCGGCGACATAGAAATCTACCTGTTTAATGACGCGACCACCCGGGTTGACCCTGGCGGTATGTTTGGCCTGGTGCCGCGCGCGCTCTGGTCGCGCTATTATGCTGCCGATGAGCATTATCTGGTCCAGACCGCCAATCACAATCTGCTAATACGCGCCGCCGGACGAAACATCATCGTGGATACCGGCTACGGCAACCGAGCGTCCCCTGCCCGGCGCAAACACAACCGTATGACGGACTTGGATGGTACGCAGCGCGGCTTGCGTGCGTTGGGCATAAAGAGCGATGAGATCGATGTGGTCGTCAATACGCACCTGCACGATGATCATTGCGCGGGCAACATTCGCCTCAATCCGGACGGGACGCTCGGACCGGCCTTCCCCAACGCGACCTATCTCGCGCAGCGCCGCGAATACGATGACGCCATACGCCCTAACGAAAGAACGCGAGCCACTTATCGACCGGACAATTATGTCCCGCTTTACCAGTCGGGTCAGCTCACGCTGCTCGATGGCGACAGCGAAATCACGCCCGGCGTCGCGGCGCATGTCACGCCCGGCCACACCCCCGCCCACATGAGTATTCGCATCGAGAGCGGCGGGCGGCATGCCGCCTTCTTGTGCGACCTGGCCTCGCTGGCAGTGCATTTCGAGCGCCTGGCCTGGATGACCGCCTACGATGTTGAGCCCTTGGTGACGCTGGAAACCAAGCGAGTTTGGCAACGTTGGGCGCTGGAGACCGGCGCGCTGCTTTTCTTTCCGCATGACGCGCTCAATCCCGTGGGCCGGTTGACGCAGGACGAGCGCGGACGCTGCGCCGTGCAGCCGGTCAAATTTGAGTACGACCAGCCGGCGGCGGACAAGCCTCAGCGCGCCCTCGGCTGACAGAGCGGGCAGAAATGCGTCCCGCGCTGCGCCACGCGAATCTTGTTGATGGCGGCGCCGCATTGCCGGCAGGGCAGGCCCGCCCGCCCGTAGACGTAGAAGTGATTCTGCGACTCGCCTTTTTGGCCGTCCGGCTTGCGATACCAATTGATGCTGGCGCCCTCGTGCCTGATGCCCGCCTTCAGCGCGGCGCGTACCGTTCGACGCAGCCTAGCAGTCTCGTCGGCGGTCAGCGTTCCGGCCTCAGCCGCTGGATGGATGCCGGCGCGGAAAAGCGCCTCGTCCGCGTAGATGTTGCCGACGCCGGCCAAAATTTCCTGATCGAGCAGCTGCGCCTTGATCGCTCGCTTGCGCCCTTCAAGGCCGGCGCGAAATCCTTCCAGTGTGAAAGCGTCGCCGAGGGGCTCCGGCCCCAGATGACCCAGCAGGCTCGCCAGGTCATTTGTCAAGTAGACGCGCCCGAATTTGCGCACATCGGAAAAGCGCAATTGCCGCCCGTTGTCCAGGTCAAAGCATACATGCACCCAGCGGTCCGCTTCGTTCGTCGATTTCGCGTCGGCCACATAAAGCCGGCCCGACATCTTCAAATGCACGACCAGCGTATCGTGCTCAAGCTTGATGAGGATATACTTGCCTCGCCGGTCAATCGCGCTGACCGCCTGCCCCGCTATGCGCGCGGCGAATTCGTCTGCCCCGGGCGAGTGAACCGTTGGCGCCCAATCATGCCACATACTCGCTATCCGCCGCCCGACCAGCGGCCCGCGCAGTCCGCGTACGACGGTCTCAACTTCCGGCAATTCAGGCATTGGATTTACACTTTGCCGGCAGCTCGAATGCAGCCATAATCATCGCAATCCAATCGAACGATCTGTCATGCCAAATGATATAATACGGCTATCCTTCGGCGATTTGAACCCACAGCGACGCCCGCGGAAACTGACGCAATGACCAGTGATTTCGTCCATCTTCACGTCCACAGCGAATTCTCCCTTCTGGACGGCCAGAGCCGCATAAAGGAGTTGGTTGCGAGGGCCAAAGCGCTGGAAATGCCCGCCCTGGGCCTGACCGATCACGGCGTGATGTTTGGCGTGCTGGACTTTTATCGCGCCTGCGTCGACGCCGGCATCAAGCCGATAGTCGGCATGGAAGCTTACCTCGCCAGACGAGGCATGACCGACCGCGATCCGCGTTTGGACCGCAGCCCGCATCACATGCTGCTGCTGGCGAAGAACATGACCGGCTATCAGAACCTGCTCAAGATGGCTTCCGCAGCCCAGCTCGAGGGCTACTACTATCGCCCGCGCATCGACAAGGAATTCATGGCTGCGCACGCCGAGGGCATCATCGCCACCAGCGGCTGTCTGGCATCCGAGATCCCGCGCTTGGTCGCCGATGGCGATGAAGCGGCCGCGCGCGAACAAATCGGCTGGTATCAAGAGGTGTTTGGCGCGGAGAACTTCTACCTCGAGCTGCAAGGCCACGATATACCGGAGCTGGAGCGCGTCAACCGCTGGCTCTGCGACTACCGCCGCAGCGGCCACAGCGCGGTGCAATTGGTCGCCACCAACGACGTGCACTACGTGCGCCGCGATGACGCCGACGCGCATGACACGCTGCTCTGCATCCAGACGAGTTCGCTGAAAAGCGAAAACGACCGCATGCGCATGGAACCCTTCAACAGTTACTATTTGAAATCCGCCGAGGAAATGCGCGCCGGCTTCGACTCCGCGCCTTCGGAGTTGATCAATGAGGCCTTCGCCAACTCACTGAAGATCGCCGAGATGACCGAGATTGATCTCAACCCGAAAGGCTATCACCTGCCGGTTTTCCCGGTTCCTGCCGGCTACGATGAATACAGCTACCTGCGACATCTCATCGAGATCGGCATGGAATGGCGCTTCGGCGCGGATTGGCGCAACAATTCAGTTTTCGCGGAGCGAATCGAGCGCGAGCTGAACATCATCCACAGCATGGGCTTCGACACCTATTTTCTGATCGTCTGGGACCTCTGCGAATTCGCCCGCAACGCCGATATCTGGTGGAACGTGCGCGGCTCGGGCGCGGCCAGCCTGGTCGCCTACAGCCTCGGCGTCACCAATATCGATCCCATCCAAAACGGCTTGCTCTTCGAGCGCTTCCTAAATCCCGGCCGCGTCAGCATGCCCGATATCGACCTCGACTATCCGGACGACCGCCGCGGCGAAATGATCGCCTATACGGCCATGAAGTACGGCGAAGACAAGGTAGCCGCCATCATCACCTTCGGCACTATGGGAGCGAAGGCGGCCGTCCGCGATGTCGGCCGCGCGCTCGATGTCGACCTCGGCAAGATTAACCGCGCCGCCGCCTTGATCCCGCAAGAGGCGCGCCAGAAGAAGATCCGCGAATACGTCGACGCCAGCCCGGAACTGCTCGACCTCTACAACAGCGATGTGGACTTGCGCGAGGTCATCGACACGGCTATCGAGTTGCAGGGCATGACCCGCCACGCCTCGACGCATGCCGCCGGCGTTATTGTGGCCGACCGCCCGCTGGTGGAGCTGGCGCCGCTGCATCGCATCACCGGCAAAGACCCCTCCGGCGGCGCGCTCAAGGCGGTGACGCAATTCCCCATGGAAACGGCCGAATCCATCGGCTTGCTTAAGGTCGATTTCCTGGGCTTGTCGACGCTGACGATCATGCGCAAAGCCTGCGAGCTGATCGCGCGCCATCGCGGTATCAACTATGACATCGACAGCCTGCCGTATCGTCATGATTCAGTCAGCGACGAACAGCGGCTTATGCTGGATGACGCCTTCAAAATGATGGGGCGGGGCGAAACCATCGGCGTATTCCAGGTGGAATCCGGCGGCATGAAACAAATGCTGCGGCAAATGCGGCCCCGCGTCTTCGAGAATATCATCGCTGCAATATCTCTCTTCCGGCCCGGCCCGATGGAGTTCATCAAACAGTATTGCGACCGCATGCACGGCGAAGAAGAAATCAAGTATCTGCATCCCCGTCTTGAGCCCATCCTCAGCGAAACTTACGGCATCATCGTCTATCAAGAGCAGATCATGCAGATCGCCGGCGAGCTCTTCGGCTACGAACTGGGCGAAGCCGACTTGATGCGCCGCGCCGTCTCCAAAAAGAAACCGGAGGACCTGAACAAACACAGCGCTATCTTCAAGCAGCGCGGCCCGGCCAACGGCATCCCGGAAGAAACCGCCGAAGACATTTTTGACCTGATCGACTTCTTCGCCAATTACGGCTTTAACAAACCCCACGCGGCCGACTATGCGGTCATCACGGTGCAAACCGCTTACCTCAAGTGCCATTATCCCGAAGAATATATGACCGCTTTGCTCAGCGTTCAGCGCGATGACTTGACCAAAGTCGCGACATTTCTGGAGGAGTGCCGCCGCCTTGACATCCCGATCCTGCCGCCCGATGTCAATTACAGTCAGCTCGACTTCGACATCGAAACTTTGGACGATGGCCGGCGCGGCATTCGCTTCGGCCTGGCCGCCATTAAGAACGCCGGCGCGCGCGCGCTGCAAGACCTGGTCGACGATCGCGGCGAAGCGCCATTTGATAGTCTGGTTGACTTCTGCCAACGCGCGGATTTGCGTAAATTGGGCCGGCGCACACTGGAGAGCTTGATCAAAGTCGGCGCTCTGGATGGCTTCGGCACGCGCGCCACCCTCATCGCAGCGCTAGACGGCATCATCAGCGCCAGCGGCAATTATCACCGCGACCTGGAAATCGGCCAGATGGTGCTGTTTGACAGCGCCGCCGCCTCTGATGGCGACTTGCTCAACGCGCTGAAGCCGATTGAAGAATATAGCCCGCGCGATTTGCTGAAGTGGGAGAAAGAGCTGCTCGGCCTGTATCTGACCGGCCGCCCGGTCGATCGCCACCGGGAGCTGTTTGAGAAACAGAACCTGCAAATCATCAGCAATCTAAAGAACCCCGCTTCCGCCAAGCCGGAGGCTGTGCGCGTCGCCGGAGAGATTACCGCCGTGCGCAAGCTCACCACCGGGCGCGGCGATATGATGGCCGTATTAAGCCTGGAAGACTGGCATGATAGCGCCGGAATTATCGACGTGGTGCTCTTTCCGCGCGCTTATACGAAGGCGGTCGAAAACTTCAACCGGATCAACGCTTCGCTGCCGGAGGGCGCTCGACAGGTCGATTTGGCCGAGGGCGAGATTATACTAATCAACGGCAGTTACGACGAAAGTCGCGGCGAACCGCAGATCATCGCCGAGGGTGTTTCCACCGATTTCAACAACGCTGCCGCTGCCGAGCCGCCTCCCGAGCCGATGGAGACCGGCCCCATGGCTTGGGATTCATACGACGAGCCGCCGCCAGAAGACGACTGGCGCGGGCCCGCCGAGGATGACATGCCGGCGCCCGAAGTGCAAGACGCCGCCTTCAGCGACCCGGATCACAGGCCCGAGCAATCGCCTGGCCAGCCGCTTAAGCAGGACGAAAGCGAGCCCGAATGGGTGAATGGCGACGGCCAACTGACCATGCCCGATGAGACGCTGCCGACAGCGCAGCCGGCGCGCCATATCGCCGTCGTCATAGAAGCCGGCGTCGAACACGAAAAAGACAAGCGCAAGCTCAACCGCATTCACAAGACCTTGATCAAATATCCCGGCGGCGACACGTTTTCGATCGTCGTCCGCCGCGGCGAAACCGAACGGTCGCTGGCTTTTCCGGACAAGACGCAAATCTGCGACGCGCTCTTGAGCGAACTGCGCGGCATTGTCGGCGGCGATGAATTCATCACGGTGCAAGACGGCGACAATTAGCCTCATCCCCGATAATCGGCTTAGAAATCCTTCCAGTATGCACTTGGCGTCGCGCGGCTTTCAGCTTTGAAGCCCGTAGTATAATCGACTAAAATACGCGGGCGGCTGATGCTGCGGGCCGGCCCAGCGCCGGCGATGAGAAGAATATGGCTGAGCGGAGACAGCCCGTATGAAACGTATTGCCGTCATGACAAGCGGTGGCGACGCGCCCGGCATGAACGCCGCGGTTCGCGCGGTGGTGCGCGCCGGCCTGGACCGCAAGGTCGAGGTATATGGCATCCGTCAGGCTTACCAGGGCTTGCTGGCCGGTGACATGGCCCTGCTCAGCAGCCGCGAAGTCAGCGGCATCCTCCAGCGCGGCGGCACCGTCTTGCAGACCGCGCGCAACGAAGAATTCAAGACGCCGCAGGGACAGCGCAAGGGCAGGCGGCGGCTCAACGAAAACGGCATCGAAGGCGTCATCGTCATCGGCGGCGACGGCAGCCTGCGCGGCGCGCTGGCCCTGCATAAGATGGGCGTCCCTACGGTCGGCATCCCCGCCAGCATCGACAACGATATCTGGGGCACCGATACCAGCATCGGCGTGGATACCGCGCTCAATACCATTCTCGATGCGGTTGACCGGCTGCGCGACACCGCCACCTCGCATAATCGCGCCTTCGTGGTCGAGGTTATGGGGCGCGATTGCGGCTACCTGGCGGTCATGGCCGGTATCCTGGGCGGCGCTGAAATTGTAGTCACGCCCGAAAACGGCGTCACAATGAATGAAATCGCTGTCTCACTGGAAGACGCGTATATCCGCGGCAAGACTCATGCCATCGCCGTCCTGGCTGAAGGCGCGCCTTACCAGGGCCCCGAGCTGGCGCATTTCCTCCAGCAGAAGCATATCGGTTTCGAGATTCGCCTGACTATCCTGGGCCATACGCAGCGCGGGGGCAGCCCGACAGCATTCGACCGGCTGCTGGCGACGCGTATGGGCGTCTATGCCGTGGATCTCTTGCTCGCCGGCGAAACCGGCCAGATGGTGGCCCGGGTCGGGCGCGAGCAGGTGCCCGTTCCGCTGGCCGACAGCACCGCGCAAACCCGCCAGATTACGCCCGAATACTTCGACCTGGCCAGGATTCTTTCGCGCTGATCGCCAAGAGCGACTACTCTGACTTTGGGTCCGCCACATCGACAATCCGGCATGTCAGCAAGTCAATCAAAGCCTTGGTCTCCAGGCGCAACTGCGTGCCGCGCTGCCCGGCGCTGATGACGATATGCCTTCTGTAGCGCGAGTCCAGGCAGACTTCCCACCGCTTCTGCATCAAAGCGAGCGCGCTGATGCCGCCGACCTTTAAGCCGGTCAGGCGCTCGGCTGCGGCATGGGGCGCCAGCGCCACCTTCTTTTCGCCCAGCGCCTTGGCCAGCCGTTTCATGTTAACGCTGCAGTTGCAAGGCAGCATGACCAGCACCGGTTTCTTACGCGCCGTTCGCTCAACCACCAGGGTCTTGAATACTTCATCCGCCGGCAGCCCCACAGCCTCCGCCACCGCTTCGGCATCCCGAATCTGCGGGTCGTAGTGGCGCGTCTCGTAGGGGATTGATCGCGCATCCAGGAGCCGCATGGAATTGAGTTTCTTCGTCTTGGCCATTGGCCTTGTCCCCGCTTCGGCGCCGATCGATCAGTCGCTACCGTCTGGGTCGTACTGCCGCCGCGCCAGGCGCGCCATGAGGCCCGGCGCCAAAACGCCGCCCGCCAGAATCAG
>CAZWCV010000120.1:0-11985 GCA_964632725.1 uncultured Anaerolineaceae bacterium
GGTTAAGCAGCCGCGTAGAGCTCGCCGACCTTGTCCCAGTTGATTATGTTGAAGAAGGCTGCGATGTAGTCCGCCCGCCGATTCTGATAATGGAGGTAGTAAGCGTGCTCCCAGACGTCGATACCGAGGATAGGCGTCTTGCCCGCCATCAGCGGCGTGTCTTGATTGGGCGTGGTGCTAATGCTCAGCGCGCCGCCGTCCGCGACCAGCCAGGCCCAGCCCGAGCCGAAGACGCCGCCCGCCGCCGCCGAGAAGGCCGCCTGGAAGTCGCCGAATCCCCCGAAAGCGCTGCTGATTGCGTCTGCCAGCGCGCCGCTCGGCTCGCCGCCGCCATCGGGACTCATTACCTGCCAGAACAAGCTGTGGTTGGCGAAGCCGCCGCCGTTGTTTCTGACGGCCCTGCGAATTTCCTCCGGCACGGCATCAAGATCAGCGAGGATGTCTTCAATCGTCAGCTCTACCAGATCGCTGCCTTCGAGCGCGGCGTTCAACTTTCTGGTGTAGCCGGCGTGATGCTTGCCGTGGTGGATGCCCATGGTGCGCGCGTCGATAGTGGGCTCCAGCGCGTCTTGCGCGTAAGGCAGCTCCGGCAGCTCAAAGGGCCAGCTGGATTGAGTTGTCTCTTGCTCTTGAGCGGCGATGCCGAATGGCGCGCCGGCCAGCCCGGCGCTAAGGCTCGCAGTCGCCGCCAGCTTCAAGACATCGCGGCGGCTAAGATCCCGGGGACTATTTGTCATTGCAGAGTCTCCTGAGTAATCGCTAACAAGTCATAAAAATGCTTACCACAGAGTACACAGAGTAAAGCAATGAAGTGTTTGTATGGAATCGAATATCTTCATTTGTTGGATGGCTGTCGAAGTTGCGGCAGAAACGAAAGATAAAAGAATCCTCTGTACCCTCTGTCTGCCCTCATTTTCCGCTGTGGTAAAAGAAAATTCACTTTGGACGCGATAGGCATGACGTAGTCAGTACTACTTCTGCATGCCCTCTTTTGATCAGAACACAGCGAACCTGGCTGGCGCGCTGTGTTCCATTGCTTCGATTCGACTAGCCAGCCGCGTACAGCTCCGCGACCTTGTCCCAGTTGATCACATTGAAGAAGGCGGCGATGTAATCAGGGCGAAGATTCTGATACTTCAGATAGTAGGCATGCTCCCAAACATCGAGACCAAGGATAGGCGTGACGCCTTCCATCAGCGGCGTATCCTGGTTGGGCGTGGAACTGACGCTGACCGCGCCGTCCGCGACCGTCAGCCAGGCCCAGCCCGAGCCGAATTGATTGGCGGCCGCATCCGAAAATTGCGCCTTGAAACCGTCGAAGCTGCCGCAGGCGCTGTTAATGGCGTCGGCCAGCGCGCCGCTGGGTTCGCCGCCGCCGTCGGGGCTCATGATTTGCCAGAACAAATTGTGGTTGGCGTAGCCGCCGCCATTGTTGCGAACGGCGCCGCGAATGCCTTCCGGAACAGCATCGAGATCACCCAGGATCTCCTCAATGCTCTTGCCTTCCAGGTCGGTGCCGGCGATGGCCGCGTTCAGCTTTGTTGCATAGCCGGCATGGTGTTTGCCGTGGTGAATACCCATGGTGCGGGCATCAATATGCGGCTCCAATGCGTCCTCTGCATAGGGAAGAGACGGTAATTCAAAAGCCATGACTCAACTCACTCCTGATGAACTTGTAGATGCGAACGATGTTCACCGACATTTTAACACGTCTGGGGGTGAAATCACCAACTGTCAGAACGCGGGTCGACGAACAACTCGCTGCGATTGTACTTGCGTCAAGGCGAACTTCATAGACCGCGTGCCCAGCGCCCGTATCCTCGCTTGATTCCGACTTGTTTTCTGAGGGAATCGCGCAATGATAAGCGCTTGTGTCCCAGGAGAGCGGTCCTTGCAAACAGAAGCAGCGTCAGGCGAGCGAACCACCCCGTACCGCGCCTATTTTGTGATTCTACTGGCGGTAGCGGCCACATCATCAGCGGCGATTCTCATTCGCTACGCGCTGGACGCGAGTATGCCGCCACTGCTGATTGCCGCGGCGCGCCTGGCCATTGCCGCTCTGGCGCTGACCCCGCTGGCGCTGCGGCGTCATACCGGTCAGGTGGCGAGCTTGTCGCGGCGGGATCGGTCTCTGATCGTTCTCGCCGGGCTTTGCCTGGCGATACACTTCACCGCCTGGGTGTCGTCGCTGCAATTCACGACTGTGCTCGTGAGCGTCGTCATCGTCTCGACCGGTCCAATCTGGGTGGCGATCCTCGAAGTGCTGTTTCTACACATTCGGCTGTCGCGTCTGGTGATTGCCGGCTTGCTAATCGCGTTGGCCGGCGGCGTGATCATCGGCATTCCGCTCCACGACGGCGGCGCGGAATTCGCGGCCCGCGGCGCGGACGACTTCAGCGCCACCGCGACCGGGGCGCTGCTGGCCTGGATTGGCGCGCTGTCGGTATCGGTTTATATGCTCGTCGGGCGGGTGCTGCGGGCGCGGCTGCACGTCATCCCCTACGTTTGGCTGGTCTACAGCGTGGCCGCCGCCTGCGCCTGCGCAGTGATCCTGCTGACCTCGACGCGCGTGACCGGCTACGCGGCCGAGGGCTACGCTGTGCTGCTGGCTATGGGCTTGGCGCCACAGCTGCTGGGGCACTCCTCGCTGAATTATCTGCTCGAATTCTTTCCCGCGGCGCTGGTCAGCATGTTTTCCCAGCTGGAGCCGCTGGGCAGCGCGTTATTGGCGCTGGCGCTTTTCCGCGAGCTGCCGCCGCAGCAGCAAATCGCAGGCAGCGTGATCATCGTAATCGGCGTGCTGGTCGCCAGCCGCGGCGAGTTTCGCCAGTCGACAGTCAAGCGTGATGCTTCGGACTAAGGCGCTGGCGCCCTCGACGGCGCAATTGGGCGTGCTGGTGGCGGTTTCAGTCTTCGCCTGGTCCTTCGGTCCAATTTGCGTTCGCTTCGCCTTTCAATATGATGTGCCGCCGGCGCTGGTATCGTTCGGGCGCATGTTTACCGGGACGGTTATGTTTGCCCCGTATATTCTATATCGGGGCAAGTCTGAAATTCGGGCAATGCCGGCGCGCAGTCGCTGGCTGGCCGGGGCCGCCGGCGCGCTATTCGGTATCAATATCACGCTGATGGCGACATCACTGACGCATATCAGCATCATGATCAATCAGGCGTTGATCGCGACCATTCCAATCTGGGTGGCGGTATTTGAAGTCACGCTGCTGAAGGGCCGGCTAAGCCGCGCCATCTGGGCCGGGATCAGCGTGGCGCTGGCCGGCGGTTTGCTTGTGGCTTTCGCGAGTTCCGGGGCGCCCCCTGTCAATGAAGACGGCAACCCGGCCCTGGGCGTTCTGCTGGCCGCCATCAGCGCGTGCTCGGCGGCGCTCTATATCACCATCGGTCGCAAAGTGCGTTCGACCACATCCATCATCCCCTACATCTGGCTGGTGTATACGGCGGGATCGGCGGTGACCCTGCTCATAATTGGTTTTAGCCGGGTTTCGCTGGTCGGTTACGATATTCGCGGTTATCTGTGGGTGCTGCTGTTGGCGATCCTGGCGCAGATTATCGGTCACGGGGCGCTAAATTACGTCCTGAAATACGTGGCGCCAACCGTGATAACGGTGACCGCGCAGGCCATGCCGGTGCTGGCCGCAGTCTGGGCCCTGCTCATTTTCAGCGAAATTCCTACCGCATGGCAAGTGCTGGGCAGCGCGCTTCTGCTGCTGGGGGTTACGATTGTGCTGCGGGGGCAGAGGCGGCGTCGGGATCCGAAAGAGTAAAGCCTGCGAAGCTGCTTGAGCCGGGTATCAGGTCGAATTGCGGGAGCTGATCCGACACGATCAGTTCCGCTGACAAGCGATAGAGCGAGCCGTCCTTGATCATCTCCTGAAGCGTGTAATCCACCAGCAGCCGCAAGTCAATATCATTATAGGGCAGCCCGATGGCATAATAACCTCGGCTATACCAACGCTCGGTCAAGCGCAGCGCGTTTGGATTGGCGTCCAGGTGCGCCAGCAGCGCCAGATTGTCGGCGTATATGGCGTTGGCGTTGTTGTAATCCAGCAATGTGAGCGCCGCGTCGCTTTCGCTTGTCCGTATATAGCGCACAGTGGCGTTGATGCTGTCGGCCCAGGCCTGCGCGCGCTCCCGCGCCGTATCATCCCCAATCAGGATGCCGACAAAGCGTCCGCGCAAATCACCAAAACCCCGTATGCCCGAGTTTGTACGCACCATCAAGCGGTCGCCATGCAGGAGGTAGGGCATCGAGAAGTCCATCTGGCCGGCCAGATTCCAGTCCGGCTTCATGCCAAATACCAGGTCTGCCTGTCCGCTGTTGAGCAGGCTGGCGGCGGATTCGCTATCGCCGGGCGCGATCTCCAGGGCGACGCCCCAACGCCGCGCCAGCTCGGCGGCCAGCGCCCGGTTGAGAACATCCAGGCGGGCCCCGCCTGTGGTCGCGCCGGGGGCAGCGTTGAAGATGCCCGCGACTCTTAGCGCGCCCCTAATCCTGATTCGCGGCAGCGCGTAGGTCGACGGGTAAGCAATCTCCCTGGCGAAATGAGACGGCAGCGCCTCGTCGCCGACGCCATCCCACAAGGCCACAAGGTCAGGATTATATGTTTCATCAGGAAAGTATTCGCGAAATAGCACGTCCAGCTCGCCCTCAAGCGCCAAAAGCTGAATCGTCTTGTTCAGGGCATCGCGCAAGGGCGCGTCTTGACGCCTGACGGCAAGGGCTCGAGGTTCAATGGAAACTGCGTCATCCAGTATGCGGACGGCATCCGCAAAATCCGCGCTGACCCGGAGCAGCGCCTGTTTCTCGGCGACTACAGCGCTGATCTCGCCCCGCATCACAGCGGCGACCGCCCGATCCAGCGTCCAATACGGCTGCAAGTTCAACGCTCTGTCCGTTCGCTCGCTCCAGATGGCTATCGCATTTTCCGCGCGAGCGCCGAGCACATAGCCAAGCGGCTGATCGAGCAATTGGGAACGGGACTGGAAGGGGCTGTCCGCACGCGCCAAAAGCGCCTGCGCGCTCTGAAGATATGTCTGGCTAAATTCGACTTCGGCATCGCGCTCACGATAGCGCACGATGGCGGACGCCAGCGCGTGTACTTGTCCGCTATTCAGCATTTCCAGGGCATTCAGCCGGGTGACCTGCACCAAGTCGAGTTCGCTGCCCCATTCAGCGGCGATTTTGCGAAGCAGATCGACGTCAAAGCCACGGAGTTCGCCCTGGAAGGTGAATTCGCTGTATGGTGGTTCATTGTACAGCACACCGACACGGAAGATCCCGTTTGACGTGATCATAGCAATTGCCGATTCGGCGCGCAGGAAGTCGGCCGGATCGTCGGCCGCTGTCGCCGGCACGAGCGTGGGGATAGCAAGCGTGGGTACAGGCGGAGCGTCTTGCGCTTGCGGATAAAGCGCGACAAGCCCAAGCAAGAAGAAAGCGGCAATTGTAGTACAGGCGCGCAGCATTATCGTTTAGCCATAGAGATTGTTGTCGTTGATATAGGCGAGCACGGCATCCGGGACCAGGTAGCGCACG
Organism: uncultured Anaerolineaceae bacterium; assembly: GCA_964632725.1. Classification (GTDB taxonomy): domain Bacteria; phylum Chloroflexota; class Anaerolineae; order Aggregatilineales; family Phototrophicaceae; genus UBA6055. Next base: position 5,552 of record CAZWCV010000120.1, read on the forward strand.
CTGCGTTTCGTCCGCAAGCGGCTGACGACGACAGTCGACGAGAGCCAGACGCTTAGCATAGGCACATCGACAATATCGACCTTGTCCGAGAGACCGGGCAAAACATCATCGTGCATATCGGGCGTGATGTCTTCATCGGCCCGTTTCATCACGGCCAGGCGACAGCAGCGATAAAGATCCGGCGCGCGCTCCCATGTGGGCAGGGCGCGCAGATTGTCGCCGCCCATAACGAAGTAGAGATCGGCCTGCGGGTACTGTTCGCGTATCAGCTTGACGGTGTCCGCGGAATAATGCGGGCCGGCGCGTTCGATATCCACGCGCGAAATGCTGAACTTGGGATTGTCAGCGATGGCCAGCTTCAGCATGGCCAGCCGATGACCGACGGGCAGGCGCAATTCGCCGCGTTTGACCGGGTGGTCGGCGACCGGGACGAAAAGCACGTGGTCGATGTCCAGCGCTTCGCGGCTGTACTCGGCCAGGATGAGATGGCCGATTTGCGGCGGATCAAAGGACCCGCCCAGAATACCGATGCGCTCCCGCCTCACTCCGACCACTCCAGTTCAAAATCGCCGATGAATACGGTATCGCCGCTGCTAACGCCAGCCTGTTCCAGGGCCGCGGCGATGCCGGTGGCCTCAAGCGTCTTCTGGAAGCGCAGCACCGCCTCTTCGTAGTCCCAATAAGTCATGGCCGCCGCCCGTTCGATGCGGTCGCCGCTGACGACATAGACGCCGTCGTTGACTTCCAGCTCGAAAGCCAGGTCATCGTCGTCGCTTAGCGCGTATATCGGCTCTTCTTCATGCGGCTCCGTCGCCCGTTTGGGCAAGCTGGCGCTAAGTTCAAATACCGCTTGAACAAGCCGGTCGACATTTTCCCGCGTCACGGCTGAGATCGCCAGGGGCTTCGGGATGCCGCGCTCGGCAAAACTTTCGCTGAGCAATTCCAGGTACTCGCGCGCGTCGGGAAGGTCAATCTTGTTCACGACCAAAATCTCAGGTCGATCGGCCAAGCGTTCGTCGTAAAGCGCCAGTTCGGCTCTTATCTGATTGTAATCCGCCAGGGGATCGGCAGCCGCGCCGTCCAAAATATGCACGATCAGCGATGTCCGCTGAACGTGACGCAGAAAGGAGTGACCCAGGCCGACGCCGAGATGCGCGCCTTCTATCAACCCGGGAATATCGGCGAAAACGAGGTCGAGATTATCGTAAACGACGACGCCGAGATTTGGCTCAAGCGTCGTAAAGGGATAGTCAGCGATTTTGGGTTTGGCGTTGCTGACCACCGAGAGCAAGGTGGATTTGCCCGCATTCGGCAGCCCGACTAGGGCGACATCAGCGAGCATTTTCAGCTCGAGGGTAATCCAGCGTTCGACGCCGGGCTCGCCTTTTTCGGCCAATCGCGGCGCCTGATTGGAAGCGGACTTGAAACGCGAGTTGCCGCGGCCGCCGCGGCCGCCGCGCGCTACGACGATTTCGGCATCCGGACCAACCAGATCGGCAATCAGGCCGCCGGTAGCAGCATCCCTTACCACAGTACCCGGGGGTACACGGACGACCAGCCGTTCGGCATCGGGGCCGGTCTTGTTGCTGGAGCCGCCCTTGCCGCCCGACCCGGCTTTGAAGTGGGCGCGCTTGCGGAAGAAATACAGCGTGTTGAGGTTGACGTCGGTCTTTAGCACAACGTCTCCGCCGCGCCCGCCGTCGCCACCGGATGGCCCGCCCAGGGGCACATATTTTTCGCGGCGGAAGGAAACCATGCCGTCGCCGCCCTTGCCGCTCGCTACAAACAACTTCGCTTCATCAACCAGCACCGGCGCATCACCCCAATTCCGGCTGGACTCAATCGAGGGCTGAGCATAGCGCAGATTGCCGGCGCGGTGTAGATGGAAAGGCCCTCGCCCGGCGGCAGACTACCGGGCGAATTGGAAAGTCGTTAGCATTCGGTCTATAATCGTTGCATTAGGCAGCGCATTACAGGCTTGTTCGAGATGCGAAGACGGGGAACGCGCAATTGATTGATCGAATTCGCTGGCAAGGGCATGGCAGCTTCGCCATTGAAGGCGCGCCCTTCATTCAGATAGCGCCCTGGCGGGTCGTCAAGACAGAAGCGCCGCCCGATGTCATACTCCTGGGGCATGATCATTACGATCACTGTTCGCCGGCGGATGTCGAAAAGATTCGCGGCGAAAATACGGTCATCGTCGGCAGCGAAAGCGCCGGCCGCGTAATCCCGGGTATTCAAGTGCTGCGCGAGTGGCAAAGCATCAATGTTGGCCGGGCGAACATAAGGGCGATCCCGGCAGTCTCATCACGCGACCCGCGCGACCAGAAAGCGGGTGGCCGGCTCGGCTTTTTGATCTCGCTTGACTTGTACGACATTTATTACGTGGGTGAAGCGGACACTTTCAGCGAGGCTTCGAATCTGAAACCCGACATCATCCTGCTGCCGATTGACGGCTATGGCAGGCTGACGGTGGCTGACGCCGTGCGCCTGGTGGAGTCCATGCAGCCCAAGTGGGCTATCCCGTACAATTGGAGCGGCGCCGGCGAGGAAGCGACGCAACTGGACGCTCAGAGTTTTCAAAGTTTGGTAACTGGGGGCACGGAAGTGCTGCTGCTGCCAGTTATGCCCTAGCGCCCGGCTCGTATCAGGCGGCGGTGTCGACTTTGCCCGCCAGGTCCAGTACGCCGCCGTCGCGACTGTAGACCAGTGGCGGCGCTTCGCCGCGAATCACATTATCGCTGACAACGACCTTGTTGATTTCGTCGTGGCTCGGCGCCTCGAACATGACATTGAGCAGACAGGACTCGATGATGGAGCGCAAGCCGCGCGCGCCGGTATCGCGCTCGATGGCCAATTCAGCCGCCGCGCGCATGGCCTCTTCTTCAAAGACCAGCTCAACCTTGTCCAGCGAGAGCAAGTGCTCGTATTGTCGTATCAGCGCGTTCTTGGGCTCGATCATGATCCTGACGAGTTCGTCCAGGCCCAGCGGCTTCAGCGCGACTTGCACCGGCAGGCGCCCGACCATCTCCGGGATCATGCCGTGCTGCACCAGGTCTTCGGGAGAAACCAGACTCAGCAAGTCGTTGTGCGCGGCGGACGAAGCGTCATTCCTGGCGCCGAAGCCGATGCTGCTCTTGGCGCCGATGCGTTGGCGGATGACCTCGTCCAGGCCGGAAAAGGTCCCGCCCACTATAAAGAGGATATTGCGCGTGTCGATCTGAAGGAAGTCCTGATGCGGGTGCTTGCGTCCGCCCTGGGGCGGCACATTGGCCAGGGCGCCTTCGATGATCTTAAGCAATGCCTGTTGGACGCCCTCGCCCGAAACATCGCGCGTAATCGACGGATTAGAATTGGACTTGCGCGCGATTTTGTCGATCTCGTCGATGTAGATGATGCCGCGTTCGGCGCGCTCGATATTGCCGTCGGCCGCCTGAATCAGACGCAGCAGGATATTCTCCACATCCTCGCCAACGTAGCCGGCCTCGGTCAGCGCGGTGGCGTCGGTGATGCAAATCGGCACATCCAGGATGCGGGCCAGGGTCTGCGCCAGCAGCGTCTTGCCGCAGCCGGTTGGACCGAGCAGCAAGATATTGCTCTTGTCCAGCTCGACATCTACGGGATCTTCGGCCGCCTGAATACGCTTGTAGTGGTTGTAGACGGCGACGCTCAGGACGCGTTTGGCGTCTTGCTGCCCGATGACGTATTCGTCCAGCCGCTGCATGATCTGGCGGGGAGACAGGGCGAAATCAAATTCAAAACTGGCGTCAAGCCGGGTGGCTTTGGCTTCCTCTTTCTGCAGCAAGTTATGGCAAAGATCAACGCAGAAATTGCAGATATGGATATGTTCGGGCCCGGCTATCAACCGTTCCACTTCATCGTGCGAGCGCGTGCAGAAGTTGCAGCGGTGTTTGATAGGCGAGAAGCTCACCTCAGGCTCCTTCCAGTTCGCGCTCTTCGCCAATCAGCACATTGTCAATGAGGCCAAAGTCAGTGGCTTCCTGGGCTGTCATGTAGACATCCCGGTCAGTGACGCGCTCGACTTCTTCCGGCGTCTTGCCTGTGTGATTGACGAATATGTCAATGATGCGTTTTTTCAGGCGCACAATCTCCTCGGCCTGGATCACAATATCCGAGGCCTGGCCTTGCGCGCCGCCCAGGGGTTGGTGCATATGAATGGTGGCGTTTGGCAGGGCCAGGCGCATGCCCTCATTGCCCGCTGTCAGCAGGACGGTGCCGAAGCTGGCGGTAATGCCTACGGCGACCGTGCTCACGGGCGCGGCGATTTGCTGCATGGTGTCGTATATCGCCAAGCCGGAATAAACGGCGCCGCCGGGAGAATTGATGTACATCTGAATGCGGCGGTCCGGGCCTTCGCGCTCAAGAAAGAGCAGCTGGGCCACGATCAAGTTAGCAATCTGGTCGTTGATGCCGGAACCGACGAAGACGATGCGCTCCTTCAGCAGCAGCGAATATATGTCATAGGCTCGTTCACCGCGGCTGCCCTGTTCAATCACCATCGGGATTACATTGTGGAATTGATTCATAAGGCGCTGCAATCCTTTCTTTCGCGTGGTCAGCTGTTGCTATGCTTCTTGCGATCCTTCGGGAAACCGGATGTCGTCGGTTGCGCCCTCGGTTGAGGGCCCGTCAGCGTCAGCGGCGTCGCCCGCAGTTGCAAGCGCCGCAGCCGCCTCGTCCTCGGACTGATATTGCAGCAAGCGTTCGCTGCGTTCCCTGGCGCGCTGCGCATCGTCCGCGACTTGTGATCGCATGGCGTCGACAGCCGCAGCCGGATCTTCGCCGCGGCCTATGGCGTAGAGGTGCTCGTTGGCATGACTCATGACCAGCTCATTGCGAATGTTGTCGCGCATTTGCGGCGTATCAAAGAGCTTGCGGATTTCCGGGCTGGCGCCGTAGCCGGATATCATCGCATCCAGGCGAGACTCCAAATCTTCGTCGCTTATCGTGATATCCTGCGCGCTGACGATTTCCCGCAGGACCAGCGAATGCCGCAGAGAATTTGCGGCGCTTTCGCGATGCTGTTCGCGCAAGTCGTCTTTGGTGCTGCTGGTCAAACGGTAGTAGTCGTCCAGGCTAATCCGCTGCTGCGAAAGGTTGCGCTCGAATTCGCCAATCATGCCGTCGATCTGCTGATCCAGCATCATGTCGGAATACTTAATCTCGGCGCCGGCAACGATCTGCTCCAACACCTGGCTGCAGTATTCTGACTTGGCCTGCGACAGCGCCGACCGCTCAAGCTCTTCCTTTGTCGAGGCGCGCAAGCCGGTCAAGTCCAGTTCCGGATCGCCGCGATTTCGACTGACCCGGCGGGCAAATTCGTCATCCAGGTCGGGAATAGAGATGGATTCGATCTTTTTCAGCGTCACATAAAATTGCACGCGCCGGCCAATGATGGTTTGGTCAGCATCGTCATCGGGTATGGTCAATTCAAATTCTACGGTAGCGCCCGGCTCGACGCCGATAAGATGCTCGACGAAGCCGTGGGTAAAGGGGTCTTCATTAGGGTCGAGGATGATGACCGCGTTTTCGTCGTTGACGAAGCTGTCGCCTTGCTTCGGGACGTAGGGCGCCTGCGGGTCGGCCGCTGCGGTTTCGGCGTCGTCATCTGCGCGATCGTCCGTCAGTCCGTCAGACTCGCCCGTTTCGTCCGCCGGAGCATCTTGAGGCTCGCCATCGACAAATTCGCTTTCGACTTCTATGGTAACGCGATTGCCGGGCGCGGCAATTGCCACAGAGTCATCGAGGACGTCGACCGCGCGCAGCTGCAATTGCTTCAGCGCTTGCTCGACCTCATCGGCGCTGACGGCCGGCGCTTCAAAGTCGACTCGCAGGTCTTGATAGGCCTTCAGATCCACTTCCGGCTGCAGAGGCACGGAAAATACAAAGGTCGGCGCCGGCTCCAGCTCAAAGTTCTCCAGGGCGCCGGGGCCATAAGGCTCGACCTGGGACTCATCCAATGCTTTTTTGTACAAATTGTCGCCGAGGGTCTCAACGGCTTCTTCTAGGATCGCGCCTTCACCCACAGCTTGAGCGACTAGGCGATAGGGCGCCTTGCCTTTGCGGAAACCCTTGATACGCACTTGCCGCGAAATTTTGCGGGCGGCTTTGCGCTTGGCGTCTTCCAGCGCTTCAGTTTCGATTTCGACAGTCAACTGGGCGCGGTGGTTTTCAATTCGTTCGGTGGTTAGATTCAAGATGAGTCCCTGGATTCTCACATGCTCAGCCGGCGGTTGGCCGCGCCGCCCAAGCAGATTCGATTGATAAAAGTGCAAAGGCGCGTCACGCGCCTCGACTGATTGATCGTAATGAGGAAGGAGGGACTCGAACCCTCACCTCAAAGAGACATGATCCTAAGTCATGCGCGTCTGCCAATTCCGCCACTTCCTCACGGCGAATGCTCACGACGGATT
>CAZWCV010000121.1:0-11838 GCA_964632725.1 uncultured Anaerolineaceae bacterium
CGCGGCTTTTCGCCGGCTTGTTTGGCGCGGACGTAGCGCCCGCGTTTGCGGTCAGTGCGTGTGGTCGAGCGGCGGCCGGATTGACGCCGCGTCATGCGGTCAAGCTGAGTATTGAGCTTGCGCGTCTCGAACTCGGCTTTGGATTCGATCTGCTGTCCGCCTTCCCACCAGCGGGCGTCCGAGGTAGGGAAGACGTCTTGCGGGGCGGCCTCGGTCTGGCCCAGCTCTTGCTCTTGCGGCTCGCCTTCGCCGCTTACAGACTCACTTTTTTTTTAGTTTGCGCGGCTTGTTCGTCGCTGTTCTCGCTGAATTCGCCTTCTTCTTCGCCCTCGCCGATTTCCTGGCGCTTTTCGTCAACGGCGGATTCGACGGCGTTGAGATCGGCCTGGGCGTCGCTGAAGGGGCCGCGCTTCAGACGATGCGGAATCGTCAAGCGGATGGCGATAGTGATGTCGCGGTCGTTGATGGCTGTGCGGCTTTCAAAGGCGGCATGAGCGCGTGCTGCCTTGAGAATCACCAGATCGGCGCGGTGGCCGTCGATGCGCAAATCACTGGTGATGCTGGCGATGACGCGCAGGTCGTGCGTCGTATGCGTGACCTGGTCGATGATTTCGCGGGCGGCGGCGATGCGCTGCGAGAGCTGCTCGTCCACCGGCTGCCATTCGGCTTTGAAGTCCAGCGGGTCGTTCTCATAGGCGATGTGCCGCTCGAGAATCTCGATGCGATCGGCGGCGTCCTTGATGCCGGTGACATCGACCGAAAGCGCGAAGCGATCCAGCAGCTGCGGGCGCAGATCGCCTTCTTCCGGGTTCATCGTGCCGACCAGGATAAAGCGCGCCGGATGGCTGAAACTGATGCCTTCGCGCTCGACGATGTTGACGCCCATGGCGGCGCTGTCCAGCAGCAGGTCGACGATATGGTCGTCCAGCAGATTGATCTCGTCCACGTAGAGTATGCCGCGATTGGCGTTGGCAAGGACGCCGGTGTCAAAATGCCGCTCGCCAAATTGGATGGCCTTTTCGATATCGAGGGTGCCGACCACGCGGTCTTCCGTGGCGCTGACGGGCAGATCGACGAAGCTGATGCGCCGTTGCGTCATGGGGATTTCGGGGCAGTCTTCGTACTTCTGCCGCGCAAAGTCGGACCAGGATTCGGGCCGCGCCGGATCATCGTTGAAGGGCGAATCGGCGATGACGCTGATCTCGGGCAGCAGGGCGGCCAGCGCGCGCGCCGCGGTCGACTTGCCGGTGCCGCGCTCGCCGCGGATCAAGACGCCGCCGATGCGCATATCAATGGCGTTCAGTATCAGCGCGAGCTTCATCATGTCTTGGCCGACTATGGCGGTGAAGGGATAGACGGGCGGTCTGTTGCTCATGAAGTTTCCGATTTCCTGCCGACTAATTTCAACTGAATTCCCGATTATACGCGAGTGAATTTGGGCTGACAATTGCCAGCTTGGATGGTTTGCCAGCCGAGCTTGAGGGGCGGTTTCACCGCGTAATCCGTGTTGAGACGGTGTGCAGAATCAGGTCGCGCGCTGCCTTGACGAGCGGCTCGAACTGTCGATGCGCTTGACAGACCAGGGTCAAGTCGCAAGGCAGCGGCTCGCTTGGGAAGACAGCGATGGCCGGATGTTTCGCTTCGCGCCGATCCAGCAACGATACGCCCATGCCGCTGATAATGAGTTGGCGGCGCGTACGGTTGTCATCGACATGCAAGAGCGTCGGCGGGTCAATATTGCGCGCCGCGAAAAATCGCTGACTCAGCGCTTGAAAGGGGCAGTCATCGCCGGTCCGGATCCAGGGGCGCCGGCCGATGGCTGCGGCGGGATCAGCGCCGGCGGCGAGCCACTCGGCCGGCAGCGCGACAATCAGTTCGGCCTGCCCGATCTTGCGCGCGCATAAGTCCGCCGCGTCAATCTGGCCGTAGACGACGCCCAGATCGGCGTCTTGATTGCGGATTCGCTCGATGATGCCGGCGGATTCGCCGCGCGACAGATTCAATCGAATGTCGGGATAGGTCTCGCTAAGCCGCGCCACGATGCGAGATAACGGGAAGGACTCCTGGCTTACGCTGCAAGCCAGGCTCAGCTGTCCGGCTATGCTGCCCCGGCGCGACGCCGCTGCATTGGCGAAATCGTTCGCGGCCTGCAGCGCCTGCCGGGCGTAAGGCTCGAGGGCGCGCCCGGGCTCGGTCAGCGCGACGCCGGCGTGTGAGCGCTCAAACAGGGCGATGCCGAATTCATCTTCGAGCGCCTTGATATGCGCGCTGACGGTGGAGGGCGTCAGGTCCAACTGGCGCGCGGCAGCCGAAATGCCGCCATGATCAATGACCGAGACATAAGTGCGCAGCTGATGGAGTTTCATGCTGGGTTTTCGACTTTCCCGAAGCGCGCCTGCGGCTTTTCGCGGGTAGCGCTTGTCCATTGGCGGCATATGATAATGCCGAAATATCGATATTTCGAGAATCAGGAGCAGAACAATGATAGAGTCTCGCGTAGCGGCGACTCCGACCGCGCCCGATTGCCCGGCTCAGCGACGCTTCGCCGACAAGCTGCGTTATGAAACTGACCCGGCCGATGTTCATGCCGACATGGCGGAGGGCCTGAACAGCTTTGTATTTCTGGACGTGCGCTCCGCAGCCGATTACGCCGACAAGCACGCCCAAGGCGCCGAGAGCTTGCCTTACCGAGACATCACGCGGCAGCGCATGGCCGATTATCCCGCCGACACGCTCTTCGTTGTTTATTGCTGGAGTCCCGGCTGCAACGGCTCGACCAAGGCGGCGCTGCGCCTGGCCGAGCTGGGCTACGCAGTCAAGGAGATGATCGGCGGCATTGAATATTGGGAACGCGAAGGTTATCCGCTTGTGAAACGTTGCGCCTGACCAGCGGCAAAGGGCTAGCTGGCAGTGGCGGTCGGCGATGCGGTCGCAGTAGGCGGCGGTTGCGTCGAAGTTGCGGTTGCTGATGCCGTCGGCGAAGCGGTCGCAGTCGGAAGCTGAGGCGCGTCCTCGATAATCGCCAGCGCGCCGATATCGAAGCCGCGGCACTCAAAGTTGCTGCGGGCGCCCCAGCCCCTTCGTCCGCTGGCCAGCTCGACTTGCAGCCAGGACCCGGCCTTGACTCGCCCCAGCGCCAGCACCGGCGTGTTTTCCACCGCCAGTCCGACTTGCTGGAAACCTGGGTCCGGCCCGGCGTAGAGCAGCGCATCGTGAAGCGGCAGGCATTCGGGCTCTTTCACAGCGATCGTTATGCTGCGTTCGACTACAGTTCCGATCTCATCTTCGGCAGTCAGAATGATTTCGAAATCGTCGTCCGGCGCGCCACGCAATTCGATTTCGCCGCGCGCCGCTGTCAGCGTTGATCCGCGCAAGGTCTTGAATTCGAGCGGGCGCGTAATTTCCAGCGCGACGGCGCCGGTCACATCCCAGCGGAGGATGAGCGACTCGCTAACCCGGCGCAGCATCGCCGCCCGGTTCGCTGCGAAATCGGCGATGACGACCGGCTCATAAATGTCCAGGCGCCGCGTTTCAATGACTGTGGCGTCGTCTTGAAGCGCGATGAGCGCAATTTCAACCGGGTCGGCGTAATCCTCGGTCAGCAGACTGAAACTGTCGGCAGCGCCCGGCAATTCCGCAACCCCGGCGCGATCGACTTCTATGACGATGCGCTGCGCGTTGGCCGCCTCCCAGGACAGTTGAACCGGCGTCCCGCGCGCCACCTGAGCATGCGAAAGTTCAAGACTGACAATCTCGGGTTCCGGGGGCTGGCGCATGATGGCGGCCACGCCCAACAGAATCGCGATCAGCGCGACAGCGGCCAACGCCACGCTTCGATAGCGCCAGCGCGGCTGTACGCGAAGGCGCGCCGGCTGCGCAACCGTAAAGGCGCTTGGGTCAAGCGAGCGTGCGATGAGCGCGAAGGGCAGGTCGGCCGGCTTGCCGATCAGCGAACGCCCCCGCGCGCGCACCTTACCGCTGACTCGTCGGCGCCCGCCCGGCGGCAGCTCAAGCCGATCTTGCGACAGCTCCGCAGTGAGCTGCCCTTGCGAATCGTCAACAGCCAGATCCAGCTCAAGCTTACGGTTGCCCGTGTTGAGCAGATAGAGCGTGAAGGGCTCGTTTTCCCGGCAAAGGCTGGGCGCCAGCGCCAGGCTCAGACCGCTGTAACCGCCCAGTTTGATGATCGCCACCAGCTGCAAGCCTTGTTCCATATCGCCCAGGCGGTTGACAGTAATGGAGAGCGGATAGTCGCCGGGAGTGATGTCGCTGCGGCGCGCCGGTTTGACCTGGAATTGCAGTTGCGTGGACTCATTGGCGGGCAGCGGAAATACCACCCGCTCCGGCTTAACCCAGTCCTCGGGCAAACCCGAAGTCACGACGCGGAAGCTCGACTCGTTCGGGCTGAGGTTGGTCACGTCTAATGTAATGCTGGCGCTGGACGCCGGGAATACCCTGTATTCGCCGCTATCCAGGCTGGCGCGCATGTCAATCGCGGCGGGTTGGGTTTGTTCGCCCAGCGCCGGCATGACGACCGTCGGGCTGTCGCTGCGCTGATAATACGTTAGCCGCAGGGCGCCCGCCCGGATTTCCTCGACAGCGCGCAAGGTTCGCGGCGCGCGCGCAGGCAGGCGTTGGCCGGAAATGAATGTGCCGGAGGTCGAGCCGAGGTCGGTCAGGCGCGCCAAATCGCCGTCGACATCAATGCGAAAGTGATGGTCAGCCAGGTCCTTGTCGTCGAGTCGGATGGCGTTGCCGCCCGCGCGGCCCACGGTCACAAAGTCGCCCTCCAGGCGGTGGCTTTCGGAATGCCCGTCGGGATACAGGACGTCCAATCGTCCGAAGACTGCCATAGTCTGATTAACTCGCGCGCGCGTTATGAGCTAAATGGTAAAGCGTATTCTAACAACGCGAAAGTCAGCCGGGTAGCTCGGCGAGCCTGGCGTGGGACAAGCGTTGCCTTGATGAGACCGACGCGCTGTTGTACCGTTTCCCAGGACTTAATGGCTAAGGCGCGCCGAATGAAACGTGAGACCATCGTCTGTGTAACGCCCAACGCGGCTCTGGATCGCACCCTGGTCGCGCCCGATTTCGCTATCGGGCATATTTCGCGGGTTCCCAACGCGATCGCTGTGCCGGGCGGCAAGGGGCTAAACGTACTGCGCGCGGTGCGAATCCTGGGCGGCAGGCCGCTGGCGATGGGCCTGCTGGCCGGCTATACCGGCGAGACGGTCGCGGCCATGGTGGAAGCCGACGGCTATCCGTCCGAGTGGACATTTTTTGCCGGCGAGACGCGCACCTGCACCATCATCGCGTCTGGCGGCAGGTCCACCGTCATCAACGAGTCGGGCCAGATTTCTCCAGCTGACTGGGCGGCGCTGGCCGACGACATTTGCCGCGTGGCGGCGCGCGACGATGTTTACGCGATCTGCCTCTGCGGCAGCTTGCCCGGCGGCGCGCCACCCGAGGCCCCGGCCGATCTGGTCGCTCGCGTCAAAGCTGCCGGCGCGCAGCTCTGGGTGGATAGCAGCAAGGCATCATTACGCAACGCGATAGCGGCGAAGCCCTACGCCATCAAGGTGAATCGCGACGAGATCGCCGAGGCCCTGGGCGTAACGCTGAGCGCGCGCGGCGAGGTAGTGTCCGCGGCGCGCGAGTTGGTCGACGAGGGCATAGAGATCGTGGTTGTTTCGCTGGGGGCGGATGGCGCGCTCCTGATCGCGGACGACCTGGCGCTGCTGGCGACGCCGCCGGCGATACAGCCTGTCGACCCGGTCGCCAGCGGCGATTGCTTGCACGCCGGGCTGGTGACGGCGCTGGCTGCCGGCTCGGACTATGCGGAGGCCCTGCGGCGCGGCGTGGCGGCGGGCGCGGTCAATGCGCTCTATGCCGGCGGCGCCCAATTCACGCGCGGGCATTTCCTCGAGATTCTGAAGGAGACGCGCGTGGAAGTACTCAGGGACTGAGCGCCATTGGGTTTACAATTTGTTAACGAATTTTGTATGGACTTCTCGACGGCAATTTCTATTATTTCTGGCGGCCAATTGGCGTAAGTTCGCAGCGATTCGGCGCGGCAAATCGCGTGACACCTGATTCGTGAGCGAACACATGAGCATCGATGACGAGAAAGGAGCTCGCCTGTGATACATGCGCAAGACATAACCAAAAGCTACGGCAGCATTGAAGCGCTGCGCGGCGTCAGCTTCGACATTCAGCCCGGCGAAATCGTCGGTTTGCTGGGCCCCAACGGCGCTGGCAAGTCCACGGCCATCAAGATCATCACCGGCTTTCTGCATCCGGACGCTGGCTTCGTCGAGATTGACGGCCTGAGTGTTCTGCGCGACTTGCGCGCGGTGCAGGCCAAAATCGGTTACTTGTCCGAGAATACGCCACTTTATCCCGAGCTGTCGGTGCAGGCTTACCTGGGCATGATCGCCGATTTGCGCGCGATTCCGGCTTCTGAATTTACGAGCCTGCTTTCCGACGCCATCTACGGAACGGGCTTGCAAGCTTACTTGACGCGCTCAATCGCCTCGCTCAGCAAGGGGCTGCGGCAGCGCCTGGGCCTGGCGCAGGCCATCTTGCACAAGCCGCAATTTCTGATTTTGGACGAGCCAACGGTGGGCCTGGATCCCACGCAAATCGTCGAGATCCGCGCCCTGATCAAAGACCTGGCGCAAGACAGCACCATTCTCTTTTCGTCGCATATCTTGTCCGAAGTCGAGGCCGTCTGCGACCGCGTCATCATTATCATCAATGGCGAAGTCAAAGCCGACCAGAGCCTGCGCGAACTCAGCCTGAGCAACAACGCCACCCTGGTATTGCAGCGGGAAAGCGCCGATGTCGCGTCAGCGCTGGGCGCGCTTGAGGGCGTCTCGTCAATACGGCAGATTCGCTCGCTGGATGATTATCCCGCCTGGCGCATAGACGGCCGGGCAGACATCACGCCGCAGATCTACGCCCTGGCGCGCGACCGCGATTGGCCCCTGCGTGAATTGCGGCGCGACACGGTCACGCTCGAAACCTTCTTCAATCAATTGGCGACCACGGCCTAGGAGCGACGCATGAAGAAGATTCTCTCCATTACCGGCAAGGAATTGAAGCTTTACTTCGGCTCGCCGATGGCGCTGATATTCGTCGGCGTATTCCTCGTGCTGACGCTCTTCGTATTCTTCTGGGTGGATTCATTCTTCGCCCGCGGCATCGCCGATGCGCGCGCGCTATTCGCCTGGATGCCTATCTTGATGATCTTCCTGGTATCGGCGTTGACGATGCATCAATGGAGCCGCGAAGAGGAAAGCGGCAACCTGCAAGTGCTGCTGACCATGCCGGTTCGCTTGCTGGAGTTAGTCGCGGGCAAGTTCCTGTCGGCGCTGGCGCTGGTCGCTGTGGCGCTGGCCTTGACGTTTTTCCTGCCCGTCACGGTGGCGTCCCTGGGCAACCTGGATTGGGGACCGGTCATCGGCGGCTATCTGGCGGCGCTGCTGCTGGCTTCCAGCTATATCGCCATCGGCTTGTTCCTGTCCTCGCGCACGGACAATCAGTTGGTTGCGCTGGTCGGCACGGCCTTCGTCTGCGGCTTGTTCCAGGCCATCGGCTCGCCCGTGATCACCGACCTGTTCGGCGCCACAAGCGGCGATCTTCTGCGCCAATTCGGAACCGGCAGCCGCTTCGAAAGCATCGAGCGCGGCGTGGTCGACTTTCGCGATTTGATCTATTACCTGTCGCTGACGATCTTCTTCCTGGCGCTGAATGTCGTCTCGCTGGATAGCAAACGCTGGAGCCGGGGCGCGCATCTGCGCTCGCATCGGCTGAACGGACGCCTCTGCCTGGCGCTGGTCGGCTTGAATCTGCTGGCGCTGAATCTGCTGCTTGCGCCCGTCAGCGCCGCCCGGCTGGACTTGACGCAGTACAGCGAGTACAGCTTGTCCGAGGCGACCAGCAGTCTGCTGGCGGACATCAATGAACCGCTGCTGATTCGCGGCTACTTCAGCGAAGACTCCCATCCGGCCCTGGCGCCGCTGGTTCCGCGCATCAAAGATACCCTGCGCGAATATCAGTTGGCGGCGAATGGCCGGCTGGAGCTGGAATTTGTCGATCCCCTGACCAACCCGGAAATGGAGCGCGAAGCCAATCAGATTCACGGCATTCGTCCGTCGCCGCTGCAGGTGACCGACCGTGGCGGCGTATCGCTGGTGAATGTCTATTTTGACTTGCTCATCGCTTATGGCGATCAGACCGCCAGCCTGAACTTCTCGGAATTGATCGATGTAGTTGACACGCCGCTGGGCGCTGAGGTGCGGCTGCGCAACCTGGAATACGACCTGACCAGCGCCATCCAGCGCGTCGTTTACGGCTTCCAAAGCCTGGACGCGATTCTGGCCGCGCTGGAGCAGCCGGCTAAGCTGACGCTCTACCTGTCATCGGCAACCATGCCGGAGTGGATGGCCGAGGTCAGCCAGACGATTGCCGATGTGACGCAAGAGATGGCCGACGCCAATCCCGACAAAGTGTCCTTTGCCCTGGTTGATATGTCGGCGGCCGATGTCGCCATCACGGAACAAGAGCTGCTCGACCGCTACCAGATACAGCCGGTAGCGACCAGCTTCTTCGCTACCGAGACCTTCTTTCTGCATCTGGTGATAGAAGCCGGCCAGGACATCCAGGTGATCTATCCCGGCGGCGAGCTGAGCCAGGCCGAGATCCGCAGCGCCATCGAGTCGTCGCTGAAGCGGTCGTCCTCCGGCTTCCTGAAAGTCGTCGGCTTGTGGACGCCGCCGCCGGCCGGCGCCGATCAATTCGGGCGCCAACTGCCGAGCCTGCAGCAGTACAGCATCCTGGAGGAGACGCTGCGCGAGACCTACGAATTGCGCCGCGTCACGCTGGAGGAAGGCCAGCTCGCAACCGATATCGATGTTTTGATTCTGCTGGCGCCGCACGGCCTGACTGACATTCAGCGTTACGCCGTCGACCAGTACATCATGCGGGGCGGCTCGGTGATTGCCGCCGCCGGCCATTATCGACTGGGCATCGATCCCTACGTCGGTACGCTCCAGCTGGACGTCAACGAAAACGGTATCGAGGAAATGCTGGAGAGCTATGGCATCGTGGTCGGCGACTCGGTGGTCATGGATCTGCAGAACGCGCCTTTCCCGGTCCAGGTTCAGCGCGACGTGGGCGACATGGTCGTCTCGGAAATCCAGGCCCTGAACTACCCCTACTTCGCCGATGTGCGCGCGGACAAACTGGACAGCGAGAGTCCCGTGGTCAACAGCTTGCCGCTGCTGACGATGAGCTGGGCGTCGCCGGTCAGGGCCGATGAGGCGGCGCTGCCGGATGCGCGAATATCCACCTTGATCCGCTCCAGCGACAATGCCTGGGAGACAAGCGACACCAATCCCGAGCCGGATTTGCAGAACTACCCGGACTTTGGCTTCCCAATCGGGAGCGAGATGAGGTCGATTCCGCTGGCGGTCGCCGTTGAAGCGTCCTTCGACAGTTTCTTTAGCGACAAGCCCTCGCCCTTTGAAACGGACGCGGCCGCGTCCGATGACGATGCCGCGACGGCTGAGCCCATCGGGCTGATTGAGCGCTCGCCCGACAACACCCGCCTTGTCGTGCTGGGCAGCGCCGAATTTGTAAACGACACGGTCTATCAGATTTCGGCCAGCTTCGGCGGGGATCGTTTCCTGAGCAATATCCAGCTCATCGCCAACGCTATCGACTGGTTCACCGAAGATGTCTCGCTGGCGTCGATTCGCAGCCGCGGCAGCAGCGCGCGCATCTTGCCGCCGGTACACGAAAGCGCGCAGAATCAGTGGGTGCTGATCAACTACGCCGTGGCCATCATCGGCCTGGTATTAATCGGCGTCGTCTGGCGGATGCAGCGCCGCGCCGAGCAGCCGATTCAACTGATCCCGCCGCTAGGATTAGCCCCAGAATCGCCCCCGCCACAAGCAGATCCTACAGAAAAGACAGCCGACAGCGACAAAGGAGGCGCCTGATGTTGAACCGAACCAATCTCTATCTGGCGGCGCTTCTCGCGCTTCAGGTCATTCTATTGGCCGTCGTTGCGGTCACGTCAACCGGTACCGAGTCGCGAATGGTGGCGCCGATCCTGGCCGAGGTCGCAATCGCCGACGTGGGTCGCTTGCTCATCGCCGACAACCTGGAAAACGAAATGACATTCGCGCGCGGGGAATCCGGCTGGGTGCTGCCGGACGCCGATGACTTCCCGCTCGACAGCGCCAAGATCGACGAAATGCTGGCCAAGCTGGCCGCTATGGACACGCGGCGGCTGGTCGCCTCCAACCCGGCCAACTTCGCCCGCCTGGAGGTCAAAGACGACGACTTCCGGCGCAGAATCACGCTGCAAGCCGGCGAGTCCAGCGCCGTGCTATACCTCGGCGGCAGCGGCGGCGCCAACACAGTCTACGTCCGCCGCGGCGATGAAAACGAGGTCTACCTGGGCAGCGGCCTGAGCTCCTGGGAATTGTCGACGCAAGTTTCCACCTGGCTGGACGCCAACTATGTCAACGTCCCAGTCGACGACCTGCTGGAGATAAATGTGCGCCGCGAGGACGGCAGTTTCACCTTCTTGCGGGATGGCGACAACTGGACCTACGCTGGCTTGGGCGAGGGCGAAGTCTTTGAAGATACACGCATGCCGCTGGTCTCGCGCAACGCCGCCACCATCCGCATGCAGGCGCCCCTGGGGCTGGAAGCGCTGGCCGAGTACGGGCTGGACGCGCCCGCGGTCGTCGTGGACGTGCGCTACCGTCAGTTGCTCGAGCCTGATACAGAATCCGCCGACGAGCCCGCTGAGGGCGCAGCCGAAACGGTGGACGAGCCGGCTGAACCCGAGTACACCGAAGCGACCTACTCGCTGACCTTCGGCGCGACAATGGAAGACGGCGACATCGTCCTGAAGTCGTCCGACGCCGAGTATTATGTGCTGGCGCGCGATACTGTGCTCAACGCCTTCACCAACCTAGTCCATGCCGAGCTGGTTAAGCCGCCGGAAGCGGAAGGCGACGGCGAAGCCCAAGACGGCAGCGAGTAAGGCTTCGATCCGCCGCGTCTGTATGCTATGCCAAGCGGGCTGCTTCGAGCGCTTTGAAGCAGCCACCGCACCCGCCCGTGGCCCGCGACTGTCGCCCTCGTTATCCGCCGCGGCTGCTCCTATAATGGCCGGCGATTCTATCCACAGCCAACACGAGCGGGGAGCCGCATGACCAGGGCTTTGACATTTCAGCAAGTTATTCTCAAGCTGCATGAATACTGGGCTGCGCAAGGCTGCCTGATTTGGGAGCCCTATAATGTGCAGGTCGGCGCCGGAACGGGCAATCCCGCCACGACCTTGCGCGTCCTGGGTCCCGAGCCCTGGCGCGTGGCTTATGTCGAGCCATCGGTCCGGCCTGATGACGGGCGCTTCGGCGAGAATCCCAATCGCATGCAGAAATACTACCAGTACCAGGTCATCCTCAAACCCGATCCGGGCAATCCACAGGAGCTCTATCTGGCCTCGCTGGAGGCGCTGGGCATCAAGGCGCGCGAGCACGACATCCGCTTCGTCGAAGACAATTGGGAATCGCCGGCTCTGGGCGCCTGGGGGCTGGGCTGGGAGGTCTGGCTGGACGGGCAGGAGATCACCCAATTCACCTATTTTCAGCAAGCCGGTGGTATGACGCTTGACCCGGTCAGTGTGGAAATCACCTACGGCGTCGAGCGCATCGTCCTGGCGCTGCAGGGGAAAGAATCGGCCTGGGATATCGACTGGCTGCCCGGCGTCAGCTACGGCGATGTCATGTTCGACGACGAGGTCGAACACTGCCGCTA
>CAZWCV010000122.1:0-11361 GCA_964632725.1 uncultured Anaerolineaceae bacterium
TTGAGCGGATTCCGTAGAAATCAACGGCGTTTCACATTAATTGTCGCCCATATCGATTTATATTCGGTACTTTTCCATATAGTCCAAGATTAGATTTACAGTACCGGACAAGCCTTGTAGGGGCTACTCGGTGAGTCGCCCGCCAATTCACGGGTCGCCTCAATTATTCCAGACCGTCCATAACGATGAACGACGCTTCGGCCGCGCCCTGGCGAACTTTAATGGCCGCCTGGTATTCGTCAGAGTTGTACATGCGGCGGACGGCGTCGACGCTGTCGAATCTGAGCATGACGATGCGGTCGCTGACGTCGGGGCCCTCAAGCACGACTTTGTCGCCGCCGCGGATAATGAATTTGCCGCCGTATTTCTCGACGATGGCGGGCGTCAGCTTCATGTACTCCTGGTATTGCTGCATGTCAGTTACGTTGGCGCGTACGATCAGGTATGCGGGCATTGCGCCCTCCTCTTCATTGTAGTGGATTTTGATATGCGGCAATGATAGCGGCGATGGCGGCGGGGATACAGGGCGTTTCGGCTTGAGGGATAGGCGGGCGGGCGGGTATAATCGCGGGGCGTCGAGGGGGTGGATGTGTCCCGGTGGATGCCCCGGTCTTCAAAACCGGTGGGCGGTTGCGCAGAGCAGGCGCTGGTGGGTTCGACTCCCATGCACTCCCGACGGTTTGACATTCCTGAGTAGTTGTGATCGAATTGTGTGCGGTGGGCGCGAGAGTGGTCTCGCGTTTTTTTGGATCGGCTTCGAGGAGAAGATGGAATGCCTGTTTATCGAAATGCCGTTGATATTGACATTTGGTCCGTAAGCAAACTTATGGATGCCGTCTCCAGCAATCCTGTTGGCAACAGCAGAGTGACGATTCCGGAGTTTCAGCGGCGGCTAGTTTGGAACAAGGCGACCCGGAAAGGCCTCATTGACTCTATCAGACGAGGCTTCCCGTTTGGATCGATTCTCATCTATGAAGATGTCGCGCGCGGCCAGTCGGCAGGTGACGGCAAAAGGCACTACAACTTGATAGATGGTTTACAGCGAACGCAAGCGCTGAAAAGCTACGTCGAATATCAGA
The DNA here is from genome assembly GCA_964632725.1 of uncultured Anaerolineaceae bacterium. GTDB lineage: Bacteria > Chloroflexota > Anaerolineae > Aggregatilineales > Phototrophicaceae > UBA6055. Next base: position 1,080 of record CAZWCV010000122.1, read on the forward strand.
ATGGTTATTTCACACGGGCTGACCTGGATGATGACTTCATTGACGCAATAGCGAAGCATTTGCATAAGACGACCGATGAATACAAAGACCGAATACGACAAACGATCGTGGACTGGGTGAAGGGGAACAAGAGCTACGAAGCAAGAGATGGATGGCGCACAGAAAATCTGGTTGAGACGCTTATTTCGCATGTCCTGAATTATTCACCAGAGTCTAGTTTATATCGCGATGTATATTTTGAGCTGAACCGCAACCAGGAACTGATCCAGCGCCTAGGCGGATTTCTGGACGAAGTCAGCAATGAAGTTCAGCTCATACTGAACGCCAAGATACCAGTGCTAATTTATAGCGGCCCCTCGTCCGAGCTTCCGACCGTATTTGAACTGCTGAACTCCAAGGGAACAGTCCTTAGCCGTTACGAAATCTACGCGGCGCAATGGATTGATCACCGACAACGAATTACGAATACCGACGTAATTGAAGCGATTTGGAAGAAATACGAAACTCTAGAGGATGAAGGCTTTACACTAGACATCTCCGAAGAAGCGCCGGATGAAGCATCACGTCTCAATCGGCATTACACGCTGTTTGACTATCTCTTCGGCTTAGGCCATTTCCTCGCGATTAAATTCCCCAGACTCTTCAAACCGGTAAAAGACGACCGACCCAGCTCCATTGGCTTCAATTTGATGACCGCTTGCTTGGGATTACGCCTTCAAGATATGGCCAACCTGCCAGAAGAAATTGGCGAGCTTCCCTGGGGAGACTTGGAGCACTGCGTACTGGAATCGACGCGTTTCGTCGACAACATCCTTAGGCCGGTGCTTTCTACTCCACAGTATGGGCGCAAGCTCGCGCCAATCTATCACAGCGAGCTAATGATCATTTCTATGATCGCAACCGCATTTCAGGTCAGATACGGCAAACGAGACTTGTCCGAGAACAATGACGCGCGAGTCGATCGTCGAAAGCTGAAGAACAAGCTGCCGATGTTCTATCTTTACGAGATTCTGCACGATGACTGGCGTGGATCGGGTGACAGCAAGCTCCATGATGCCGTAATGAGCTTGCGGTATGTTGACCATGCGCCACCCACCGGACAGCGCTGGGTGCAAGTGCTGGACGACTGGTACTACGACAACCAGGTTAGCCTGGTACACACAAGAGACGCTAAACGGCATGTCCGCGATTCTCGCCCAGAATATCTCTTCCTGAAGTATGTATTCGTGGACAAGCTTGCGAAAGCAAGGTCTTATCATGTCGAGCACATCATTCCGGTGGCGCTGCTACAGTCGCACATGAACGACGGCGATGAGTGGCCAATCAATACCATCGGCAACCTGGCTCTGCTTCAGCAAGCTGGAGAACTACGACATAATGTTCAGACATTTGACAAGCTTCTACAGGATAAACGACGTCGCGGTGAGATCACCGAAGGGGAGCAGACGCTACAGCTAGCAGACTATGAGTCTCAATTGCAGTGTCCCGTTCGTCTCTTGCCCAGTCCGCTGAGCAAGGATAGCTTTGAAGGATTCTTGCTGGAGCGCTTCGAGCTGCTCAAACGCGAATTTCTTACCGTCTGGAGCGACCACATCCCAGCTGACCCGGCAACCTAGCGCCCCCGCCTCCCCCATGGCAGCAGCCGCCACAGCAGCCGCTGGACGCGCAGAATCAGCAGGTAGCCCTGCGTCTCGCTGTGGTTGTCGTAGTCGCGCCCGCCGCCGCTGCGCAAGTAGGTGCTCAGATCGGCGATGGCGTCGTCGTACTTGAACTGCGCCGCCCGCGCCCGCCCGCGAATCTCGTAGGCGGCTTTCAAATCCGGGTTCAGCTTCAGCGCGCGCGTCAGGTCGGCCTCGGCTTCGGCGTAGCGGCGCCGCGCTTCGTGCGCCAGCGCGCGATTCAGATACGCCGCTTCGTAGTCCGGCTCGATATGAATCGCCATCGTGAAGTCGTTGCCGGCCTCATCGAGCTCACGCCGCGCCAGCCGGATTTTGCCGCGCTCGTTGTAAGCAGCCGCCATGTAGGGCTCGATTTCCAGCGCGCGGTTGACGCTCTGCTCGGCGGCGTCCCACTGTCCGAGCGCGCTCTGGGCTTCGGCGCGGCAGAGATAGACCGCGGCCATATCGCCCAGACCCAGTTTGATGGCGCTGTCGAACATGGCGACGGCCTCGTCGCAGTCGCCCGCTTCCAGCAGCCGCAGGCCCAGGTCAAAGTAGCTGTCCGGCAGCGCGTTGGCCGCCGCGGCCTCGTTTTCAAACGTCATAGTCCCCGCTACTGTAACGCAAAACGCGCCGCTGGCAAACGATGGCCGGCGTCACGGGCGGACGGTATATGCTGTTAATTCATCACAGAGGGCACAGAGAGGGCGAACCAAGGTTCGCCCCTACACGGTACTATTCTGTTTTGGCAACCGAAAGCGATTTTGAATCGATTGCCCTGGCGGCCTTGCCAATAGCGGGGCGCGGCCGCCCAATGTAGACAGGTTTCCCGCCCATCTGCTACGATGGGCGCGCTGTTCGCGTACTTAGATGGCCGGGAGTAGAACGCATTGGCGCGCCGTCTGCTGATAGTCTTGCTGATTACGCAAGTCTTGACCCACCTCTTCTGGCTCTCGCCCTCCGTGCATTCGGGCCAGGTGGCCATCCCCTGGATGATGAACCAGGGCAGCGCGCTTTTCGACGCCATCTGGGAGCAGCACGCGCCGGGCAGTTCGCTGCTGGGGGCGGCGGCCCAGCGCCTGCTGGCCATCGACCCGGCGCTGCTGGTCAAGCTGCTGAATACCCTGATGGTGGTCGCGTTGACCGTCATGATCTACTGGCTGGCGCGACGGCTCGCGGGCGCCGCATCCGCCGGTTTGCTGGCGGCCCTGGTCTGGGCCTGGTGGGAACCGGTCTACGGCAATGTCATGCTTTACTTCGACACGCTGCTGGCGCTCTGCCTGCTGGCCGCCCTCGTGATTTACTACCACAAGGCCGAACGCCCCACGCCGCGGCATATATTGTTCATGGGTTTGCTGATGGGCGCGGCCACCCTGTTCAAGCAGCACGCCTGGCTGGCTGTCGCCGTCGCGGGCGGCTGGCTGCTGCTCCGGGAGCGGCGTTGGAAAATCGTACTCGTCTTCGTCGCCGGCGCGCTGGCGCTGCCCCTGCTGCAGTGGCTGGCGTTGCTGGCGCAGGGCGCGCTGGATTCTTACATCTACTGGAACTGGAGCTTTAATCTGAGCGGCGCGATGGACGGCGAGCCGCTGGACGGCGATCTGCTGCGCAAGCTGCTGCTGAGCAACATGCTGGTTTTCCCCTTCATCCTGCTGGCGCTGCGGGGGGCAGGCCGCAGCCAGCTGCTGCCGCCGCTGATGTGGCTGGCTACGCTGGTCACGCTCTACCCGCGCTTCGGTGAAATCCACGCCATGGCGCATCTTCCTTTCACGGCGGTCATGTCCGGCATCGCGCTGGCGAAAGCGCTGCCCCAGTTGCCGAAGTGGCGCGCCTGGGATATGCCGCGCCTGGCGCTGGCCGGGCTTGGCATCGGCATCGGCATCGGCTGGCTGTGGACGGGCGCCGCCGCCTACCTGCATGTTCCGCTGGGGCCGGGAGCCATCCTGGCCTACGACGAATTTGGGCCCCTGGCCGCCGAGCTGAACGAGCGTAAGTCAGCCGGCGATACGCTTTTCGCGCTGCCCGAAACCGACAGCACGCCGCAGCTGCATCCGCTGACGGACATGCCCGCGCCCGGCGTCTGGGTCAAGGGCTGGCGCTGGTATTTCCGGCCCGAGCGCGTATTGCAGCGCTTGACCGCCGAGTGGGAATCGAATCCGCCCATCTGGATCGTGGTCTTTCCGGCGCTGATCCGCGACGACAACATCGGCATCCTAGACTTGCTGGCCATCGTCGATGCGCGCTATGAACTGGTCTTCATCGCCGAGGAAATCTACGGGCACGGCCGACCCGAGGTGTATCGGCTGGCGGCCGCGAGCGAATGACGCGCCCCATGATTCAGCTTTCGCTCCGCGGCGCCGCTATCTATCAGTTGCTGAATCTCACGGTCGCCTTGCTGCTGCTCTACGCGGCCACGCTGCTGCTGGCGGCGCTCAATCAGCTGCCTGCTCAGCCGCTGAGTCAATGGGCGACTGCCCTGGACGGCCTCGCCGCGCAATCTTTCAGGCTGCTGCTGCTGACCGGCTTCCTGGCCGCGGGGATTATGCTGGCGGGCGATGCGCTGAACAGCAACAGGCTGGCTTGGCAGCGGCGAATTTGGCTTGTCTTCGTCGCCCTCAGTCTCGCGCTCGGCGCAATCGGACAGGCGCAACTCGCCGATACTCTGACGGCAGTCGCGCTGCTGGCCGCGCTGGCATGGAGCCTGCGCAGCGGCGAGCCTTCGACATTCATGCGCTGCTGGCAAGTCGGCTTGCTGCTCAGCGCGCTCGGCCCGGCGCTCTCCGTTGTAAGCGACCAGCGCTTCAGCGAAGTGAACACGGCCTTTCAAGTCCATGTGGCCTTCGCTCTTTGCAGCCTGAGCATCGTCTTCTGGCTCATTCCGCGTTTCAGCCGCCTCTCGTCCGCATGGGCGCGGGACAGTCTGCGCATTACGGGCGTACTGATTGTCCTGGGCGGCAGCCTGATCAGCCTGGGGCGACTGGTCTTGCCCGCGGCCCTCAGCCTGCCCGCCGCGCCATTGATCGCCGTCTGCTATGTCCTGCTGGCCAGCCACAGCGCCCGCGCCCTGCGCCACCGAAACGAAAACGCCTCGCTGGCGCCGCACTGGATTGCGCTGGCGACGATCTTCTGGTTGGTCGGCGGCGGCTTCCTGGGCGCGCTCAGCATCCAGCCGGGCATCGCGAACGCCATGCGCGCTACGGACCTGGCGGCGGCGCAGCATTGGCTGGGCGGCTGGGCCAACCTCGCCGTCGTGCTGGGCTTTGTCAATGAAGCCGCGGCCTCCCTGCGCGGTGACAATCTTCGTGTGACCGGCTATATGCCCTACTGGCTGATGGCTTTCGGCGTCGGCTTGTCCGGCATCCTTCAAACCTGTCGCGGCCTTCTACAGATCTACCTGCGCGATGTAGCGGCGGTCGCCGAGCTGGAATTGCTGCTGCCGCTAACGCTGGTGTGGCTGATCTGTCTGCTGGGAGTCGCCGCCGGCATGGCGCTCTACGCCATCGGCTACTGGCTGCGCCGGCCGCGGATTCGGGTGATCGACAGCTAACCCGGTTTGTCGGGCAGAAAAGCCGCCATTATCACACTGGCGTAAGCCAGCAGCAGCCAGGCGCCAAAGCTGCCGGCGGCGGAGGCTGGCATATTGGGGAAAAAGCCGGCGAAGCCCTGCGTGACTATGGCATCAAGCGCCATGCCGGAGATTACCATTAGCGCGGCCGCTTCAAAGCGATGCGCGCGCTCCAGCTTCCGCCAGCTGAAAAGAAAACGCGCCAGCAAGATCATCGCCGCAACCGTCGCCAGCCAAAGCAGCGCCATTGCCAGCGGTTCGTCGGGCCTGAAAAAGAGATGGCCCGCCAAGCGAAATGCGACTGTCGCCAGCAGCCAGACGGCGACGCCGATGCCGAAGAACATCCGCCTGTTCATCATTGCCGCTCTCTCTGGGTTCTTCTTAACCAAGCAGGCGCTGAGCGATCCAATCAATCTCTGGATAGCCGAGCGCCTGCCAAGCGTCCAGCGTCGCCGCCGTATCATAAGGCACGCGCCGAAAGTCGACCGTGAGCGCGCCCTCTCGCCATTCCAGCAGCGCCCATTCCGCCTGTCCGGGATTCCCGAAAGAAAGCCCGACGCTGCCCGGATTGATTACGCGCCAGTCGCCGACCCTGCGGTCCATGGCCAGGTGGGTATGCCCGCAGAGGGCCAGGCGTCCTTCGCGATCCAGAAGCGAGTCGGCCGCTTCTTCATCGGCGCTGTCCGGCCGCAAGGCCAGCGATTCGTCATCACCGGGAATCGCGTGGATGCCGATGACCCGCCCATAACCGGGCACGTCTCGCCGCAATTCCGCGCCGATAATCCCGCGCAGCAGCTCATAATCCGTCCAGTCCAGACGCTCGAGATTCCAAGCGAAGACAGCATTCAGGCGCCGGCTATTGTCGCGCAGCACCGCGAGTTCATCAGCGTTTTCCGCGGCTTTGGCCGGCATGCGCTCGCCGGAAACGAGGTAGCGGTCGGTGTTGCCGCCGATGATCTTGACCGCCCCCTCGCCCTTGACCTCGCGAAAGCGCAGCAGCGCCTGCACGCATTCCTGCGGTTGCCCGCCCAGGGCCGCCAGGTCGCCCAGGCACCAATAGAGGTCGATGTCGCCGGCCGCGTCCATATCGGCCAGGACGGCGTGCAGAGCCGGCATATTACCGTGAATATCAGCGAATACAGCAAGTTTCATTTTTTGGCGGATTCTCCTGATTGCTGAAAACGATATCTGAACTTTAACATGGAAGCGCCTCCCTTGCCGCAGACAATATGGCCTCCGCAGCGCGGGGCGCATAAGACCCTTATGATAAAATGTAGGTCGGCAAAAACAATGTTGCGATAGCGGGGAGACGCATCATCAGGTCCTTAAAGCAGCTTCCATTTCACTGGCTGATTCCGCTTGCGTTTTTCTGCATTGGCCTTTTCTATATTTACGCCGCGCCTCACTTTGAAGCGTCCGACAATGAGTTTCACGTCGGCGTCATACAGTGGATTGTCGACACTGGCGAGCTGCCGGTGCAGACCGACGAACACGACCATTTGTACGGCCACGAAGCAAATCAGCCGCCTCTGTTTTACTTGATGATGGCGCCGATTTACGCCGCCTTTGACACTTCTGACTTCTCTGAGTATTTCTTACGCAATCCCCTGGTGCTGTTTGGCCATCCCAAGCGCTTGGGCAACCGAAATTTTATCTTCTACCGACAACCTTACCCGCCCGATCTCGCCGGCGTATCCCTGGCGCTTTATGTCATCCGCTTCCTGAACCTGGCTATGGCGGCCGCGACAGTCGCCGCTGTCTATCAGTCCGCGCGAACGATTATGCCGGGTCAAGTTGGATTTGCCGTCTTGGCGACATCGTTGGTCGCTTTCAACCCAATGTTCATCTTTATTTCGACATCCATCACCAATGATGTACTGGTGACGGCGCTGTCAACGCTTGCTGCGTGGCAGATGCTGCTTATGTTGCGCCACGGTTTCGATTCGCGGCGCAGCCTGTTCTTGGCACTCCTGATCGCGGGCGCGGCGCTAGCTAAACTAAACGGCTTGGTTACATTGCCGGTAGTGGGGCTCGCGGGTATATTGACTTTTGTTCGCACACGCGACCGTCGCGGTTTCATAATTCTAGGGATCGCTGTTTCGGTCGTATTTCTGGCTGCTGCCGGCTGGTGGTTTGCGCGCAACCTCGGCCTCTATGGCGAGTTATTCGGAACAAAGTCCATGCTCGACTATTATGGTCGGCGGAGCATCGCGTTGACGCAGATGTTGACAGACGAATTCCAGGGCTTGCGCATAAGCTATTGGGGGCTGTTTGGCAAGTTCAGCATCTTGACGCATGATCTCTACTACCATCTCACCGACGCGCTGTCTTTGATAAGCGTCGGCGGGTTCATCATCTTTCTGGCGAAGAACCGCAAGAACTCCTTTCTGCTGGCAGTTGTAAGCCTGCTTGGGGTTTTTCTGGCTATCAGCATCGCAACAATCATCTGGATTTCGCTGCAATCATCGGCGGCCAACGGACGATATCTATTTCCTTCGATTATTTCAATCAGTGTCCTTATGGCGATGGGTTTGATTACATTGCGCATCCCGCCCCTGCTGGTCCTCATGCCTATGCAGCTGTTCAGTCTTGCCTCGCCCTTTGTCTACATCATGCCGCAATACGATCACCCGCCGGTTGTCGACCGCCTGCCGGCGGAGGCCAGGCCGACCCAGGTACGCTGGGGCGATACCAGTCTGGTCGGCTACGAGCTGCCGTCGCCGCGCCGCTGGTCGCCCGGGGACGAGATCCCGCTGACGCTTTATTGGCGGCCATCAGCGCCAACGGAGGAATTGCAGGCGCTCTTCCTGACGATCATCGACGCCGACGGCGAAGCTATAGCGACAATCGACACCTTCCCCGGCTGGGGAACGCTGCCCACGACCTGGTGGCAGCCCGGCAAAATCTATAAAGACGACTACATCCTGCAAATCCCGCCTGCTGCGTCGAGTTTTTCCACGGCACAGCTGCACATCGGCTGGTATCCATTTCCCGATGGTTCTGACATTCGGCCGCTGCTGGAATCGGGTCGTGAGGCCGCCGCCTTTACGCTGCCGCTGGGCGCTATAGTCGGCGGCGAAGACCCACACTTGCTCGGCGATGACGCCGTCAACGCAGGCGCGGTCTTCGGCGACGCCATCCGGCTGAACGCCTACCGCCTCAGCGACGGGCGCATCCTCGAATTGGAGTGGCGGATCGTCGAAGCGATCAGCGGCGCCTGGCGCGTGTTCGCCATTATACTGGCCGAGCCTTATCGAGAGGGCGCGCCGGTCGAAGCGCGCTGGCAGCGCGACGCGGTCCCGGCTGTTCCGGTGGGATTCCTGAAAGCAGGGGAGCGCTTCGTCACCCGGCACGGATTTGCATTGCCGCCGGGCTATCAAGGCGAAGATATCGTTTACGTGGGCTGGTACAACGAAGATCTGGGCCAGCGGCTTCCGGTAGCCTATCCCTCCAACATGCTGCCTTTGCCGCCGATAGCCCTGCGCGGTCCTTCCGGCTGAGCGACCAGGACGCGTAAGATTACGCGCCGCGTCAACGTCATTCCTTTCGAGCGATTGACAGATCCGTCATCTGTCGTTATGCTCTCGACGAACGTTAGGGATCATGAGACCACCATCATGCAAGCAAGTTGTTGTCGCTGTTGTCTGACCAGGGAGCCAAGCCGCCTGAGATAACAGCCGTACTCAAGAACGAAACACAAGGTCAACTGGCAGGGGCGAGCGAGGCGCCGTTAATCGGAAGCCCGAGAGGCGCGTACCTGCAAGTTGACTTTTTTGTTGAAGGCGGGAACTGAGCCATAAATGACGATAGCGGCAGACATTGAAACTCCCACGGACGTGGATGACTCCGCGCGGAATATCGAGCGGCAGATCGGCAATACGCCGCTCTTGAGCTTCCGGCGCATAACGCAAGCGCTGCCGGCGGAGGTGCGCGTCCTGGCCAAAGCCGAGTGGCAGAACCCCGGCGGCAGCGTCAAAGACCGAGCGGCCTACCAGATCATCCGCAGCGCCGAAGCCGATGGCCGCCTGCGCCCGGGCAAAACCATCCTCGACAGCACCAGCGGCAACACCGGCATCGCCTACGCCATGATCGCCGCCGCCAAAGATTACCGCGTCAAGCTGATGCTGCCGGAGAACGTCAGCCCGGAGCGGGTTTCTATCTTGCGCGCCTACGATGTCGACCTGGAATTCACCGACCCGCTGGAAGGCTCCGATGGCGCCTTAAAGGCGGTGAGCGCACTGGCCGCGCGCGAGCCGGAGCGCTATTTCTACGCTGACCAGTACAACAACCCGGCCAACTGGCAGGCGCATTATGAGGGCACAGGCGTCGAGATCTGGCGGCAGACGCGCGGCCAGGCGACGCATTTCGTGGCCGGCCTGGGCACCAGCGGCACGCTTATGGGCACGGGTCGGCGTCTGAAAGCATACGACCCGGCGGTGCAGATCATCTCGGTCGAGCCGGATTCGCCCTTTCACGGTCTGGAGGGCTTGAAGCACATGGCGACCGCCATACAGCCGGGCATTTACGACGGGCGCCTGGCCGACCGCCAACTGTCCGTGCGCACGGAAGAGGCGCATGCCATGGCGCTGCGGCTGGCGCGCGAAGAGGGTTACCTGGTGGGCATCAGCGCGGCGGCGGCCATGGTGGGCGCCATGCGCGTGGCGGAAGGCCTGGCCGAGCGCGGGCAGCCCGGCACGGTGGTGACGCTATTCCCCGACAATGCCTACAAGTATCTGAACGAGGCGTTCTGGCGGGGTTAGGCGCGGCAACGGATTCATCGCCAAATCACAGCAGCATAAACTGGCGGGTATTCCACAGTTTTGCCACCGAGTACACAGAGGATAATAGAGGGCACAGAGTAAAGATATCTAGTTATATTGTGGCGGCGTCAGAGTCTCTCGGACTGATGTAGCCATAAATTGCGAAAGCGTCAGACATTATCAAGACCTCTGTGCCCTCAATTTATCTCGTTGAACTCGGTGGCAAAAGTGTCTGAAGTCCTCCTGACAAGGACTTATAGCCGCGGGCTTAACCCGCCGCGTCCCGGTCGTAATTGACGATT
>CAZWCV010000123.1:0-11215 GCA_964632725.1 uncultured Anaerolineaceae bacterium
GTGGACCTCGACAGTCCGTGTTTCTGGATGAACTATCCAAACCAACGTCGTGCCGGCGGCTAGCAGTTGCCTAATCTTGCGGTGCATATCCGCTACTTTGTTACTGGGCGAGATGATCTCAACGGCCAGGTCGGGCGCGTATTCCACCAGTCCGTCAGGCAACACGCCGGGAGCGCGCGCTGCGCTGATAAAGGCGATATCCAAGCCGCGGACTGTGTCTCTGCCGTCGGGATTGCGTTCCAGGATGAAGCCAGTTTCTGCCGAAGTGACGATGCCAAGAACGTTGTCGACGACGTAATTCGCAATCTTTAGGCTCAAGAGCATGGTGATCTGCCCGTGCAATCCACCTGCTTTCGACATCTCGATGATCTCTCCTTCCACCAGTTCGAGGCTGCGGTCGTCGTATTCCGGGTTTCCGGCAATTTCAAAGAAACGCTCCGCGCTAATGTACAGCCGTTCCATGACCATGGTGGCTCGCGCCTTTCTTCCAAGACCTAGCTGACACTATTCTACCAAAGCGCTATGCGCATACCAAAGGGCGCCGGTATAGGGAGTGTTGCATAGGCGGTTATGATAGACTGCGCCGAGCATACCAGAAAACTCTGTGCCCTCAGTAAATGCGACCAAGTCATGCAAAAGATTTGCCACCGAGTACACAGAGTTAAAAAGAGTACACCGAGTAAAGCAATGAAGTGATCGCATGCCAGCGAAAGTTCTCATTTGTCGGATGGCCGCCTGAATTGCGGTGGTATCGAAACAATTCAAAACTCTCTGTGCCCTCTGTGTATCCTCATTTTCCTCTGTGGTAAAGGAAAAGTTTCTTGACATGAGATTTGCATGACTTACTTTGTTCTACTTCTGTGTCTCTGTGGTGAATTAACCTGCGCCAAGCTCGGCATTCAGGTAATATCCACAAAGATAGGCACTCCCCTGCCTATGCCAGGTTCGTAATTTCGCCCAAAGTTCATTATCATAGGCGCATTCAGTCAGGAGGAGCCAAGCGTGAAAATCAAGAGCAAGCATGAATTCAAGTGTTGCGACCCGGAACAGGTCTGGGAAAAGCTTATGGACATTGACCTCTTGGGCAGCATCATTGCCGACGGCAAAGGTTTGAAAGAAGTTGGCAGGAATAGGTACAAGGGAACGCTGCCGCTAAAGATGCCTGCCATCGAGGGCAAGCTGGCAACTACCTTCAAGTTGGAAGACATCGACAAGCCGAAGTGTTTTCTCCTAACCGTAAGAGGCAAGAATGGCGCAATTAGGGTGTCCAGCAAAGGGGAATTCAAACTCAGCAAAGAGCCGACCACAATTGTGAGGTATGAGGGTCGTCTGAAACTAGGCTTCAAACTGCCTGCTGGAGTTAAAGCTGGTCTGCCTGGCCCTGTGAATAAAGAGGCAAAGAGATCTCTACAAAAAGCGTTAGCAAGTCTCTTCAGAAAAATTGATAGGCAATGTTGCAAGGAGAACGGGCATGCACATTGAAGGCAGCTACGACTTCGACTTCGAGCACGAGTTGGTCTGGGACGTGCTGATGGACATTGACGTCCTCGGCAGCATCATCCCCGGCTCCAAGGGCCTGGAAGCCATCGGCGAGAACAAATACCAGAGCAAGCTGGCGGTGCGGGTCGGCCCGGTCAACGGCAAGTTCGAATCGAAGTTCGAACTGGTCGACATCAACCAGCCCGAGAGCTATCGCATACTGGTCGAGGGCAAGGGTCCCGCCGGCCACGTCACCGGCGCGGGCGTGATTCGCCTGGAGCAGGCGGATGGCGGCACGGTGATGCACTACGCCGGCGACGCCCGCATAGGCGGCAAGATCGCGGCGGTCGGTCAGCGGCTGCTGGATGTGGCGGCCAAGCAGATCACCAAGCAAGCGCTGAAAAAGCTGAGCAAGCAGATCGAAGTGCGTTTGGAGACGGCGGGTTGAGCTGCCCGCTCGACGACAGCTGTAGGGGCGTTTCGCCGAAACGCCCGAAGCATTAGCTTGACCAAGCGGGCGACACGCCGGGTCGCCCCTGCAAGGCTTGACCAGTATTGCATATCCAATGCCATGGAAACTGCAACAGTACTCAATATATATGGGACAGATGGTCAATTCATGCGAAAGGCAAGAAATAACCAAGTTATTCGCAGATTCTGGCTCCCCCTCCCTGACTCGTCGGATACCCGGCATAGAGATGCCGGGACAGGGGGCCGGGGGGTGGGGTAGAAAACGCGCTCCATACCGCCCCAATTACCAATCAAGCCTTACAACTACTACTTGGACTAACTAATGAACCACCCATTCATTGAAGCGCTGGAGAAGATTTATCCCGCCGAGCGCATCCTGACGCGCGACGCGCAGTTGCTGCCTTACGAAACCGATGCCTTGACCGCCTTCAACACCAAGCCGGGCGCGGTCGTCATACCCGAGAACGAAGCAGAGGTCATCGCTACCGTGCGGCTCTGCCACGAGCTGGACCTGCCTTTCGTGGCGCGCGGCAGCGGCACGAGCTTGTCCGGCGGCTCCCTGCCCATCGCTGACGGACTGGTCATCGGCTTGAATCGGCTGAATCGCATCAAGCGGCTCGACCCCGAGCAGCGCATCGCCGTGGTCGAGCCGGGCGTGGTCAACCTGCATATCACCCACGCCGCGCAGCCCTACGGCTTGTACTACGCGCCCGATCCGTCCAGCCAGTCGATCTGCACCATCGGCGGCAATATCGCCTTCAACAGCGGCGGCGCGCACTGCCTGAAATACGGCATGACCAGCAACCACGTCCTGGGTATGAAGGTGGTGCTGGCCGACGGCACGGTGACGCAGTTCGGCGGCGAAAGCCTGGAGGGCGTGGGCATCGGGCCCGATGTCATCGGCCTGTTCATCGGCTCCGAGGGGCTATTTGGCATTGCGCTGGAGATTACCGTCCGGCTCATGCCGCAGCCGGAGCGCTACCGCACAGTGCTGGCCGCTTACGACGACCTGGGCCGCGCCGGCGATGCCGTCTCGATGGTGGTGGCTTCGGGTTTGCTGCCCGGCGCCATGGAAATCATGGACCGGCTGGCCATCAAGGCGGCTGAGGCCTCGGTCAATGCCGGCTATCCGGATGCCGAAGCGCTGCTGATCGTCGAGCTGGAAGGGGAGGCGCCCCAAGTCGAGGCCGAGTTCGAGCAGTTGAACGGCATCATCGCGGAATCGGGCGCCTTCGAAACGCGTGTGGCCGAAAGCGAAGACGAGCGGACGCGCATCTGGAAAGGGCGCAAGGGCGCATTCTCCGCGGTCGGGCGTTTGAGCCCGGACTATATCGTGCAGGACGGCGTGGTGCCGCGCAGCCGGCTGGGCGAGGCCCTGCTGGAGATCAACGCGCTGAAGCAAAAATACGGGCTGGATGTCGCCAATGTCTTTCACGCCGGCGACGGCAATCTGCACCCGCTGATCCTGTATGACGGGCGCGAACCGGGCGCCCTGCGCAAAGCCGAGCAGCTGGCGGGCGAGATCCTGGCGCTCTGCGTCGCGCTTGGCGGCTCGATCACGGGCGAGCACGGCATCGGTATGGAGAAGCGCGATTATATGCCGGCCATGTTCAGCGAAGAAGAACTCGATATCATGCAGGCGCTGCGCCGGGCCATCGACCCCAAGGAAATCGCCAATCGCGGCAAGATGTTTCCCGGCGGCGAAGCGCCCGCGCTGGCGCTACAGGGTATGCACCCGCTGGAACGGCAAGGGGTGATTTCGCGCGAATGACGGCCAACGCGCTGCGCCATACCGAGGACATACAGAACTTCGTCCGCGACCATCAGCGCGTGCACCTGGTCGGGCGCGCCAGCAAGTCGGCCCTGCATCCACACTCGAACGACGCCGCCCGAGCCAATCTGTCCGCGCTCCGCGGCATCGTCGTATACCAGCCCAGCGAATACACCGTCACTGTGCAAGCGGGCACGCCGGTGGCGGAGATCACTGCCGCGCTGGCCGAGCGGGGGCAGTACCTGCCCTTTGACCCGCTGTTGCCCGACTGCGCCACCATCGGCGGGACGGTGGCGAGCAACCTGTCGGGTTCGCGCCGTTACCGTTACGGCGGCGTCCGCGATTTCATCCTGGGCGCCTCGGTGGTCGATGGCGCCGGTCGCGCCTTCCGAGTGGGCGGCAAGGTGGTGAAGAATTCGGCCGGCTTCGACCTGAGCAAGTTCCTGGTCGGCAGCCTGGGTCAGTACGCCATCATGACCGAGCTGACCTTCAAGGTCTTTCCCGATGTGCCGCAATTTCGCAGTTTGAGCTTTCGCTATGCGCAACTGGACGCGGCGCTGGCCGCCATCGTTTATATCAGCGGCAGCGCCTTTGAATTGGACGCGCTGGACCTGCTGCCACCCTCCCCTGTGAACAAGGGGGAGGAAACTCAGGGCTGGTCGCTGCTGGCGCGGCTGGGCGGATTCGCCGAGACGCTGCCGCAACGCGCCCGGCGCTTCAGCGAGAGCGTCAAGCGCGAGACTAAATCTATGGAGGCGCGTGAACTGGAAGAACAGAAGGGGATGTGGAATCCGCTGGCCGGCTTGAGCGGCGGCTTCATCGTCAAGGTCGCGCTTTCGCCCAAGCAGGTTCCGGCCTTGGACGCGGTTATCGCCGGGGCGGGGCGGCGTTACGGCGTCGGCGGCAATGTGGCCTGGCTGGCGGTCGATGACATTGCGCCGCTGGACCGGGCGCTCGCGAAGTTGGGTTTGAGCGGGCTCTGCCTGCAAGGCGCGGTCAACCGGCCCGTCATTGGCGCGCCGCTGGAGCAGCAACTGTCCGCGCGCGTCAAGAGCGTACTGGATCCGCAGCACAAGCTGGTGTAAGCAACATCAAGCAGGTCATGAAAAAAACTTACCACCGAGTTCAGCGAGTAAAATTGAGGACACCGAGTAAAGACGTTCAGAAATATTTTCGCAGCGACGGTTCCATGAGATTGACGGCATACAATGCGCGAGCGTCGAATAAATCTATACGCTCAGTAATCGAAGGTAAGTAATAGAAAAATGTTCCCGCGATATAGAATCGCCAGAATCATCGAGGGCTTGTAGGGGCGAGCCATTGGCTCGCCCGCAAATCTCATAGATTATAAGACATGATTTGTACGACTTTCTTTCACTTGCTTCCGTGTCCTGATAAACACTCGGTGTCCTCGGTGGTAAAAGTGTTCGGAATTGTCTGTTGCGTTAGCAGGGCGGTGATGTAGTATGCGCCATCAGATTGTAAGCGATGACTTGCGCGCGCCGGAGATGGCCGAAGCGGTCGAGAAGTGCGTGCATTGCGGCTTCTGCCTGGCGGCCTGCCCGACCTACCACCTGCTCGGCGAAGAGATGGATTCGCCGCGCGGCCGCATCTACTTGATGAAAAATGTGCTGGAAGAGAATCTGCCCGCCGCCGAAGCGCAGCCCTATATCGATCGCTGCCTGGGTTGTATGGCTTGCGTGCCCGCTTGCCCCTCGGGTGTTGAATACGGCGATCTGCTGGTGGGCTACCGCGCCCTGCAGGAGAAGGAACGGGAGCGCCCGCCGCTGGATTCGCTGGCGCGTAAGCTCATCAGCGAGACTCTGCCTTACCCGCGGCGCTTCCGGCTGGCGGCGCTGACCGGCAAGCTGGGCGCGGCGCTGCTGCCCGCGCTGCCCGATGCATTCGCCGCCATGTTAAGTCTGCTGCCAGACAAATTGCCGCCGGCCATTCCCTTGCCGCCCCTGCTGCCGGCGCAAGGACAGCGGCGCGGAAAAGTCGCCCTGCTGCTGGGCTGCGTGCAGCATGTGCTGGCGCCGGAGATCAACTATGCGGCGGCGCAGGTCCTGGCGCGCAACGGCGTCGAGGTGCATATTCCGCGCGAGCAAGGCTGCTGCGGCTCAATCCTGCTGCATGTCGGCGAAGAAAAACGCGCGCGAGACATCGCCCGCCGCAACTTCGGCCCCATCCCGGATGACGTGGACGCCATCATTACCACCGCGGCCGGCTGTGGCTCGGGCATGAAAGACTACGAACTGCTCTTCAAAGGCCAGACCGACGTCGCTCAGGCAGCGCAGTTTTCGCAAAAGGTGGTCGATTTCAGCGCCTATTTGGCTGGACTGGGCGCCCGCGAAATGTCTGGATTTCCAAGCGAGCGCCGCGTCGTCTATCAAGACGCCTGCCATTTGCTGCATGCGCAAGGCCACGTGAGCGAGCCGCGCGCGCTTCTGGCTGCTATTCCCAACCTGCGCCTGGTCGACATCGCCGATGCCGGCATGTGCTGCGGTTCGGCCGGTACCTACAACATCGACCAGCCGGAGATCGCCGCCGAGTTGGCGCGGCGCAAGCTAGCGTCCATCCTGGCCGCCGAGCCGGACCTGGTCGTCTCGGGCAATATCGGCTGCATCACGCAATTGCGGCAGGAGCTCGCGCGGCAGAATCAGACGCTGCCCGTACAGCATATCGCCGAGGTCCTGGACCAGCCGGCGCGGGATTAACATATGCTCGCGCAGCGAAAAAAGTAAAAACCCCCTCCGTGGAAGGGGGTTTCCGCCGCAAGCAGCGTTGGGCCAGGCAGATTGCCTAAGCGCCGGGTACGATGACGGCGTCGATGACGTGGATGACCCCGTTGCTAGCTTCTATGTCGACCAGCTCAAGCACGATGTTTGCGCTGTCGATCATCACGCCCATATCACTGACTGAGATAGCGGCTTCGCTGCCATTGGCCATGGCGATCGAAGCATTCCCCATCTCATCAACCAAATCGCCAAGCTGGAAACTGTATACCGTGCCTGGATACACGTGGTATTGCAGGACGGTCGTCAACAAGTCGGTATCCGCCACGATGTCTTCCAGGCCATCCACCGCGGCGAAAGCGGCGTCCACTGGCGCGAAAACTGTTACCGCGGCCCGCGGGTCGGCGAGCAATTCGAGTACAGCCGGGTCAGCGGCGCCGACGGCCGTGAGCAAGGTGGTGAACTCCGGCTCGGCAGCGCCCGCCAGCTCCACGACGATGTCGGCAATGGTGCGCAACTCTGGCGCGATGACGGCGTCAATGACATGAATCACGCCGTTGCTCGCTTGTATATCGACCATATCCAGCACGAGGTTGGCTTCGGCGACGGTGATGCCTGCAGCGAGATCCAATCCCTCATCGTTGGCTGTGCCGGCGATATCCAAGGCCTGCCCGCTGAGCGTCACGACCGGTATGCTGACATGGCCCATGTCATCGGCATCGGCGGCTCCCAGCGCGGCCACGACATCGGCCGAGCCGACGCTGCCGGCGACGACATGGTAAAGCAAGATTTCATTCAAACGCGGCGTCCCGTCTTCGGACAGGATCGCGCCGAATGCTTCTTCGCCCAGGGCTTCGGCCAGCGCCGCGAATGCAGCGTCAGTCGGCGCAAACACAGTCAACTCGGCTTCAGGATCGGCAAGAGCGGCGACGATGCCGGGGTCGGCAGCGCCGACAGCAGCGAGCAGCGTGGTGAACTCCGGCGATTCGGCTTCTCCGGCGGCGATGACGATGTCGGCGATGGTCATTTCGTGACCATCCGCCAAAGCAGACGCGGCGAACAGTAAAGACAAAGCGACAATCAACGTGAGGGCAATGCGGTTCATGCTGGCACATCCTTTCTTATGTTGTGTAGATTCACAACTTACTGAATCTACAATAGCACATGAACATAGCGCCGCAATCCGCGACTTGTAAAGAAAGTGTAAAATTGAGCGCCAGGCTGGCGCGGCATCGGGGGAACAAAAAGGGGCGGCCTGTTCAGCCGCCCCCGCTTCGCTTACTTCTGTTTTGCTTTCGACCTAATCAGCAGCTCGCGCTGACGTATAACTGGCCGATCCAGCCCGTCTGCCCCAGGTAACTGACTTGATACCAGTAGGTAGTCCTGGAGATCGCGTTGAGGTTTGAGCCGCGCGGGACATAGCCGATTGTCTCGCCTTGCAGAGACGGGGCGGCGCGCAGCCGCAGATGACCCGTGGTGTGGATAGGACAGCTGCCCGGCGCCGGTTGGCCCGGCGCGGGTTGGCCAGCCGCCGGTTGACCCGCTGGCGGCTCGGTCACAACCGGTGGGCCCGCTGTCGGCGCATCGCCGGGCATCAGCACAACGGTGCCGGCGCGCGTTACCCGGGCGCAGGCGCTATTGCCTTTGCGGTAGCCGGCGATCGCTGACGCAGTGCGAGGCGTGTTGGCCGAATCAATGAAGACCAGCGAACCCAGCTGCGGGAAGCAGACTTCGACGCCCTGCTCCACGTAGCCCCAGAGATTGACGGCCGAGATAAAGCCGGCGTCAACAACTGACTGTACGCCGATGCCGGGCGCGCCAAGCAAAGTGCACTGAACTCCGCTCGAATTGCCATAGGTGGCGGCCACTGACAGGCCAGCCCCAATTCCGGAACAGGTGTCTACCGGAAGCGGCGCCGGCAGCGATATATCGGTGGTTCCGCTCCCGTCAACGATTTCATCCGCGCCCAAACCGCAGACATCTGAATTGCCCGCAATAGTCACGTGACTATTTCTGCTTCTGATGCCGCGTCTGCAATTTTCAACGACGACATTGATGAGCGTCAGCTTGCCATCGGTGACGCGAAAAGCGGGGCCGTTGCGTCCGCTGTCGAATCTGATCTTGACATCTCTGATGGTCAGGTGGGCATCTTCGACCTTGAAGGCCTGGTACTCATGGTTCGCGTTTATCTTGTGGCCGCGGCCGTCAATGACGAGGTCTTGATCGATCGTAGGCAGTTCGCCTGATCGGGGTTTGTCATCTCGCGTGAAGATGATGGTGTCGTCGCCGCTGCCCGCCTCGCATTCGTCCCGCATTTCGTCGCGGTTGGCGCCTTTCAGCGCTTCTTTTAAGGTGCATGTGTAGTCGATGTAGATATTCGCTGCGATGACAGGCTGAGCGGCCACCGCTAGCAATACCAGGCTCAGCGCCAGCGCGACACAAAAATTCGCAAGTCGTATTGATCTGATCATCGCTAACTCCCAGGCGAACGCATACGTCGCGATCCCCAATTGCAAATCTGGCGAATTCTCACTATATCACGAAATCACCCCGCGACCAAATTTACCAGGAATAGGCCGCTGGCGCTTCTCCGCCGGGTCCGGGGAAGATCTCGTCCAGCTTGACCAGCGCCTCCCGGTCGAGCGTGATAGCGGCCGCGCGGGCGGCGCTTTCCAGCTGCTCCATGGTGCGCGGGCCGATGATGGGCGCGCTGACAGCGGGGTTGTGCAGCAGCCAGGCCAGCGCGACTTCGCCGGGCGGATGGCCGAGCTCGCGGCAGAGCCCTTCCCAGGCTTCCAGCTGCGGGCGCTTTGCTTCCACCTGGGCGATCAAGCCGGGATTGCTGCGCCGGCCAGTCTCGACCTTTTCCAGCGCGCCGCCCAACAGACCGCCGGCCAGCGGGCTCCAGGGTATCAGCCCCAGGCCGTAGTGACGGCAAGCCGGGATGACTTCCAGCTCGACCGCGCGGTTGTCGAGATGATAGATGCTCTGCTCGCTGACCAGGCCGAGCATATGCCGCCGGTCGGCTTCCTGGCAGGCGGTGGCGATATCCCAGCCGGCGAAATTGCTGGAGCCGATATAGACCACCTTGCCCTGCCCGATCAGGCTGTCGAAGCTGCTCCATATTTCACTCCAGGGGCAGTCGCGGTCGACGTGGTGCATTTGGTAGATGTCGATATGGTCGGTCTTCATGCGCTGCAGGCTGCCTTCGCAATGCTTGCGGATTTTGTAGGCGGACAGGCTGCGGATATCGCGGTTGGGCTCGGGCCGGTACTCCTCCCGGCTGACGGGATTGTAGACTTTGGTCGCCAGCACAACGGCGTCGCGGCGGCCGCCGCCTTGCGCGAACCACTCACCGATGATCTCCTCGGTCAAGCCGTATTCCACTTGCCGTCCGTAGACATCCGCCGTATCGAAAAAGTTGATGCCCAATTCCAGGGCGCGATCCATGATGGCGAAGGCGTCTTCTTTCGAGGTCTGCCAGCCGAAGTTCATCGTGCCCAGGCATAAATTGCTGACCAATACGCCGTGCCGCCCCAAGCGTCTGTGTTCAATTGACATTTGTTATTGGACTCCTATAGATGATTCGCTAAACCGCTAGGGGCTACCATAACAGCAGCGGACTGGATTCCACAAGACAATTCCCGCGTTTTGACGGATAGTCTGTCGGCAGACGACCTGAAATTAACTGGAGAGCATGATGCAAGCCACGGTTTCTGTTGAGGATTTGGAAGCGGGCTGGCGCAAGACCGAGAAATCGCCGCAAGACCTGGGCGCCGTAGAGATGATTGTGCGCCGTCCCAAGCCGGAGGAGCGCGAGGAAATGGAAAGCGCGACCTTTACCGCCGAGGCGGGCCTGGCCGGCGATGACTGGCTGCGGCGCAGCGCCAATCCCGACGCGCAAATCACCATGATGAACAGCCGCCTGATTCATCTGCTCGCCGGCGACAAGTCGCGTTGGGCGCTATCGGGCGATCAGCTCTTCGTCGACCTGGATATCTCGCAGGACAATCTGCCGGCGGGCGCGCGCCTGCGGATCGGCGAGGTGGTCATGGAAGTTTCGCCGCTGCCGCATACCGGCTGCACCAAGTTTGCCCGGCGTTTTGGCGGGGCGGCGCGCAAGTGGGTGATGACCGATGAAGGCCAGCAGGCGCGGCGGCGCGGCGTCTACACCAAAGTGATCGTCGACGGCGAGATTCGCGTCGGCGACCGCATCCAGAAACTGTAAATAAGGGCAGGAGACCGGCATGTTAAAGGGAAAATTGATACAGCCGCAGATTCTGGCGGCGCTGGGGCAGGCCGGGCACGGCTCGACGATACTCATACCCGACGGCAACTACCCCTTCGTCACCGGCGCCAACCCGCGAGCGCAGCGCGTTTACCTCAATCTGGCGCCGGGCCTGGTGAGCGTGACCGATGTGCTGGAAGCTGTCTTGAGCGCCACGCCGGTGGAAGCGGCTCAGGTCATGCGGCGCGATGACGGCGCGGAGCCCAGCATCTATGCCGATTTCCGCGAGCTGCTGCCCGACGATGTTGAGCTGACGCCCCTGGAGCGCTTCGCCTTTTATGACGAGGCGCGCAAGGAGGACTGCTGCCTGGTCATCGCCACCGGCGAGCAGCGGATTTTCGCCAATATCCTGCTGACGATTGGCGTCGTGTCGCCGCCGGCCGAGCAAGCGGTGTAGGGTGTTTCGACCTCACCCCCCGGCCCCCTCACCGAATCATCAGAGAGGGGGAGCATTGTGACCCGTATTGAGCC
>CAZWCV010000124.1:0-11173 GCA_964632725.1 uncultured Anaerolineaceae bacterium
TGGCCTCACCTCGACCTCTTCGCAACCGATGCGGCCTTCTTCACATACCAGCGCGATGCCGCCGCCGGTGAAGCGCGCCTGCGCATCTTCGGCTTTGACCACCAGCTTGCCATTGAGGTAGCCGGTCAGGGAATTGCCCTCGACCTTGAGCGCAAGCTGATGCTCGTCGCCGAGCGTCCAGCCGCCGCTGGCTTCGGCCAGCACGGTGTCCTCGCCTTCCAGCGACGAGACCAGGCGAACACTGTCCTCGTCGCAGAGCAGGGCGTAATGCCGTTTCATGCCCTGGACGCGCGCGCCCAAACCGCCGGCTTTGCACATATGCGGCGTCATCCTGGCGCTGACCTGATAATCGGTCCAATCGCGGCAGCCGTGCATCATCAAGCCGCGGCCTGAATTCTGAATCAGGCGGTAGGTTTCCGGATAGCGGTCGATGTAGACCATGCCGCCCCTGGCCGCGTCCAGCCCGTTGACCCAGGCCCGCTTCCACATCATGCCCTGTAATTTGCGATCCCAACGGGTGGCGAGATTCTTATGCGGTCGCTTGAGGCGCACGTTGGGCGCGCCCTCCCAGGTGAGCCAGTCGAGATATAGTCGTCCGCTGGCGCCGCCTTGTCCGCTGATCTGAACGCCCACCGAAGCGATGGGGTAACCCTCGAGGTCGGGTACCTGCCATTCCAGCTGGGCCGATTGCCCGGCGGACATGGCCCTTTCCGCGCCGGTCAGCGCTTCCAGCCCGTCTTCGCTGTTGTAATGCAAGACGCAGAGCGCGACCTCGACGGCGTCGGCATTGGCGCTGTCGGCTGCTACGCGGGCGCTGATCGTCTGCCCGGGCGAGAGGCGCGGGCTGGCCATCAATTTGTAGCCGGCCCCTTCAAAATGATCATTGACCTCGACCGATGGCACGAAGGTGGCGGTCACGACGCGGCCGACGCGTCCCGGCGCCAAAGCGGCGTAATCCAGCGCCAGCAGCCGTTCGCCGTTCTCGCTCAATCCGGGCGCCTGCACGTTGCTGATGGCGACGGCGTCGCGGGCGTCTATCGCCTCGTCATTCATGAAGCCCTGGACCGAGCCGGGCAATTCGAAGTGATAACGGGCGCCGTCTTTGGGCGCGAGCGGCTCGTAGCCTTGCAGCTTGCGGCCGACGTTTGTCAGGTAGAGCGCCTGTGTGACGGCGTCGCTGATGCCATTGCCGCCGTCAGCCGTGGGGATATACAGGCGGTCGGCCACCGGGCCGCGGAAATCGGGCCCGCTGGACAGGCCGGCCAGCCCGTCCTTGATGCCCATCAGGCAGCCGATATTGCCCGAATTGCAATCGGTATCCCAGCCGCAGGTGTTGACGATCATCAGCGTGCGCTGGAAGTCGTCATCGCCGTAGAGCAGCGAGAAGATCATCAAGCCGTGATTGGGCACCATGTGGCAGTTGCCGCCATAAATATGATAGCCATAGCGCTCGGCCAGCAGCTCCCGCCCTTTGCGCCAATCCGGCTCCTTTACATGCCACTCGCGGATGTCGTTAATCATGGCGGCGATGATGGAATCGTCCGGTATCACCGAGAGACCGGTGTCGATGAGCTTGTTAATATCGGATTCGACGAAGGCTTGCGCTTCCATAGCCGCCAGGCATTGCGCGCCGTAGATGGCTTCGCCGCCGTGGCTGACGCTGCCCGCGCGCCCGGCCAGGTCAGCCGCGAGTTCGGGATCGCCCGGCGCCACCAGCGCCCAGCCGTCGATGAAAATCTGCGCGCCGATCTGCTCGGCGACCACCTTGCCGTTCAGCTCGACCGAGCCGCTGAGCGGCGGCTGAAAGCCGTCTTTCAGGCGCAGGTAAGCCGTGTGCTCGGTGGAATTGCCCATGCCGCCCCACCAGAGCACGGTCTGCTCTTCGATGAGGTAGTTGAGCCAGGTCTGGCCGATTTGCGCCGCCGTGACATCGCTGTCGTAGCCATAGTCTTCCAGCGCGCGAATAAAGGTGAAGGTGCCGGAGATATCGTCATCGGTGACGATCAAGGGCACCTTGAGCTTGTCGTGCACATAATAGTTGATGTCGCCCAGGTGCTGGCTGATGGCTTCGTAGCTCCAGCCTTCAAACGGGCGGCCAAGATAAACGCCGATGAGTTTTCCCAGCACACCGGCGTAGACGCGTTCGAGATAATCGGGCGGGAGGGGCATGGTCGTTCTCCTTTGCTATTTGGCTATATTCAATCGGGCGACTCACAGGGGCGCGTAGACACTGCCCGTCAGTCGCCCCTACAAAGTTCGCATAAATTCGCAGTAACGCGCCGGCGGACGCATTGATCGCGGTTACAGAGGAAGTCCGCTCAGGTCTTGATGCCGCCTTCCGCCAGGCCTTCGATGAACTGCCGCTGCAGGGCCAGGAAGAGCACCATGACCGGGAAAAGAATAATGATAGCGCCGGCGCTGGTGAGCGCCCAGTTGGTGTCAAAGCGGTCGACGAACTTGGCGAAACTGGTGGTGACCGGGAATCGGTTCGGGTCGTGGACGAAGGTCAGCGCCAGGGTGTATTCGTTCCAGACACCCAGGCCAACCACCAGGCCGACGGTCAGGAATCCCGGCTTGGTCAAGGGCAGGACGATGCGCGTCAACACCTGGAATTCATTGGCGCCGTCGACGCGAGCGGCGTCCTCCAGTTCGCTGGGCAGGTCGATCATGTACGAGCGCAGCAGGAAGATGGTCAAGGGCGCGTTGCCGGCGATATAGATTATGATCAGCCCGTGGAATGTGCCCAGCATTTTCATCGTGCGCATCTGCACGAAGAGCGGAACGATATACATCCACACCGGGATGGTCGAGGCGACCAGAAAGTAGAGCATGAGCAAGTCAGAACCGGGCGGCCTTTTGCGCGCCAGGGCGTAAGCGGCCAAGCCTCCCAGGATCAGTTCGGCCGTGATAGTGGCCACCACGTAAATGACGCTGTTGCGCATGGTGGTGGCGAAGTCGCCTTTATCCCAGGCCTCCGCGAAGTTTTCGATGATAATCCGGTTAGGCGGCCCCAGCGGATTCTGCCCGATTTCAAGTTCCGTTTTGAGCGAATTAAATGTCAGGACAGCCAGCGGTATAACCGCAAATGCGGTCAGCAGCAGCAGGACGGTATGGTTGAAGACCAGCAGCTTGGTCCGTTCACCGCTGCGCCCTCTTTGCAGGACGGTGTCGCGCAGCGATACTTTGCCGATGGCGGTCATATATCCCATCCTCTCCGCCGCAGGGTGACGAATATCAAGATGATGAAGCCGGCGAATATACTGATAACCACGCCCTGCGCCGCGGCGTAACCGGCTTCAAAGCGCTGGAAGGCGTTCTTGTAGAGCTGGGTGGCGATTACTTCTGACGCGCCGCCCGGCCCCCCTTGCGTTATGAGCCAGATGTAATCAAAAGCCAGGAAGGACCAGATCGCCACCATCATAAACATAAAGAGCACGATCGGTCGAATGCCGGGCAGGGTCACATGGCGGAATTCCTGCCAGCGATTGGCGCCGTCGATCTTGGCGGCGTCGTAAAGCACCGGCGGGATGGCCTGCATCGCCGCCAGGAAGAGGATCATCAAGAAACCCCAGAAATGCCAGTTGTCGATGAAAGCGATGGACATCAACGCGGTATCGGTGCGCCCCAGAAAGGCGACTTCAAAGCCCTCTATCCCCAGCATCTTGGCCGAGGCGGCCACAATGCCCTGCTTTGGGTTCAAGAGGTTTTTCCAGATTGTCGTTGTCACAACGCTGGCCAAGACATAAGGGATGAAGAGAATGCTGCGATACAACATGCCGCCGCGTTTGATTTGCGCCAACTGAGTCGCGCAGAATAGCGCCATTATGAATGGCACCGTCAAGAAGAAAATCATCCAGATTACATTGTTGCGCAGCGACTTGGCAAAGGACTGGTCTTCGAAAAGGAGCTCATGATAGTTCTCCAGGCCGATGAAGTTCACATTGGGGTTAATGCCGCCCCAATCGGTCATGGACATATAAACGCCTTGCACCGCCGGGACAGCGACCACGAATATGTGGACGATCAGAAGTGGCGCGATGAAGATCCAGGGGATGATGACATTGCGCACGAATTTGCGCCGCCAAGTCTCATCGTTGAACTTGTCAAAAATGTTTGACGGTTTCTTATGAGTAAGAACGGCCATAGTTGCGCCTTTCCTGCCGGCGGGTTGGCGCTGGCCGCCATAACGGACAGCCAGCGCCAATACACTATCTTCTATCGGGTTGGAATAGGCGGAATATCACCAGCCGCCAGCTCTTCGGCAAAGAGCTCGTTCAAGCCTTCGAGATAGTCCATGACGGATATTTCGCCGGTCCAGACGCGCTCTACTTCTTCGTAGATGTAGACATCGCTCTTGGGCGGCCAGAAAGTCCAGGTGGTGTAGCCGTAACGGTCATTGGCGGAGGCATCCGACAAATCGGCGTAGACCTTCGCGATGCGCGGGTCAAGCTCGCCCATGACCTCTTCCGAAATCTCAACCGGCGCCGGCCCCTTGCGGCAGGAAGTCAGCATCTTGCCTTGGGTTTCGGGCGAGAAGTACCAGGTCAGAAACTGCGCCGCCGCCTGCGGATGCGGGCTATTGGCGTTGATCGAGCTGGTGTTGCCCATACCGATGGTAAAATGATCCTCGCCAGTCTTGCTGGGCACGGATACCCAATCCCAGCCTTGACCTGACTCGTTGTGATAATCATTCAATTCGCGGATGGCCCAGCTGCCTTCAATATTCATAGCCGCGTTGCCGTCAGCCAGCATCGCCCGCCGGGTCGGCCCTTCGTTGGTGAAATAGAGGTCAATGCCGCCGCCGTACCAGCCAGCCTGCATATGCGCGTCCAGCTGTTCCATGGCTTCCACCATGCTCTCATCCGTCCAGGGGATCTGCCCGGTCAGCGCCTTGTAGACATTGTGGGGCCCGGCGATTTGGGTCATGTATTCGCCCACGAACCACTCATTCGAGGGCCGCCAACTGGCGTTGCCGTGGGAAAATACGGTCAAACCGGCCGCGGCGACCTCTTCGCCCAGCGCGTTCAACTCGTCCATCGTTTCCGGTGGCGTCCAGCCGTTCGCTTCAAAGACGTCCGTGTTGTAGTAGAGAATCAGCGTTTCCAGCTCATCGGAAAGGCTGTAGAGCTGCCCGTCGACCAAGCCCAGGTCCAGCGCCCAGTCGAAGAAAAAGTCGCCCCAACCCATTTCGTCGGCGAAGGCGTCCATAGGCAGGATCAGCCCGGCTTGCGCCATTTCGTAGACGAATGAAGGCCCCGGCGTGCGGACGATGTCCGGGCCGCCGCCGCCTACGACAGCGGTGCGCGTAGCATTCCAGGTATCAGCTTGCGGCACGATCTCCAACTGGACCGACGGATCGACGTCATTGAATTCCAGCATGATGGGGCCCCAGCAATCCAGCGTGGCGCCTTCTCCGAACCACAAGGTGACGGTGGTGACATCTTGCGCGCCAACGGGCGCCAGCGCCATGATTAATACTGCGACTGCCAAAAGAAGCTTGAAGCGTTTCATTATTTCCTCCTCGGAAGTAGACAAATCTGATTGACTGCGCAATTCGGCTGGTTCGATAGCGCCTCCTTTTGCTCAACAAGGCTCGCAAGTTTCTGTGACCACGGCGGTTGCTTGCCACATTTGCGCCGCGAGCATTCGAATCACAAGCGACCATGGCATATCGTCACGCGAATTATGACTTGAGCAGAATGATACCGCAGGGAAAACCGTTTACGCAAATTTTCAAGCCAATCTTGCCGGCGGTCTTGCGCGCTAGAAAGCAGCGATCTGCCCATCGGCGCGGGGCTCGCTGCCGCCGTGCATCACGCCCTTCTCGGCATCCCGGCGGATGATCTGCCCGCGCCCGAAATTGCCCCGTCCCAAGCCCGCTTCCGGCTGAATTCGATGCCCGCGCTCGGCCAGATCGGCCATCGTCTTGAACGGCGTGCCTTCTTCGATGAGCAAGTTGCCGCCGGGCTCGCCATTCTGGATCATCCAGCGCGGACGATTCAGCGCCTCCTGCGGGTTGAGCCCATCGTCGACCATGGCGCTGATGACCTGGAAGTGGCCCTGCGGCTGCATGAACCCGCCCATGACGCCAAAGCTGGCCCAGAGCGCGCCGTCTTTCAGCGCCAGGCCCGGGATTATGGTGTGGTAGGGGCGCTTGCCCGGCGCCAGGGCGTTGCGGTGGCCGGGCCGCAGCGAGAAGCCCGCGCCGCGATTCTGCAGCCAGATGCCCGTGCCCTCGGCCACAATGCCCACGCCGTAGCCCATGTACAAGCTCTTGATGAAGGAGCAGGCATTGCCCGCGCCATCGACCACGCTGAGATAAATCGTATCTTCGCCGCCCGGCAGCGCGCCCGCGCCCGGCGCAGGATCCATGGCGTAGTAGCTTGCAATCTGTCCGGCGCGTCTGGCGGCGTAGTCTTTGCTGAGCAGTTGATCGACCGGCACATCGGCGCGGCGCATATCGGCGATGTATTCATGCGCGTCAGCCCAGGCCAGGCGCATCGACTCGACCATCAGGTGCAGGCGCTCCGGCGAGTCCCAGGGCAGCGAACCCAGGTCGAATTGCTCGGCGATATTCAGCGCGATCAGCGCCGTCAGTCCCTGGCCATTGGGGGGGCATTCGTAGATGGTGACACCGCGGTAGTCGGTCTTTATGGGCTCGTCCCAGGTCGAGCGATGATCGCGCAGGTCGTCGAGGGTCATGAGGCTGCCCTGCTCCCCCAGCGACGATACGATGGCTTCGGCGATGGGTCCGCTGTAGAAAGCGTCGGGTCCGCCCTCGGCGATGGCGCGCAGGGAATTCGCCAGCCCGGGCAAACGCACGACTTGGCCGGCTTTGGGCGTCTCACCGCCGGGCAGGTACTCTTCGCTGTTGGCGGCGCCCCGCAAGAATCCGCCGGCCTGCCGCCAGCGGTATCCCGCCACCGGCGCGGTCGGATAACCCTCGCTGGCGTAGTGGATGGCCTCCGGCAAGACCTCAGCCAGCGACATCGCGCCATGCCGCTCCAGCAAGTCATGCCAGCCGCGCACCGCCCCGGGCACGGTCACGCTATGGGCATGGCGCGGGTTCATCTTCCGCCAGCCGAGTTCTCTGACCGTCTCAAGCGTCAGAGCCGCCGGAGCCCGTCCGCTGCCGTTGAGCGCGCTGACCCGCCCGGTGGCGGCGTCGTAATAGAGCGCGAAGCAGTCGCCGCCGATGCCGCAGGAGGCCGGATCCATGACATTCATCATGGCCGAGGTCGCCACGGCCGCGTCAGCCGCGTTGCCGCCCTGCCGCAGGATGTGCAAGCCGGCTTGCGCGGCTAGCGGATTGCTGGCGCCGACCATGCCGCGGCGGGCGCTGATCATGGAGCGGCGGGAATTGAAGTCGAAGGACATGGTTTTCATGGCGTTGAGTTCTCCGTCTGGTCGGCCGGGCAAATTATAATGTGCGCCGGGTTACATTCCCACGTTCGGCGCGGCGAGTCGGTGTCCGGCTTTTCAACCACCGAGTTCACCGAGGACACAGAGGATTGTTTTGCGCAACGCTGCCGTCCGCAAATTCGCGTTCGGTAAAATTGAGTCCTTAAGCGATTTGAGCGCGCGCAACCGTTGCGCGGAATTTTTTGTGTGGTAATTAGGTTAAGGCGCTTCGCCCAATTCAAACAGCAGGCGGATCGCCACCTCGGTCGCCGGCTGCATGTCCTCCAGCGCGATGTATTCGTTGGGCGCGTGAGAATTATCGCCCGAGCCGTAGCCGAACATGGTCACGGGCAAGCTCAATTCTCTGGCCAGCAATCCGCCGATGGCCAGCGAGCCGCCGTGCCGCATCAACAGCGCCTCCACCCCCAGCGCGGCTTGCAGCGCCCGCTGAATCGCGCCGATCTCGCGACTGTCGTCCGGCATCAAGAAGGGATGGGCAACGCTTAGCAGCTCGGTTTCGATGCGGATGCCGGGCTCGGCGAAAGCCATGACATGCTCGACGAAGCGCGACCACATCGCGTCCGCGTCTTGCCCGGCAACTGTGCGGATGGTCAGCTTGAAGCTCGCTTCAGCCGGGATGATGTTTCGCGCCCCATCGCCTTGGTAGCCGCCGCTTATGCCGCTGACATCCAGCGTCGGCTGCGCTGTGGTGCGCTCGGCGAAGACGCCCAGGTAATCGCCGAAAAAAGCGTCCACGCCGGCCGCGCGCTGCAGGGGCGGACCAACCGTCTTCCACAGCTGATTCATGTGGCGCGTCTGCCGGTCGGTCATGGGAATCGCGTCATCGTAAAAGCGGCGTATCCGCACGCGGCCGCTGTCGTCGTGCAGGGAGGCGATGACGCGCGCCAGGACATGCGCCGGGTTCTTGACCGCGCCGCCGTAACGCCCGGAATGCAGATCGTGCGGCGGACCCTGAATCCGCGCTTCTCCCGTAACGCTGCCGCGAACGGCGTAACCGATGATCGGTTGCACTGCCGAGAAGGGGCCGTCGGCGATGATCAGCGCGTCAGCCGCCAGCAAATCTCGATTCGCCGCGATGCAGGGACCGGCGTTTTTCGAGCCGAGCTCCTCTTCGCCCTCGAAAATCAGCTTGACGTTGATCGGCAGCCGACCGCATGCCCTGAGTATCGAGTCGATCGCCATGAGATTGAACCAGATGCCGCATTTGTCATCGACCGCCCCGCGCGCTGCGAGCCTGCCGTCAACGAGCGCCGGCTCGAAGGGCGGCGTCTGCCACAGCGATTCGTCGCCGACCGGCTGTACGTCATAGTGGGCGTAAAAGAGAATGGTTGGCTTGTCGGCGCCGGCATGCAGCCAGTCGGCGTACAGGATGGGATTGCCGGCTGTCGGCAGCAACTGCGCGTGTTCCAGCCCGATGCGCCGCATCTCCGCCAGCAGCCAGTCGGCGCAGGCCAGCAGCTGCGGCTGGAACGCGCTGTCCTGGCTGATTGACTGGAAACGCAGCAGAGTCTTGAAGCCGTCTAGCGCTGCTTCCTGCGTCCGCCTGCACTGTTCGAGCGCCGCGTCGATGCCGTCAGTTCGCATGTTAAGCTCTGTCGTCGGTCTCAGTGGTTTCAACCAAGTAATGCGAGGCTTGTTCAGTATTACGTCCAAAGCAGCGAGTCACCCTTCCCTGATGATAAGGGATGCTTGCCATAGAGTTGGCAAGAGCGGGCCGGGGATGGGGTAGAAATGCGGCGACTCTTGCATTCTCATTGCTTTGTCGGAACTACTTTAGCCTATCTACCAAGCATAGCCATTGCCGGGCCGCCGCGCGAGTTATTGACAATCTGCCCACAGTTGTTAGACTCTCCGGCGTGTTGTATGGGCGGTATTGTCCTCGCAGAGCTTGGCAAGAGCAGGTGTTCGCTATCGGCGCGCCGATAGTGACTCCGCCTGCCAGCATTACGGCCAAAACACCGCTTTTCAAATGATCGGATTCCGTATAGCCGCAGTTAAGGAAAGGGACAAAATGCAAGCGCTTTATGATACCCGAAACGAAAACCTGGAAGAGGCCTTGCTCGAGGCGCTCTCGCCGGACGAACCCTGGTCGATGATCGAGCGCTTCACCAGCCTCGTCCGCGAATCTTCGTCGGAGGACGAGCGGACGGCCTTCAACTACATCGCCGAGCGCCTGAGCGCCTTGGGCATTGACCACAAAATGCACATGCCGGAGCTCTTCTTGAGCGTGCCGGTGCGGGCCTCGCTGGTCATCGGCGGCAAATCGTACCGCGCCAAGACGCCCGCTTTTTCCATCAGCACACCCGCCGAAGGCATCAGCGGCGAATGCGTGCGCATCGAAGGTTTCGCCGCCGGGCGCAGCGCCGACTTCTTCGACTTCACGCCGCTGAGCGACGTCGATGTCACCGGCAAGATCGTGGTGGTGGACGGCTTCGGCGGTCCGCCCCCGGTCTGGTACTTCCAGAACAAAGGCGCCAAGGGCTGCATCTTCATCAACCCCGGCGTCGACATCCACTGGGGCATCTGCACCACCATCTGGGGCGCGCCCGACCTCGATACTTATCAGCGCCAGCCGGACATCCCGGTCGTCTCCATCAACCGCCCCGACGGCAATGAGCTGCTGGCGCAGATGGAAAATGGCCGGGTCGAAGCCACCTTGCATTCGCTGCTGAAAGAGGGCTGGTTTGAATGCCCCTGCCTGGTGGCCGAGGTCAAGGGGACTGTCGAGCCGGAGCGCTTTGTGCTGGCGCACGGCCATGTCGACTCCTGGGATGTGGGCATCGGCGACAACGCGGTCGGCGACGCCACCCTGCTGGAGTTGGCGCGCATCTTTCACGATAACCGCGATCAGCTCTCGCGCAGTTTGCGCGTGGCTTGGTGGTCGGGGCATTCCACCGGGCGTTACGGCGCCTCGACCTGGTACGCCGACGCCTTCGGCCTGGACCTGGCGCGGAATTGCGTGGCGCAGATGAACATTGATTCGCCCGGCTGCCGCGATGCCACCGAATACCGCGGCGTCACCGTCATGTCCGAAGCCTACGACTTCGCCGCGCGCTCGGTCGGCGACTCTACCGGCGCCGGCTTTACCGGCGAGCGGCCGCATCAAGCCGGCGACTATTCCTTCAACAATATCGGCATTTCCAGCTTGTTCATGTTGCTCTCGTCCATGCCGCTGGAGCGCATAGAAGAACTGGGCTATTACAGCGTGGGCGGCTGCGGCGCCAATATCGCCTGGCACACCGAAAACGACACGCTTGAGATCGCCGACAAAGACAACTTGATGCGCGACCTGCGCGTCTATGCCACTTCGCTGCAGCGCCTGCTGAACAATCCGCTGCATCCCTACGACTTCCGCAAGCTGACCGCCGAGTTCAAAGACACGCTCGACGCGTACTCGGCTGCCGCCGGTAGCGACGCCGATTTCACGCCGGCTTACGACGCGCTGGCCGACCTGGACGCGGCGCTGGCGGATCTCTATGGCGCGGCGGCTGGCCTGGCCGATGGCGCAGTGGGCGATGCCGGCGTGCGCGCTTACAACGACGCCCTGCTGGCAATGGCGCGCGAGTTGGTGCTGATCAACTTCACCCGTCAGGGGCGCTTCCGCAACGAGCCGGCCATGCGCGTGCCGCCACTGCCCGATCTGGCGCCGGCGCTGGACCTGGCCGAGGCCGATCAGCACATGCGCCGCGTCACGCGCACGCACCTGCTGCGCGGCGTCAACCGCGTGGCCTGGGCCTTCGAAAGCTCGGCC
>CAZWCV010000125.1:0-459 GCA_964632725.1 uncultured Anaerolineaceae bacterium
CACAGCGAAATCGGCGGCGAAGACATGCGACAGGTCGCCGTTGATGAGCAGGTCGCTGTCGAGGAATACCGTGTGTCCGCGGGCGGCGCGCAGGTAAGCCAGCCAGGCGATGGAGCGCGAGAGCATGGGCTGCTGCGGGTCAAGGTCGTAGCGGATGATGTCGATATCGGCGCCGGGCGGGAAGCGCGTGTCCCGGTCACTGAGGACGAGGGCGCTGCAATCGGGATGGAAGCAGCGGGCGGAGGCGAACATGGTCTGAATGTACTGATGCGGCTCGGTGACGGTGATGGTCGACGTGGTCCGGTGAATGTTGGCCATGGTCTGGTCGGTCACATCCATATAGAAGGTGACGAACGCAAGGGGCTGTGTCGGATTCATGTTTGTGTTTGGCATGAGGGAGTCCGTTCAGACACATTTGCCAAAGACGCGACGTAGGGGCGATTCTGTGAATCGCCCGCT
>CAZWCV010000125.1:469-716 GCA_964632725.1 uncultured Anaerolineaceae bacterium
TAACGGTAATCTGCGGGCGACCTGATAGGTCGCCCCTGCAATGTTTCGATTCACGAGATTTTCTTTAGATTCCACATTTCAGCTTGGCGCTATCTTGAAAACTATCTCTCGGTGAACTCACTTTTCCTCGGTGTCCTTGGTGGTAAACCTTTCAACCATACAACTTCTCAAGTTCCGCCATCAGGTCGGCTTTCAGCTCAAAGCCGATGCCGGGCGCCTGGGGCGGCTGGATGCGGCCGTCGATGAC
>CAZWCV010000125.1:726-7516 GCA_964632725.1 uncultured Anaerolineaceae bacterium
AAAACGCGCGGGTAGGATTCGTTGCCGAACAGGCCCAAACCGGCGGCGATATGCAGCGCGAATTGATGACCGCCGTGGGGGATGCAGCGCCGGTGCGACCAGCCGTAGTCCGTGAGCATGTCCAGCGTGCGCAGGTACTCGACCAGACCGTAGCTTAGCGCCGGGTCGAACTGCAGGAAATCGCGATCGGGGCGCAGGCCGCCGTAGCGAATCAGGTTGGTCGCGTCGATGGCGGAAAAGAGATTCTCGCCGGTGGCCAGCGGCAGGGTCGTCGCCGAAGCCAGCGCGGCGTTGAGCAGGTAGTCGAGCGGATCGCCGGCTTCTTCGCACCAGAACAGATCGTAGGGTTCCAGCGCCTGGGCGTACTGCAGCGCGGTCTTGAGGTCGAAGCGGCCGTTGGCGTCAACCGCCAGCGCCTGCCCGTCGCCGACGATCTCCAGCACGGCCTCGATGCGCCGCCGGTCCTCGTCCAGCGAGTCTCCGCCGATCTTGATCTTGACGGTAGCGTAGCCCAGGTCAAGGTAGCTATTAATCTCGTCTTGCAGGGCGCTGATCCCCTTGCCGGGGTAGTAGTAGCCGCCGGCGGCGTAGACAAAGACGGATTCATCGACCGCGCCGCCGCGATAACGTTGGCCCAGCAGCTGATAAAGCGGAACGCCTTCAATCTTGGCGACCAGGTCCCAGAGCGCCATGTCGAGTACGCCGACCGCCACCGAGCGCTCGCCGTGGCCGCCGGGTTTCTCGTTGGCCATCATGATGTCCCAGGCTTTGGCGCGGGATGAAGCGCTCGCGCAGCAAGCCGCTCTGCGAGTAGCGCCCGTTGGAGTTGAAGCCGTAGCCGATCAGCGGTTTGCCGTCGCGGATGACGTCGCTTTGGATGCCGACGATAGAGGCGGTCATCTGCGAGAAGTCGATGAAAGCGTTGCGGATATCTGATTGGATGGGCACGGACAAGTCGCGGATGGCGGTGATTTTCATGGCTTGGCGCTGTTCTCCTGAAGCGAATAGGTCATACTGATTCTTGCCGCGTTCACTCTGTCGCTGGCATACATCACTTAACTGCTTTACTCGGCGCCTTCAGCGAGCCTGGTAGGGGCGACCAATCTGGTCGCCCGCTGCCGCTGCGACTTGTGCTTTCGGGCGACATGGTATGTCGCCCCTACAGATCATTGCGTTAGCGAAATTTGCATGACTTACCCGCGCTTACTGATTTATGTTCTAAGTTGCCGACCTCCAAGCCTCGCGGCGATTGTGCATGGGCAGGTCGTTCCCGCGCAAGCCGCTGTGCTCGGCGACTTGGTAGCGAGCGAAGAAGGCGTCCAAGTGCGCTCGCAGCCGTTTGACGACCGGGCGGCAGTCGTCTTCGTCGATCAGGTTGGCCGTCTCACGCGGATCAGTCCCGAGGTCGTGCAGCAGGACGGCGTTGTCGGCGCGGCAGACTAACTTGTAGCGCCGGTCGCGGATGGCGCGGGTCGTGCCGTATTCGCCGAAGTAAATGTTGCGCCAGACAGCGTCGTGCTCGCCCAGCAAGAGAGACATGAAGCTGCGGCCGGGTTGATCCGCCCGATCCGGCGACGCGGCGCCGGCGACATAGAGCAGGGTCTGGTGCAGATCGCAGTGGGTGACGAATTCAGCGCGCCGCGCCCCGCCGGTGATGACGCCGGGCTGATTTACAATCAGCGGCACGCGAATCGACTCTTCGAGCATATTGAGCGGCTGGCTGCCGTTGCCCTTGCCCCAGATGCCGTGATGGCCCAGGTTCAAGCCGTGGTCGGAGGTATAGACGATGAGTGTCTCGTCCCGCGCTCGCTGCGCCTCCAGCTCATCCAGAACCCGCCCTGCCCCCTCGTCGATCATGCTGACCGAGGCGTAGTATTGCGCCCGGGCCTCGCGCGGGTCCTCGGGCGCGACCGGATGCGCGCCGGCTGCGCCAAAGGGAAAAGCGCTGTCATCGGGGATGTCGTCACATGCCGCGCCGCGATAGCGCTCAACCAGCCGCTCGGGCCGGCTGATCCAGGGATTGTGCGCCGCCGCGTAACCGACGAAGAGGAAAAATGGCTTGGACCGGTCGCGGGCGCGCAGGAAATCGACGGCGGCGTCAGTGATGATCTGCGTGTCGGTTCCGCGCCGCTCAACCACCGCGCCCTGATCGCTGTATTTGTTGACCGGGCTGTCGTACTTGGGCGTACCAGAAGTCAAAGCCCGGCTTGGGAACTTCGCCGCCCCCGCAATGCCACTTGCCGCTGAGCGCGGTCGCATAGCCGGCGTCATGCAGGCGCTGCGCCAGCGTGGGCAGGCCCGCCAGCCAGTCGCTAGCCTGCACTGCCGGGTCGTCCTCGGCCAAGTGGTCGTGAACGCCGTGCTGCGAGGGATAGAGACCAGTCCAGAAAGACGCCCGCGCCGGCGAGCAGACCGGGCAGGGAGTGAAGGCGTTC
This sequence comes from uncultured Anaerolineaceae bacterium, assembly GCA_964632725.1. Lineage (GTDB taxonomy): Bacteria > Chloroflexota > Anaerolineae > Aggregatilineales > Phototrophicaceae > UBA6055. The sequence continues at coordinate 3,162 of CAZWCV010000125.1, forward strand.
TGCATCAGCAGGCCGGTCTGGGCCAGATGCGTCAAATTGGGCGCGTGGATCTCGCGATTGCCATAAGCCGGCAGCGCCCACTGGGCGTGGTCGTCGCTGAAGAAGACGATGATATTCGGCGTCATGAGTCAGCTAGGGTTGCGCGGCCAGTTCAAAGGCGCGGAAGGGGTTTTCGCGGGCGACGAACTCATCCAAGGCGGGCGGTCCGTGGATGAAGAAGGGCTCGGCGGTGTCGCGACGGCTGTTGGGCAGTATGGGCAGGCCGCGCAGCGACAGCAAGTATTTGCCGGAAGCCGGGAAGCCGCTGCTGATGATGACCTCGTTGAAAGCCATCAGCTTGTCGTGGGCGCGCCGCCGCAGATCGGCCGGCAGCGACAGATTGCAGACTTGCGCGCAGAGTTCGGGCGCGACGATTGGCAGCCAGCCGCAGAAGCCGGCCCCGCCCGCCGCCATCGACGGCGGCAGCACGGCCAGATTGGCTTGGTAAAGTTTAAGATTCGTGCCGGCAGCCGCCTTGACCTTGGCGCTGAAGGGTTCGATCTGGCGGCAGGTGTCTTTCATGAAGTGGAAGCGGCCGCTGGCGGCTACCTGCGCCACATCGTCGGGGCTGAGCAGGCGATGCTCCGGCTCGGGGATTTCGTAGAGGCCCAGGCGCACATCAGGCGACACGCGATCGGCCAGCTCCAGCAGCTGCTCGGCCAGCCCGTCGGCAGAGGGCAGCAGCGAGAGCGCCACGACCACCACATCCGTGCCCATGTCGTGAAGGCGCCCCAGGCAATCGGCTTGCTCGGCGAGCGTGTCGCCGTAGTTGCCGACTGTGGCCGCCGCCAGTCCCCCGCGGGCATGCCGGGCCACGCATTCGGCCACACGCAGGCGCTCCCCGTCATCGAGCAGCAGCATCTCGCTGGCTTGCCCCAGGGCCAGCACACCGGGCAGTTCCAGGTCGCGGTAGAAATCCAGCAGCGCGCCGATGGCGGCCAGGTCGACTTCGTTGTTGTCATCGAAGGCCGTCAGCAGAATCGGCCAGGCGCCGTCGCGTATCGGTAGTTGCGTCATTGAAACCCTCCCGCCGCCCGTGGCCGTCGGCGCGCTCTGAAAACGTTTTCCGCGCATGAGTATAGCCGACGGCGGGCGAATGTCAAAATATGGCCTCAGGCCCCCATCCCCCGGCCCCTTGCCCCCATAAAGGGGGAAGGGGAGAAAAGCCGCGAATACGCCGCGTTTAAGCCCCCTCCCTCATTTTTGGGGGAGGGGGTTTGGGGGTGGGGGCAAGGCGCGGCATTCTTTTCAATTTCTTACTCGCGTTACTGAGGCCACGGATAAGAGTGTATTTTCCCGACCGCGGCCAGCGCTCTCGCGGACCAAAGGTTGCGGCGATTTGACAAGTCGGACGAAAAACGTTAAAGTCTCGGAAATCGTTTTCTGAATGCGTCCGTTCTTGCTGATTAGGTAGCGCTTTTGTCGCAACGGATCACCATCCGCGAAGTCGCCCAGCAAGCCGAAGTCTCAGTCGGCTCGGTGTCGCGCGCGCTCAACAATTACCCGCACGTATCGGCGGAGTTGCGCAGCCGCGTGATGGACGCCGCCAGCGAGCTGGGTTACCAGCCGGCCTTTCTGGCTGACGGCCTGCGGCGCGGCCAGACCAAGTCCATCGGCTTCCTGGTGGGCACTATCGCCAATCCGGTGATATCGACGATCTTCGAAGCGGCATCGGAAGCGCTGGCGGCCAAGGGCTACTCCATCACTTTGGTCTCGTCGCGCAATCAGGCCGAACTGGATGTGGCCAGCCTGCGACTGCTGGCCAGCCGGCAAGTCAGCGGTTTGATCGTCTCGTCAGCGGCGGAGTCGCCCGAGCCATCGCGGCGGCTGGTGAAGGAACTGGGCATACCGACCGTGATGCTTGACCGTGAAAGCGCCGAGGGCGATGGCGTCTTTTCTGTACAATCCGACCACGGCCGGGGCCTGCGCGAGGCGGTGGCGCACCTGGCGGCGAATGGACACCGCGATATCGCCTTTATCGGCGGGCCGGAGAATTTCTACCCCACTCAGCAACGTTACTGCGCTTACGAGGCGGCGCTGCGAGCGCAGGATCTGCCGCTGCGGCGGGAGCACGCGCGCTTCGCCTCATTCACTGAGACGGACGCTTTGGCCGGGGCTCTGCTGCTGCTGCAGGGCGAGCCGCGCCCGTCGGCCTTGATCGTGGCCGGCAACATCATCCTCATCGGCGCGCTGATGGCGCTGCAAGAATTGGGACTGGTTGTGGGGCGCGACATCGCCTTGATCGCCTGCGACGACATTCACTTGACTCAGCTGTATCGCCCGCCGATTACGGCCATCCGCCGCGATCTCAATTTGCTGGGCGTGACGGCGGCGCGCCTGCTCTTGCAAAGCATTGAATACGCTGAAATCCGCAGCGAGCCGGTCATCACATTGCCGACGTCGCTGGTCAAAAGGGAATCTACCGCTTATTTTCATCGTCCGGAAGCGGTGGGGCCGCTGTAGAGAAGGAGAAGCTATCGCAAGTACAGGCAGCGTGGAGTTGGCTACAATGGCGGAAACGGCAGCCGTCGATTCGCCAGTGAGCGAAGCAAACCCGATAAATACAGGAGGAAAAAATGTCCAAGAAGTTACTTACCTTATTCATCGTCGCCTTGGTCTTGCTGCTTAGCGCGGCGGGCGCCATGGCGCAGGATCAGGTGCTGAGGATCGCCACCGGTTCGTCCGGCGTGGCCAACTTCAGCTTCCAGATTCTGTCCGCCGGCGGCGATCAGCAGAACTGGATCACCTTCCAGTCAGTGCCGCCGCTCTATTTTGACGCGGATTCGAACCTGCATACCGGTTATTTCAACGACTGGTCGCAGAATGAAGACAGCACCGTCTGGACCTTCTCGGTCGATCCGGCCGCTCGTTGGTCCGATGGCACGTCCATCACCGCGCAGCAGGTCATCGACTCCTGGCAAGTGCAGGCGGCGCCGCTCAACAGCGTCGGTCGCATTCGCACTTACCTGGGCAATGTCGCCGGTTTCGCCGACGCTCGCGAAGCGGCGGCCGAAGACGCGATGACCGTCGATGTCAGCGGCTTGTCAGCGCTGGACGATTCGACCGTTCAGGTCGAGTTGGTGCTGCCGGACCCGATATTCTTCTGGCGCATCGCCACGGCGCATATGGCGATCGCCCGGGCCGAAGACGTGCTGGAACATGGCTTCAATGAATTCTGGAAGCCGGAGAACAATCCGATCGTCAACGGGCCTTTCATCCTCACCAGCTTCGACCCCGACGGGCAGAAGGCTGAGATGACGCCGAATCCGGAATGGTGGAAAGACGGCCCGATCCTCGAAAAGGTCACCTTCCAGTTCGTTACGGATCAGACGATTGTCGGCGCGATGGCCCTTAACGATCAGATCGACGCCAGCCTGGCGGCCGCGCCCTCGGTTATGCGCGCGCAGATGCCGGACTATTTCCGCCAATTCCAGGCCATCGGCTTCAACACGTTCTGGATGCAGCCGAGCCGTGAGCCGACCAATGATCCCAAAGTTCGCGAAGCGCTGATCAAGTCGGTCGACTGGAATGCCGTCTTCCAGGCCGCCTTCCCCATCGAAGGCAGTGGCGTGATGACCACGCAGACGCTTGACGATATCGTGACTTGCCAGAACCCGGACGCCAGCGGCTATCCCTACGATGTCGAAGGCGCGCAGGCCGCATTGGCCGCATCCAGCTATGGCAGCGCCGAGAATCTGCCCAAATTGCGCGTCACACCGCGCGGCAGCAACGAGTTCAACAACCGCGCGCTGCAAGCGGTCATTGAGTTCTGGCGCCAGAACCTGGGCATCGAGAATGTTGAGTTCCAGCAGGATCCCAACAGCTTCGGCGATGACCTGGACAAGGTCAACCTGAGCCGCGATGATGTTGTCATTCGCTTCCCAGATGCCGCGACCTATATGTGGGCGGCCGGCCACTCGGCGGGCCCCGTCGCCGGCAGCTCTATGTTGAGCGGCTACCACAACGAGGCGCTGGAAGCGGCCATCGACGAAGCGCTGACCTTGCCGCCGGATGACCCGCGGCGCTGTGAGCTGGCGCTTGAGGCGCAGGCGCAGTATGAAGGCGATTATGTCATCATGCACTTCGGCAAGCCGCTGCGCACCGCCAATGCCCGCGAGCACGTCAAGAACTACTACAGTGGCCCGGACGTGAGCGTCATTGAACCCTGGAAGATTTCAATCGAGCGGATGTAGATTGGGTCACCCTCACCCCCTGGCCACCTCTTCCATGAAGGGAGAGGGGGGAAAGCACACGCAGGGGCTGGAAAAAAGTCCCTCCCCCCTTGTGGGGGAGGGATTTAGGGTGGGGGGAAGGAA
>CAZWCV010000125.1:7526-10441 GCA_964632725.1 uncultured Anaerolineaceae bacterium
GGGGGGGTAAACCCCCCGGCGGGGGTTTTAAAAACGCCCCCCCCCGTTGGGGGGGGTGTTTTTTGGGGGGGGGGCAAGGAATTCGCCGTGGCATCGTTCTTGTTCATACGCCTTTTGCGCTGGTCGGTGGGCCTGCTGCTGATTTTGTTCGTTACTTACGCCATGATGTATTACGGCGCCGGCGACCCCATCCGCATGATGTTTATTCAGGGCGAGGATTTTGATACCGAAGACGAAGCGGTGATGCGGGCGCTGCGGGCGAAGTATGGTCTGGACGAGCCCTTCCTGGCGCAATTTGGCAATTACCTCAACCAACTGGTGAAAGGCGACTGGGGGCGCTCGATTCGCCTGCAAGTAGATCGCCCGGTGCTGGAGATCGTGCGATTCCGCCTGCCGATATCCATGCAGCTGGGCTTTGCCGCGACGTTAATCGCCGCCGTGGTAGGCGTTACGCTGGGGGTCGTCGCCGCGCTGTATCACAATCGCTGGCTCGATCGCCTCATCATCACCAGCGTATTGTTTGTCACTTCAATTCCGATTTTCGTCATTGGTCCCATGCTGCTTTTATTGCTGGTTCTCATATTGAAATGGATAGATGTGCCCTACGGCTGGAACGGGCTGTTTCATATAGACGCCGCTTTGCCGGTGGCGGTGATTGCCATCGGCCCGCTGCCCGGCATCGTGCGGCAGACGCGCTCGGCCATGCTGGAAGTCAAGGGCCAGCAGTACGTCACCACCGCCCGCGCCAAAGGCGTGCCGGAATCCAGAATCATCTTGCGTCACATGCTGCGCCCGGTGATGACGCCGGTAATTACCACGCTGGGCTTAATCATGATCGCCCTTATCAACGGCTCGCTCTTTGTTGAACTCATCTACAATATCCCCGGTTTCGGGCTGCTGACTATTGAGGGCATTCGCACGGTCGATTATCCCATTATCATGGCGGTGGCGGTGGTGGGCACCTTGATCATATTCGTCAGCAACTTTCTGGTTGACATGATTTATCCGATTCTTGATCCACGCGTGAGAGTGCAATGAGTACGGCGAAGCGTGAGGCGCCGGTAGCGCGAATCGTCGACGATGGCAGCGTATATGCCGGCGCGCAGCGAAACTTGTGGCAGGACGCGGCGCGGCGCTTTCGCAAGAATTGGCTGGCGGTTGCCGGTCTGGCGGTGATCGCGCTCTTCCTGATATTGGCGCTGATTGGTCCGGTTATCGCGCCGTATGACTTCCTCGAGCAGAATATCGTCAAAGCCTTCCAGGGCGCCAGCGCCGAGCATCTGCTGGGTGTGGACGACCTAGGACGGGACATCCTCAGCCGCATGCTGCACGGGGCGCGCACGGCAGCCCTGGTGGCCTTCTTCACAACCATCATCAGCCTGGTTATCGGCGTGTTGGTCGGTGGCTGGGCCGGCATCCGCGGCGGCAGAACCGATCAATTCCTTATGTGGATCAGCGATCTGATTCAAGCCATGCCCGGCCTGCTGCTTGTGATCTTGATCAACACGACCTTGCGCCGGCCCATCATCAATTGGTTCGATATACTGTACGAGCAAACGCGAAATCCCTTTTATCTGAACACGCTCTGGCTGGACTATGTTTTGGTCTTCAGCGCGCTGGCATTGATCGGCTGGCCGGGATTGGCGCGTCTGATCCGCGGGCAGGTCTTAAGCATCGGCGAGGAGGATTATGTATTGGCTGCGCGCGCGCTGGGGGCGAGCGAACGACATATCATGCTGCGCCACGTGATTCCCAACGCGATGGGCCCGCTGGTTGTCGCTGTGACGGCGGGCATGGGCGGCGCGGTGCTGCTGGAAGCGAGCTTGAGCTTCCTCGGCATCGGCATCCAGCCGCCTAACGCCAGCTGGGGGTCCATGCTGGAAGAGGGCCGGCGCTACTGGCAGATTTTCCCGCACTTAATGCTCATCCCGGCGGTCACGATCGGCATCGTGCAGGTGGCCTTCGTCTTCCTCGGCGATGGCTTGAACGACGCGCTTGACCCGCGCCGAATCAGCTGACGGTCGCTTATGAAAATCACTGACGTTGAACTGCTGCAATACCGCTGGGAACGGGGTACGCCCATCCGCAACGGCATGCACACCTACACGCACAGCGGGCTCAACCTCGTGCGCATCCACACCGACGCCGGTCTCACCGGCCTGGGCTGGGCGCATAAGCCGCAGACGACCGGCATGGCGCTGGTATCGCAGGGCCTGCTGGAGCACTTCAAGCCATTGCTGATCGGCCAGGACCCCTTCAATTACCGACGCATCTGGCACGCGCTTTGGGTACCGAAGCTGGTGGGCCGCCGCGGCATCACCACGCGCTTCATCAGCGGCATCGATATCGCGCTCTGGGACTTGATGGGGGTGGCGACCGGCAAATCCGCGCACCGGCTGCTGGGCGGTTTCAGAGACCGCGTGCCGGCTTATATCGCCGGCGGCTATTACGAAGAGGGCAAGGGCCTGGCGGGCCTGGCGGCGGAAATGGAAACCAACCTCGAGCTGGGCGCCAAAGCCGTGAAGATGAAGATCGGCGGCGCGTCAATCAATGAAGATGTCGAGCGCGTGCGCGTGGCGCGGGAGACGATCGGCGCCGATGTCAAACTGATGGTCGACGCCAATTGCGCATACAGCCTGCGCGAAGCCATCCAGATCGCCCAGCGCATGGAAGCCTACGATGTCTACTGGTTCGAGGAGCCGTTGGCGCCTGACGACTATCGCGGGCACGGCCTGCTGGCGCGCTCCACGTCAATCCCCATCGCCACCGGCGAGAACGAATATACGCGTTACGGCTTCCGCGACCTGATCGCCCATGACGCCGCCGCGATTTACAACGCCGACGCGCAGGTGCTTGGCGGCATCACCGAGTTCATGAATGTCGCCGCGCTGGCGGCTGCGCACGAGCTCCACATC
>CAZWCV010000125.1:10451-11149 GCA_964632725.1 uncultured Anaerolineaceae bacterium
GGTGCATCTGCATTTAGTGGGCGCTATCAGCAACGGGCTGATCGTCGAATTTTACCGCGAGACGGTCGACGCCAATCGCGGGCATATTTTTGAAGAGAAGATGACGCTGGATGAAGACGGCTGCCTGACTGTGCCCGGTCGGCCGGGCCTTGGCGTCACGCCGAATTATGATTTTCTGGAGCGATACAGAATTAAGTAGACACGACGGTTAAGGAGAGGAAGAGCATGTTCGACCAACCATGGACGGGGGTACTGCCGGCGACGCTCTGCCCCTTTAATGACGATGACAGCATCGACGAGATCGGCTTGCGCGACTACGCGCGCTACCTGGCCTCGGTCGATGGCATTACCGGCCTGGTCTGCAATGGCCACACTGGCGAGGTCATGTCGCTGCGCAACCATGAGCGGGCGCGCGTCACCGAGATCATCGCCGATGAAGTGGGCCACAAGGTGAAGGTGGTCTCGGGCGTCTGCGCCGAGGGCAGCGATGAGGCCATCGCGCAGGCGAAAGCCGCCAAAGACGTCGGCGCTGACGGCATTCTGCTGATGCCGCCGCACCACTGGCTGCGCTTCGGCCGCACCAGCGAGACTGCCGTTGGCTTCTTCCAGGATGTGGCCGAGGGCGCCGACATTGACATCATCGTGCATCAGTATCCCGCCTGGACCAAAGCCGGCTACAGCCTGGCCGAGATGCTGGA
>CAZWCV010000126.1:0-8307 GCA_964632725.1 uncultured Anaerolineaceae bacterium
GCTGCTGGATGTATCCGCCGCCTACGATGAGGCCCAAGGCAGGAATGCGATTTTCATCGTCAACCGCAGCCAGACTGATAGCGTGCCGATGGAAATTCACTGGCAAGATATCGCGCCCAAGCGCATAGCGTCGGCGCGCCAACTGTCCGGCGCAGACCCCAAAGCGGTCAACACCTGGCGGAACCCGAACCAACTGAGGACACAGGCCATTAACGCGCCGCGAATCATCGATGGCAAAGCCGAGATCAGCCTGCCGCCGCTTTCGTTCACCGCTCTCGCCGTCGAGGTCTAAGACTTCAGCTGATTTGCGGATCGGTCTCGATCGCGACGCGCACGCCGCTTGCGTCCGACGTGACCGCCGCCAGCATAATCTCGGTGATGTGACGCGCCACCCACAAATTCGACAGCCGGGGCTGTTCGCCGCTTTCGATGCAGCGCAGCCATGCGTCATGCTGATTGACCACCGGGGTCGGCGAAATGACATCGACAAGCGGCTCGGCCCATTCGCGCTCGAATGAGCTCGGGCGGATGTAGTCGATAGTATCATCGCGCTTGATTAGCTTGCCGGCGGTCCCGTGCACGCGCAGATAAGACGAACGCGCCGGGTCGCACCAACCGGTTTCGGCAGTGGCCAAGGCGCCGTTGGCCAGCTCCAGGATCAGCGTGGCGGTATCTTCCATTGCCGTCGGCTTGGCGACTGTCGTCATGCGCGCGGTCACATGATCCACCTTGCCAAGCAGCGCGACGATATTGGCGATTGAATACACGCCCATGTCGATCAGCGCGCCTCCGCCGGCGGTGTCGGCGTCAAAAAACCAGAAGTCGTTCTCCACGCGCGGCTCGCTGAAGCTGTCCGTCACCTCGGCGTAATAGACTTCCGGGCCGCCGTGACTGTGCCGCGCCAAAGCGCCCGAGACCGCGCCGACTGCGCCGGACGCCAGCTGCCGCTTCATTTCATAGACGACCGCGTCAAATGACGGGCGGCAATAGACGACTTGCGCCGGGCGCGCCTCACTGGCCGCCACCAGTTGATTCGCTTCATCTACCGTTGTGCACAGTGGCTTCTGCATAAACAGGTGCAAGCCCTGTTCCAGCACCGCCAGGCCGGCTTCGGCATGCAGTGGATGCGGCAGCGCTACGATCACCGCGTCCAGCTCGTCATCGGCCAGCAGGTCGGCCCGGCTGGTGGAATAACGCGGCAGGTCAAAGCGCTCGCAGAGCAGCCGCAGACGGCGCTCGGTACGCCCGCAAATGTGGGTCACGCGCATGCCATCGACGTCCGCGATCTCGGGCAGATGGCTCAGCGCGGCGATCCCGCCCGCGCCAAGTATGCCGACATTAATCATTGAGATAGCCTCGCAGAAACGTGTAACTGCGCGCGATAGAGCCGATCATATCGTCGTTGCCGGTCTCGTCTTCAATAGCCAAAACGCCCTGGTAGCCGATGTCCCGCAGCGCCCCCATATACGCGTCCCAGGGCACAAGCCCTTCACCGCAGGTGGCTTGCCGCGTTTCGGGATTCCAGTCCTTGGCGTGCGTGTGGATGATCTTGTCGCCCAAGCTGTATACACCCTGAACCGTACCGGCTTCCGAACCATATCTCAGCAGGTTGCAGGGATCATAATTGACTTTCAGCCAGGGGTTGTTGACTTCGTCGATGAAGTCGCCCAGGGCTTGCGGCGATTCCTGCCCGGTCTCCATGGCGAAATAGACGCCGACGCTGGCGCCGTGCTCGGCAATCTCGCCGACGGAGCCCAAGAGAGTCTGATACGCCGGGTCAGTCTTGTCCTCCGGCAGGATACCGGCATGGGTGGTGATGATATTGCCGCCCAGCTCGGCAGTGGTATCGAGCGCTTGCTTGGTCTTGTCGATGCGCCAGCGCAAGCCGTCGCTCTCCTCCAGGCCGCCGTATGTCACGGCGCCCTGCAGCTGGGCGCAGAAGCCGCTGAAGGTCAGGCCCAGTGACTCGGCAATCCGCGCGGCCTCACGCCTGTCGGCCGCCGAGCCAACTTCGGGATCAAGGATACAGGGACGAAATTCAAAGTCCACGATCCAGGGCTGCACCGATGTACAGCCAATCTCCGCCGCAATCTCCATTTGTCGCGCCAGGCTCGCTACATCGGGGGTCGCCCCCAGCGTCCAAAGCGCGCAGCCAATTGTCATTTCGCCCATAGTCCCCACCCTGGCCAAGCCCCAAATGCTGATTTATCCCATGTTAGCAAATATCAGGCAATCCGGCGCGCCATCAAGCGGTCGCGTTGCTACAGCAGATATGCCGCGAACCAATTCACGATAGCGACCGCCGTAGCGATCCGATTCTCCTCTTTGCGGAAGCCGTGCCCTTCATCCGGGAACAAGATGTACTCGACCGGCACGCCACGCTCGCGCAACTTCTCTACAACTTGCTCGGCTTCATACACCGGCACATTGGTATCGTTGGCGCCGTGCAGCACCAGCGTGGGCGCGGCGACGCGGTTAATCTTGTGGATGGGCGACAGCGCGTCCAGCATGTCGCCTTCCGTCTCGGGATCGCCGTATTCGATTTTGGAGATGCTGGCCATCCAGGGCTCGGTCTGCTCAAAAAATGTCTTGAAATTGACCAGGCCGTAGATGTTGACGCCGGCGGCAAACAACTCCGGAAACTCGGCAAGCCCGGCCATGGTCATATAACCGCCGTAGGACCCGCCCATAATGCCGATTTGACCGGGCGCGGCCAGGCCGCTGTCAATTAGATGACGCGCGGTCGAGTGGATGTCCCGAATGGCGTTCACGCGCAGCGCGCCGTTATCCAGGTTGACGAAGCGCTTGCCGAAACCGGATGAGCCGCGAACGTTAGGCGCGAAGACCGCGATGCCACGCGCAGCCAGCGCCTGATACTCGTAGCGGTAGCGCGGCTGCTCTTGACCCTCGGGCCCGCCGTGGAAGCTCATAACGGTCGGATAGGGCGCGCTACCCTCGCGCGGCCTGTAGAGCCATCCGGTCAAAGGCAAGTCGTCATGCGCCCGATACTCAAGAAGTGTTGCCCCTGCCAACGCGCTCAAATCCACGCCGATGCGGGGACTATGCGTGAGTTGGCGCAAGCTGTGATCAGCCATCTCCAGCAGCCAAATGTCCGGCGACAACTTCGCGCCGGAGAGTGTCAGCGCCAGCCTGGCGCCGTCAGCCGAGAACGCGGGCGAGTCGACGATCTCGCCCGGCAGATCGATTGTCGCGGCCAGCTGATTCGCATCCAGATCGATCAATTCCAGCTCATGCCGGCCGGCGGTATTCCACACCAGCGCCGCCAATTCGTGGCCGGCTGAGAGGGCGAATTGCTCCAACTCGGCGTCGGCGCGCGCCTGCAAGGTTTCCCAGTCGGCGCCGCTTGCTATCGGTACGCGGACGAAACTCGCCAGGTCATGATCGCGGTTGGACACCATGTATACGCTGCTGCCGTCATGCGAGAAACGGGCGTTGCCGAAGCTCGACGGCGTCTCGTGCGGCGTCAGCAATCGCTCGTCTTCCTCGTAAAGGCTTGCCAGATAGACGTTGTTGTCGCCGCGGTATTCCACGCGACTAAGCAGGACTTGCCTGCAATCGGTGGCGACATCTTCGACGAGCCCGGTACCGCTGCTGAATGCAAAGCGCCTGGTTTCGCCCGTCTTGACACAGTACAGATAGCTGTCCATTGCCTTGGCATCGTCCAAATTCGACGAGAAGATCACGCCGCCGCCGTCGGGCGTCCAGCAATTCAGCCAATTGTTGGATGACCCGCCCGGAGTAATTCGCCTGCGTCCTGACCCATCCAGGCGAACCAACTCGATCTGCGAGTTCATGCCGCCGCCCGGCGCCGCCTGAATCGCCAGCCAGTCACCCGCCGGCGACCAGATGACTTTGCTTATCTGTTCGGCGAAAGCGGTGACCGCGCGCGGGTATCCGCCGGATGCCGGCAGCCACCAAACCTGCGGCGCCCCGGTCATATCGCTGATGAAGGCCAGCTTGATCCCGTCGGGCGAAAATGTGGGCGACCAGCAACTGCCCACTTTCGCCATAAGCTTGATGGACTCCGCATGGGCGGATTTCTGTTCGCGGCTCATGTCGGCCTCCGATCTTGCGCCCAAAGCGAAATCAAGGTCGCAAACGCATAGGCGCCGCCGCCCAGCCAGAGTACGGCGCTGAATCCCAGCGTGATTGACAAGACTACCGCGACCACCGAGCCCACGACCGTCATCAGGCCGTTCACCGACCAGGCAAGCGCGATTTGGCGCGTGCCGATCTTGCCCGCGAGCTCCAGCGCCTGCGGGAAAGGCATGCCCAGCAAGAGCGTCAAGGGTAGCAAAGACAGCACAACCGCTGTCGCCCTCAGCTCGATTACCAGCGAGTACAGCTCGCGGCTCAATACAGACCAGGCCAGGGTCCAGAGCAACACAGACAAGACAATCAGCGCGGTAACCAGGTGCGGACGCTGTCTCAATATGCGAGCGAGCGGCAGCTGACTGAGCCCGCTGCCGATTCCGCCGCCGACAAGAAATGTGACCAGGACCAAGGTTACCGCTGCGGTCGGATGCCCCAGAAACACTCGTGTCAGATGTATCGCATAGATCTCCAGAGCTATGAAGCCGACGCCGAGCGCTGCAAAATACAGTGGCAGTCGCCGAGCGGCAGCGTCCCGCCAACGCCGGCAGTACGCGCTATAGCAGACAAGCAGCAGTGCGTCCAGCATGGCGACGACAGCCGCCAGCGGCTGCAAGCTGGCGGGAATCCCGCGTTCCAGCTGAAAGAAATACGGGCGGTCGTCGGTCGGCGCGGACAGGTCGGCGTCAGACGCGGCGACGATGGCGTCGAAAGCTTGCTCACCGCTGGCGACTTTGTCCAGGGGCGCCTGCGCCAGGACTTGCGGCAGCAGCAGCGGCGTGAAACCGACATCGCGCGCAATCGCGCCCAGCACCAGCGAATCGTCCTCTTCAAAGGCCTGCGCGCCGATCAACAGCAGTGGCGCCGGCGGCGTACTGCGTTCGTCCACGAAGGCCATCAGATGCGTCAGCGCCGTCTGGTCGTTCAAGCCCTGTAGCCGCAAGGCAGCCAGCGCGGTAGACACGGCGCGCGTCAAAGTGATTTCATCGTATAGCTTAAGCGCAATCTGCCCGCCTTCAGCAAGACGCGACAGATATTCGGCAAAGGCGTCTACGGTGTAAATTGCGTTCTCCGACAAGGCGTAACCGCCGCGCTCCGCCGCCAAGGTCACAACCTGGGAAAGATAAATGAGATCGTATCGGTCATCCGATCGCCGCAGCGCGCTCCTGCCATCGTCCACTATCACCGTAACGCCCGGCGAATCATATACGGCGCCGTTGTACGCGCGCCACTCGTCCGCCAGTTCAACCGCCGCGCGATTGACCTCCACCGCCGTGATAGATTCGCCGCGCCCCTGGAGGGCGAAAAATACATCCAGCCCGGCGCCGGGACCCAGGATGAAGACGCGTTCGGGCTGTTCGGTGGCGAAGGGGAAGAAGCCGATGTCGCGCATCAACTCGGCCGCATGCGCCTGTCCCGGCATGATCGACGCCGCGCCGCCGTCGACATAGATCCGCAAGGGCTTGCCTGCGCCGGGATCGAGCAAGTCGGTGCGGGCAAAGGCATCCCACCTGCTCTCCAGGATCTCCCCGCCAGCTTGCAGCGCCGCGACGATGGGCTTTTCGCCGGTTACGGCGGCCATGTCCACTTGAAGCGAATCCGTGGTCGCGTTGGCCACAAATGCCCCTGCGGAGACGACGAGCGCGGCCGCAGTCACCACAGTCTGGCGGCCAATCGCGAAATAGAGGCTGGCCAGGGAGAATCCCACAGCCGCGACCAGCGCCGCATTGACAGCGCCAAAGTAGTCCAGCAGCGGGACGGCCAGCAGCGCGCCTGTCCCCGCTCCCAGCAAGTCCGCCATATACAGAACGCGGCCAGCGGCGGGCTGCAAGCTGAAGACCGACGCAATCGCCAGCCCGAAAAAGGCGAAAGTCAGCGTCAGCAGCGCGAATAAAGGCAGCTGCATGAAGGACGCGGGACCCAGGGTCGGCAACGCGATCAGCAGCAATGTTGAAGCGGCGGCGCCCAGGCAATAAATCGCAAGACGGCTTTCGCTCGCCAGGGCCGGGCGGAGCGCCGGCAAGGCAGCGCCGATGCCGATGCCGAGAATCGATACAGAGATTATGAAGTAGACATAAGGCGGGAAATAAAGCACTGAGAATAGCCGGGTCAAAGCGATCTCCAGCAGGAGCGCGCTGGCCGACAGCAGCGCCGTGCCAACCATACGCTGGCGCGGGAGCGAGTGGTTCACAGCGCCGGCCTACCGCCGCAGCTTGGGATCAAGCGCATCGCGCAGCCCGTCTCCCAGGAAATTGAAGCCCATGACCGTGAAGAAAATGGCCAGGCCCGGGAACACGCCCATCCAGCCCGACTGACGGAAGAAATCGCGCCCTTCCGAGAGCATGCGCCCCCAACTGGGATCGGGCGGCTGTGTACCAAGGCCGAAAAAGCTGAGCGACGCCTCCGCCAGGATCGCGAAAGCCAGGCTCAGCGTGATCTCGACGATGATCGGCGACAGCACATTGGGCAGCACATGCGAAATCAGTATACGCGCGTCCCCGGCGCCCATGGCTTTGGCCGCGATGATGAACTCTTCGTTGCGGATGCCGAGCACCGCCGCGCGCGCTATGCGGGCGAAGATGGGAATATAGACCAGGCCGATGGCAATCATGGCGTTGCCGATGCCCTTGCCCAAGGCCGCCATGATGGCGATCGCCAGCAAAATCGCCGGAAAGGCGTACAAGACGTCCATGGCGCGCATGATGACCTCGTCCGTCAAGCGCGAGCCATAACCGGCGACCAAGCCCAGCCCGGTACCGATAATGGTGGCGACGCTGACCGCGACGAAGCCAACTTGCAGGGACACTTGCGCGCCGATGATGATCCTCGAGAAAATATCGCGGCCAAAGTCGTCTGTGCCCATGGGATGGGCCAGCGAGGGATTGGCGAAGCGATTGGCGAAGTCCATGCCGTTCGGGTCGTAGGGCGTGATGGCCGGGCCGAAAATGCCCATAACTAGTACGATCGCCAGCACCAGGACGCCAAACATCGCCAGACGGCGCCGCAGCAAGCGTCGTCCAGCGTCCCGCCACAGCGTGTTGGCCGGACCCAGACTTTCGTCCGCCTGCTCCCGCTTGCGCGGACCGCGCGCGTCTTTTGCTGTCATGCCTTAGGCAAACTCAATTCGGGGATCAAGAAAGAAATACAGCAGATCTATGAACAGATTAACCACTGTCACCATCAAAGCCACAACAAAGACGGCGCCCTGCAGCAGGGGATAATCCCGTTCCAGCACGGCGTTCAGCGCCAGGCGGCCCAAACCGGGCCAGGAAAACACCACTTCGACGATGACGATGCCGCTGAAGAGGGCGGTAATCTGCAAGCCGATAATCGTTACGATATTGATGAGCGCGTTGCGCAGCGCGTGATTGACGATGACTTTCCGCTCCGCCAGGCCCTTGGCGCGCGCGGTCTGGACGTAGTTAGCGCTCAAGACATCCAGCATGGCGCTGCGAATAAAGCGAGTCTGAATTGAGGCGCTGACGAAGCCGGCGGTGAAAGCCGGCAAGACGATATGCGCCAGCCAGTCGCCGGGGTCTTCGGTGATTGGCGTATAGCCGCTAGGGGGCAACACGCGCAGATTCAGCGCGAAGACGATCACCAGCAATATGCCCATCCAGAATGTGGGCACGGATACGCCGATCTGGCTGAAGAGCGTCGCGAATACATCGACGGCGCTGCCGGGCTTAAGCGCCGATATGATGCCCACCGGGAAGGCGATGGCCAGGCCGACGAAGAGCGACACCATCGCCAGCTCAAATGAGGGACCGACGCGACCCCAAAGCTGCGGCGCCACTTCCTGCCCGTTGAGGAGGCTTTGGCCGAAGTCGCCTTGTACGACGCCGCCCAGCCAGGCGGCGTACTGCACAAAAAAGGGCCGATTCAGCCCCAGGCGTTCGCGCAAACCCGCCACCGACTCATCGCTGGCGTAGGGTCCCAGCACAACGCGAGCCGGATCGCCGGGCACGATCTGCATGATCATGAACACGACAAAGGTAACGCCCAGCACGACTATCAGTGCGGTGAACAATCGCTGCAATACGTACTGATAGTTCAAGGTAATCGCGCCTCACAGCGCAGTGCTCTTGGCCGGGAGGAATTGATGCGGGGCAGGCCAGCCGCGCCAGCCCGCCCCACGCAGTAGCTAGCCTTCGAGCCAGGTGTTCATGTAGAGATTGTTGTTGTCGGGACGCA
>CAZWCV010000126.1:8317-11066 GCA_964632725.1 uncultured Anaerolineaceae bacterium
TGGCCTGCTCGTAGATGGCGTAGCGCTCGTCAAAGTCGGCGACCTGGCGACCTTGCTCGACCAAGGCGTCGAAAGCAGGATCGCTGTAACCGGTGAAGTTGAATACTTCGTCGGTGCGATGCTGCAGGTAGTAGTATTGCTCGACGTCAATCAAGCCATTCCAGCTGCAGATGTAGCCGTCGTAACGGAAGTTGCCTTCCAGCTCCAGCCATTCGGCCCACTCCGGCGCGTTAATGGTCGTGCGAATGCCGATAGCGCCCAACTGCGCTTGCAGGACCTGCGCCTGCCGCACCGTGTCCTGGTAGGTCGAGGTGGGCATCAACTCCATATCGAAACCGTCCGCGTAACCGGCTTCCGCCATCAGCGCCCTGGCTTTTTCGATATCTTGCGAGTAAGGCGCGTAGTCGAAGTGCCAGGGACTGGCTGTGTCGATTGGTCCGCCATATAGCGGCGTGCACAAGCCGAAGTCGCCCGCGGCGCAGAGATCGTCGCGGTTGATGGCGTAGGCGATTGCCTGGCGCACGCGAACATCGTTATAGGGCTCGCGCTGCAAGTTGAGTCCGATGTACTTGTAAGCCAGGGCCGGCGACACCAGCACGTTCACATCGGGATTCTCTTGCAGCGCCTGCACGGCTTGCGGGGCAATACTGGTGACGAAGTCGACTTCGCCGCCCAGCAGCGCGGCTTCGCGGGCCGCGTCTTCCTGGATCACGGTGATTTCAACCGCGTCAAGCAAAGGCAAGCCTTCCTGCCAGTAATTCTCGTTCCTGGCCAGGGTCATGCTGATCGTGCCGTCCAGGTTCTCAACCGTGAAGGGTCCCGTGCCGATCGGCACGACGATGACGCCATTCTCATCGACGCTGTCGGGATGCACGATGGCGGTGGCGCGGCTCGAGAGCAGAATCGGCAGAATCGCGTTGGGCTCGGGCGTGGTAACGGTCACGGCATAGTCGCCCATGGCTTCCCAGACCGTGCCGGCGCCGCCGACCGCGGCCACGCGACCCGAGCCGGTGTCCGGATTGAGAATACGGTTCATCGAAAAGACCACGTGCTCAGAGGTCATTTCTACGCCATTGGAGAACATGACGCCTTCGCGCAAGTTAAAAGTCCAGCTCGCGCCGTCATCCGATTGCGACCAATCAGTGGCCAGCAGCGGCGTCAATTCCAGATTGTCGTTGTTGGTCGTCAGAGACTCCACCACATTGGCCAGCACGTGGAAGCTCGACACGGTACTGGCGACGTGCGGGTCCAGCCCGGTCCACTCGGCGTCATGCGCCGACTGCAGCACAGACTCGGACATTTGGGCGGTAGTCGCAATGCCCATTCCCACTATCAGCGCGACGACCAGCGCGAGCGGCGCTATTGATCTTAACAACTTCATTTTGTCTTCCTTTCACTGATTGCTTGCAAACCAATTCCCAGTCGATTTTTCGCTTGAATCCTCCCTGATAAACGTCGACGGTCACTCATGAGGCTCTTTCCGACCGGCTACCGAACCTGCGCCGTAATCCGTGGCGCCAACCGCAAACGACTCGGCGCGCCCGGCCGAACGATGGCTGCAAATGTACTTCATCTGAAGTAGCCTGTCAAACGGCGGGCCAGAGCGTGAAAAGCGCGCGCGCTTGACAAGACTGGATAATCGGGATAATCTCAACCTACAGTAGTGCTGGTTTCGACGTGCCAGTTACGCCCTCAGTTACTGAATTTGGTTCTGTCTGCCGTCTCAATTGCGCAATTGACACGTTGAATGGCATGGCCAGACCGGTTTAGCGGGACGCCGCATAATGTTGAGGACGGCGTCGAGTGCTGCGGTCGGCGATTATCTGCGGCGACTGGCCGCAGTCACGTTCATTTACGGAGTAGGAGGATTTCCACATGAAACGCAAGACTTTGTTTCTATGCCTGATTGCTTTGCTCGCCCTGTTGCCCTTGGGCATCGCGCAGGCGGACGGGCATTGCGAATTCGCGGACTATACGATCACGATCGGCGGTTTGGCGCCGCTTTCAGCGCCGGGCGCTGTCGCCGGCGGCGTCGCCATGGATTGGGCGTTTAACCAGGCGGCCGACGATATCAACGCTGACTGCGGCGTTCAGATCGACGGCGTCAATTATATGCTTGATGTCGTCACGGGCGACTCCGAAGGCAGCCCCGAGCGCGGTCAGGCGGTAACAGAACGCTTGATCCAGGAAGACGGCGTCAACGCCATGGTCGGCGTATATCACAGCGCGGTTGGCCTGGCGACCATGGGCATGCTGGAAGCGAACGCGATACCGACAGTCTTCTCCGAGCCCTGGAATGACAATGTCAGCGCCAACGGCATTCGCGAGTATGACGGCGCGCCGCCGCGCTTTGAAGACGGAATCGATCACATATTCCGTATTTCACCCGCCAGTTCGATGGTCGGCAGCGTTGTCGTTGACTGGCTGCTGAGCCTCGGCGTCGATGATGTCGTGCTGATCGTCGAGAACACTGACTACGGTCAGCCAGCGGCCGCGGACGAGGCGGCTCGCTTTGAAGCGGCTGGCGCCACCGTCACCAAGATTGACGTCGAATTGGGTACGGAGGACTTCGTCCCGATCCTGAGCCGGATTCAGGCCCGCGCCGAAGCGCCGGATGTCATCCGCATCCTCGTTACGGGCGAGACGTCTTTCAACCTGACGCAGCAAATGTCGGAGCTGGGCATTGCGCCGAGCGAAGACACGATATGCGTCACCAATCAGTTCGCCTTCCAGTCGGATCAGTATTGGG
>CAZWCV010000127.1:0-6065 GCA_964632725.1 uncultured Anaerolineaceae bacterium
TCAAGGGCGACAAACGACTGATCTACCAGGCAGTGGCTTATTCGCCACTCTCGGCTGCGGTCTGCTCGCTGCGGGAGATTCAGTCGATGGTGGACGAACTCTTCGCGGTGAACGAGACCTACTTGCAGCCGGCGCTGGCGTAAGGTTCAGCCCTAGACCACGGCAAACCTGCGTCTTCGCGCCGATTCCTTGTGTTTCGGCCGAGCGTCATCTATCCTTGCGACAGTAGCGTTGCGGAGCCGACGCCGTCTCCGCAGTCAGCGCTTACATGTACGGAGGGCGCGCGTCATGAGGTCACGATTGATTCCCCAAGTGCGTCTGTTTCTGCGCATGACCGCGCTGACTCTACTTTGGTGCGTGGCAGCCGGCGTCGCCAACCTAGTTACAAATCGCCATTGGCCTACAATAGAAGGTACCGTCTCGTTTCTAGGAGAGTGTAGCAAAGCTGGCGCGGTCCTCGGCTTGATTGCTGTGGCGGTCGCCTTGCTGTTTGGCAGGGTGCGCGATCCGCTGGGGTTCAAGTCGGCATTGGCGGTTTGCGTGTCCGCTCTGCCTGCTTGCCTGACGTTGGTTCTCTTGTTCCTGATTTTGGCTTACTCGTCTGATATGAGTCTTGACGACGCGATATGGGCAATGGTCATGTTGTCCAATCTCCCATTCGCGTGTTGGTTCAGTCAAATAGTGGCGCGCAAGTATCTGCGCGAGATTTCTCCCGAGAAGCGGAAGGCAAAGCCGAAAGCAGCCGGCGCTTGACCGGCAGCGAGCGATTCGGTTGATGGTTAACGACACATTCCTGCAGCTGGCGTTTGCGTTGGTTTCGCCAGCCAGACAGCGTACAGGCTACCATTCTGCATCAGCACAGTCGGCGCTCAGCAAGGAATACACCGTGTTGAATCTCTGGAACCCGGACAAACACCTGCGGATCCGCAACCCGCGCCGGCGCCTGGCTCTGCGCATGACCTGGTACAGCATGATCCTCAGCAGCGTCTGCGGCGTGCTTTTCAGTCTGGTCTTTCTATTGGACTTGCCGAATGCCTACGCGGATAACCTGACGCAGGCGCTGATACTGGCGCTGTTCTTTGGCATGGGCACGGCGCTGTTTCAGCGGCTATTGGCTTCGATTATGATTGGCGCAGCGATGGCTTGCGTCAGCGGCAGATTCTTCCAGCGGGTCGCTAACCCAGTGGCTTATAAGCTGGTCATGGCGCTTACCGCCGCAGCGATTGTTCACCTGTTCGCGCCGATTCAAATGGTCAGATTCTACCTGTCGGAACTCGCGGCCGGCGAGTACGATCCGATTCTGGAAGTGGCGTCGGTATTTGCAATTTATGCCGGGGCCATCTACTTGAGCCAGGTCATGGCGGGGAAGTATATTCGCGAGATTGCGACGGACGAATGAAGCAGTCGGGATCAGGTGACGCTATTATGCCGGGCTGTGGCGCGGGGATATACACCAGCGAGGTTTCGCCGAGCAAGCGCAAGCATCACACTTGATTGCTGAGCTCTACTCGTTAGGCGCGCAGGCGATCGCGCGCCTCGCGGGCCGGCGTGAAGTTTGGATTAAACGTCAGCGCGCTGATGTAATTCTGCAGCGCCTTGTCGAGCTCGCCCCGCCCTTCGCGCGCCAAGCCCAGGTAGTAGTAGGTCTCCTCGACGTATTGGCCGCCGCCGTCATTCTGATTCTGCCGAGCGATGCGGATCATGTCATCGTAGCGCTCGGTGTGGTAATAGGCTTCCCAGGCGCCGAATTGATACCAGAACATGCGCCAGGGCAAACCGAGCGAAATGGCTTTGTCGTAGGCTTGGGCCGCCGCGTCGTACATGCCCAGGTTGACGAAGCTGCTGCCCATATTAAACCAGGCATGGGCGTCTTCCTGATCGGCGATGGCTTCGGCGCGCGCCATCTCAAGCGCCTTGATGTGGTTCAGCCAACTATCGGCGTCATCGCCCAGCAGCGCCATTAATGCTTCTTCGCGATGGGCTTCGTATAAGACGATGTAAGTGTAATTGAAGTGCTGCCAGTAATGCTCTATGTAGTCATAGCTGTAGCGGGTATTGGGCCCCTTGAAGCTGTCCATGGTATTAAATTCGTTCCGGGATTCGTCCCAGCCGCTTAGCAGCAAATAGTGCCCCATCCATTCATAGCCTGAGGGTTCGTAGCCGAATTCGATAATCACCGGGAAGCCGTTAACCATCAGGGTCTGCGCTTGCTCCAGCGTACCGCCGGAGCGCACGATGGCGTAGACCGGAATCTCGGGGATCTGCGTATTGACGAATTCCGCCATTTGCCAGGGGCTGACATTTTTGTCTTCGTAATTCGGTTTCAGCCACTTGGCGGCGCGGAATTGGTCGTCCTCGTAGCCAAAATGCACCAGCGCATTGGTCAGCGTAGCGGGAGCGCAATTGTTCCAGCTTTGAAATTCGCCGCCCAGGGAATTGACGCGGAAAACGGCCGGCAGTTCGGCGCCGTCTTCGCTGGTTTGCCCGCTGACCGTCGCGGCGATCAGCAGCAGGAATATCACGACCAGTGGCTGCATGAGTCCAAATCCAAAGGCAGTTTCAACATCAACCTTATTATACACAGAATTGACGCGCCGAATCTGACGTTTTACTTACGTTGTAGAGCGATGGTCCGGAGAGGCGGACGACATGATATGTCGCCCCTGCGATTACCTGTTCAGTCGGACTTGGGCTATAGCCAGGCTTCTTCAATATCGACGCTGAGTTGGCCGAAGCAGGAAACCAGCGGCGCCGGCTCAATGACTGGCTCGTGCTCGCCGGCTTCGATCATTCGTCGAATCAGACGCGAGCGCAGTACATCCGCCACTTCGCGATGCGACTCGCAGCCGGCGCGATTATGCAGCTCGTTGGGGTCGGCCAGCAAGTCGTAGAGCTCGGTTTCATGGTAGACCTCGCTGTTGATATCGTCCCAGCCGTCTTTATCCGGCGCGGTCACAGCGTATTTCCAGCGCCGGCTGCGGATGGCGCGGCCCACTTGCGATTCGCTGATCTGAATGAAGACCTCGTCTTGCCAGTCGGCCCCGCTATTGACGAGCAGTGGTAGCAAGGAGCGCCCCTGCATCTGCGCCGGCAACGGGATTCCGGCCGCGTCCAGCAAGGTCGGCGGCAGATCGAGCAGGCTGACCATCTGCGGCAGGCGTCCGCCGCCGTTGAAGGGTCCGCCGTGAAACATCGTGGGCACGCGCACAGACGCGTCGTGGCAGGAGCGTTTGTATTCGGCGTTGCGCGTCTTGAAGTGGCAGCCGTGATCCGACGTGAAGAGGATGATGGTATCGTCCAGCATGTCCAGGCTAATCAGCGCGTCGACCAGCCGCCCCAGCGCCTCGTCCAGCCGCTTGATCATGCCCAGATAACCGGCCATGTGCTGATGGCTGGAGCCGCCCAACGCCGCCAAATCCGGCGGCATCCAGCGCGCGCGGTAGCGTTGGTAATTGCCGACCGGCGGCGGATAGTCATCGCGGTGGTTCTGATGGTGCGGCTCGATGAAGGAGGAGAACAGGAAAAATGGCGCGTCCTGATGTTCATTCACATAGCGAATCATGGCGTCAGTCTGGGCGTCGACGCGGTAACCGGGCAGCTTCCGCGCCGCGCCGTCATTGTCGTACATCAGGAGGTCATAGGCGTCGGAGGTGAATTCCAGCAAGTTGGACGCCAGCCAGTAATCATAGCCGCCGCGCTGCTCGGGGGACACGGGTCCCTGCGCCTCGTCAGAGAGATGCCACTTGCCGATGTAGGCGGTATCGTAGCCGGCCTCGCTGAAATAATGCGCCAGGGTGCGGCTCTCGCGCGGAAGGGCGATGCCGTTGCGGTAGCAGCCGGTTTCGGTGGCGTACATTCCCGTTTGCAGGCAAGCGCGGGCTGGACCGCAGACAGGCTGGCAGGTGATGGAGTAATGGACGTCCGTGCCGGCGCGGGCCAGACGGTCGAAGTTTGGCGTTAGATCGAGAGGGTTGCCGTGGACGCCGGTGGTGTCCCAGCGTTGCTGGTCGGTGAAAAAGACGATGACATTGGGGCGTGTCTGAGCCATCTGCGAGTTTCTCCCGGATTCGGCAAGTATGGCAATTGTAATCGGATTTGACGCGGCCGCACAAATCGCAGCGTCCATTCGCGAGTAGAGACTTGGCTTGCCCCGAATACGAAGTCTTTTCAATACGAAGCGGTAGGGGCGACCAACCTGATCGCCCGCCCTTGCGTCAGGAAGAAATTCGGGCGACTTGATAAGTCGCCCCTACAAATTTCGATATTATTGCGGACGAATCATGGCAGGTTCGCAACAAAGTGACACAATTGCGTTGTGAACGTCGGGTGCAGAAGTGCTGCGAGCCGGCTGTTTGGAATTACCGACGCATTCGGTATACTTCTGCCCGTTAGCAGGCAGGCCGAGGAATGACCGATGGACAAAGTGCGCAGCTTTCTGCAAAGCAGAATGTATCCGCCCGGCGAGCTTTACAACCTGCCCACATCCGAGAAGCGCTTCCCCGATGGCGCGCAGTACCGCATCGAAATCCCCAGCACCGAAGGCCCGCGCGCGCTGGCGGCAGTACTCGAGGAAGCCGAACGCCTGGGCGTGACCGTCCACCGCGTCTCGCAGGGCAGCGGCATCTGGATGCTGACCGACGCCGAAATCCGCGATATGTGCCGGCTGGGCGCTGCGGCCGGAATCGAAATCAGCCTGTTCGTAGGACCGCGCGCGGCCTGGGGAACGAGCGCGCAAGTGCGGGCCAGCGCGGGCAAAAACCTCGGCGCCAGGCTGCGCGGCATGGACGAAGTGGTCTACGCCACCGAGGATATCATCCGCGGCTGCGAGTTGGGCTTGCGCTCGGTGCTGGTCGCCGATGAGGGGCAGCTCTGGCTGGTGGACGAAATGAAAAGAGCCGGCGAGCTGCCGGACGATTTGGTGGTCAAGATTTCGGTGCAGATGGGCGCCGCCAATCCCATCTCGGTCAAGCTGCTGGAGGAGCTGGGCGCGGACAGCTACAACACGCCGACCGACTTGACGCTGCCGCAGCTGGCGGCGATCCGCGCTGCCATCGACATCCCGCTGGATATCTATGTCGAGGCGCCGGACGACTTCGGCGGTTTCCTGCGGCATTACGAAGTACCGGAAATGATTCGCGTGGCGGCGCCGATGTACGTTAAGCTGGGCTTGCGCAACGCGGCCAATATCTATCCCAGCGGCCTCCACATCGAGGATCTGGCGGTCAAGCAATCGCGCGAGCGGGTGCATCGCGCGGCGCTGGTGATGAATATCATCGAGCGCTATGCCGGCGACTCGGCCATGGGCGCGGTCGGCGCGGCTGATCTGGGGATTCCTGTAGTTTAGCCGGCGCAGTCCGCCGTCGGTGGTCTCGTTTCGAATCTCCGCTGGTTTCGATGGGTCCCGATGCTTTCGCTTTCGTCAGGCTCTCGCTTCCGACTGGCCTATTTGTCGGGTCGCAACAATACGAGCGACGAGCGCAGTCAGTGTGTGACAAACGCCCGCAGCGCTTTCATGGTCTTGAGGAATCGATTCAGACTTGGGTCGCGGCGACGGTCGAGGAGACCGCGATCGGCATTGCTTCGTTAAAAGCGCGCGCCGGTTGCGCAAGCCGCCCGAGTTGGGCGTCACCGACATCGCCAAGTCCCTGAATCTGCACAAGCGCCCGCCCTCAGTAGTACAAAGTAAGTCATGCAAATCTCATGTCAAGAAACCTTTCCTTTACCAAAGAGGAAAATGAGGACACACAGAGAGTTTCGAATTGTTTCGATACCACCGCAATTCAGGCGGCCTTCCGCCAAATGAGAACTTTCGCTGGCATGCGATCAACTCATTGCTTTACTCGGTGTACTCTTTTTAACTCTGTGTACTCGGTGGCAAATCCTTTGCATGACTTGGTCGCATGTACTTCCGGTCTGGTTCATACGGTCGAGCGCAACGGTTACATCGCGCGGAAACCGGAGGATCGGCTTTACCGCCCGGGTCTGCAACTGGTGGAGCGCGCCGGCGGATGGCGCCGGGGGGGGGGGGGTGAAAGCCAGCTAACTCTTGGTCGGTTCCGGTTGGC
>CAZWCV010000127.1:6075-10929 GCA_964632725.1 uncultured Anaerolineaceae bacterium
GTATTTCCCGCCCGGGTTTTAATTGGGTGGTGCGCCCCGGGGGGGGGGGGGGGGGGGGGGGGGGGTGAAAGCCAGCTAACTCTTGGTCGGTTCCGGTTGGCGCGCGACGAAACCGGCTGAAATCACATCACGCCTGTGTTATACTCGCGATTGCTTTGTTCAATTATCAAGATGTGGAGAGATACCCATGAGTAGCCAACGACTTTTTTTGATTCTGCTTGCGGTTTTGGTAATGGGATTGGCGGGGCCAATGGCGGTCGCCCAGGACACGCAAACCCTGACGGTCTCAATCTGGGGCTTTAACCTGGATGTGCTCGAAGAAAATGTTTTCGCGCCCTTTGAAGAAATGCACAACGTCGACATCGTGCTGGATACCGGTAATAACTCGGATCGCCTGGCGCGGCTGCAAGCTGAGGGCGAAAACACCACGATTGACGTCGTGCACTTCGCCACCCAGTTCACCCACATCGCCAGTCAAGCGGGCTTGCTCCAGCCCTACGACCCCGACCTGCTGGAAAACCTGGACGAAGTATACGACTGGGCGCAGGACCCGCTGGGCAACCAGGCCGGCGTCGGCTACACAGTCAACAGCCTCAGTCTGATTTACCGCACTGACCTGGTTGAAGCTGAAGTTACTTCGTGGGCCGACTTGCTGCGCGACGATGTCGCCGGCTTTGTCAGCATTCCCGAGATGTCCACCACCTTTGGTCCAGCCACGCTCATCATGATTGATCGCGCGCTGGCGATGCAGGCTATGGGCGAGGGTGAGGAGATGGAGGCCATCAATTACGATGCCGACGCGGCTTGGGAAGCCTTGCCCCAACTGGCCGACAATCTGGTGACAACCTATATCCGCAGCTCAGAACTGACGACGCTGGTGCAGGAAGAAGAAGTGTGGCTTGCGCCTTACGCCAGTTTCGCCATTGGCAACCTGATCAATACCGGTCATGAGCTGTCCACTGTCGTTCCCGCAGAAGGCGTCGTCGGCCAAACGAACATGATCAGCATTACGGCCGCCAGCGACCAGGCAGACCTGGCGCACGCCTATATCGACTGGTTCATCTCGCACGATGTCCAGGAAGCTGAAGCGCTTGACCTGATTGACTCGCCCGTCAACGCCACGGTCGAGTTGCCCGAGGAAATCTGCGCGCTGCTTACCTGCGGCGAGATGCTCGACACCATGATCGTGCTGGATCAGGCGCAGGTGTCGGAACGCCTGGAAGATTGGCTGGAGCGCTGGAATGAGGTCATGGTGCGCTGACGCGGCGGACCAGGATTTCCACGATTTCGCGCAGGGGGCCTTCGCGCCCCCTGTTTTGAATCATGATTCGACGTCCCAATCAGACGCGTACTATCATCTTGCTGGTCTCGCCAGCATTTGTTTTTGTACTGGTCTTCTTCGTCTTGCCGCTGATCTTCTTGCTCTCACAGAGCGTCTTGCCGGAGGACGGCGGCTTTACGCTGACGGGCTACGTCGACTTTTTCGAGAGCCGCGTCTCGCGGATCGTCTACCTGCGCACGCTCAAGCTCGGCCTAATCGTAACCGGCATTTGCGTGCTGATGAGCTACCCGGCCGCCTTTGTGTTGGCGCGGATGCCGGCGCGCCGCCGCTCGTTTCTGATGTCGCTGGTGATATTGCCCTTGATGACCAACGCCGTCGCGCGCACTTTCGCCTGGCTAATAATCCTGGGCAGGCGCGGCATGGTCAATCAGACGCTCCTGGCTTTTGATTTGGTCGAGCAACCCCTGCGCTTCATTTTCACCGAAACCGCGATTGTGCTTGGTCTGACGCAATTGTTTCTGCCGCTGATGGTACTGCCGCTGGTTAGCGCGATGGAGAATATCCCGAACGATGTGCTGGAAGCGGCGCGCAGCCTCGGCGCCAGCCGGGCCACAACCTTCTGGCGCATCATCGTACCTTTATCTTCGGATGGCCTCGTTCTGGGCGCAACGCTGGTGTTCACCGGCTCGGTTACCGCCTTTGTGACCCCGGCTATACTCGGCGGCGCGCGTCTGTTGCTGATGTCTACCCTGTTGCGGCAAGAGGCGGTGATTCTCTTCGACCAACACGCCGCGGCCGTAGTCGCGGTGGTGATGATTGTGACGACTCTGGCGGTTAATCTGCTGCTGCGCCTTGCGCGCGTACACCAGGTGTAGGAGCGAGCCGGATGGTTTCGCGCTGGATGTATATCAGTCTGGTCATACTCTATGGCTTCTTGCTCGGCCCCTTCGTCATCATTTTTATGGCCAGCTTCGGCGCCAACGCGACGATGGCCTTTCCGCCGCAAGGCTTCACGCTGGACTGGTTCGCCAATGTATTCGAGACTTCCCAGTTTATCGACAGCTTCTGGATCAGCCTGCAGCTGGCGCTCTTATCCACCATCGTCTCGCTGGTTATGGGCATGCCGGTAGCCTACGCGCTGGTGCGATTTAAGTTTGCCGCTTCCGGCCTGGTGGAAACCGTCTTTTCGGCGCCGATACTGGTACCGGGTCTGGTGATCGGCTTCGCCATGCTTAACTTCTTCGTGCTGCTGGGCGATTTGCAAGTCATGACGGGCTTGTTCATCGGCCATACCGCGATACTGTTTCCCTACAGCGTGCGCGTCATTTCCGCCAGCCTGCGCAACCTCGACCCCTACGTAGAAGACGCCGCAGTCAGTCTGGGCGCCAACCGCCTGCGCGGATTCCTGCTGGTGGTGCTGCCCAATATGCAAGCCGGTATCGCCGCCGCCTTCGTCCTGGGTTTCATCACGTCATTCAATAACGTCCCGGTGTCGCTGTTCCTCAGCGGGCCCGGCGTGACCACGCTGCCTGTTTCCATGCTCAGTTATCTGGAATACTACTTTGACCCGACCATCGCCGCCCTTTCGACGCTGCTCGTCATTTTTACCGTCGCGCTCGTGCAAACAGCTGAGCGTTTGCTCGGTCTATCACGGTTTGTGTAGCTCATGCCTCATTTGGAAATTCGCGATCTTACCGTCTCTTATGAAGAGAATCGGCCGACGCTGGAGCGTTTCAGCCTGGACGTTGAACGAGGGGAGTTGCTGTCCTTACTGGGGCCAAGTGGTTGCGGCAAGACCACGACCCTGCGCAGCGTCGCAGGCTTCATTCGACCGGACTCCGGCCGGATCCTCATCAATGGCCGCGATTATACGCAGCTGCCCCCCAACAAGCGCGACATTGGTCTGGTCTTCCAGAGCTACGCGCTATTTCCGCATTTGACAGTCTTCAACAATGTCGCCTTTGGCTTGAGGATGCGGCGCGTTTCAAAGAAAGAAGTCCATGCGCGCGTCATCAATGCTCTGAAGATGGTGGGCTTGGAAGCCTTCGCGGATCGCCGTCCGGCGCAGCTTTCCGGCGGCCAACAACAGCGCGTCGCCCTGGCCCGCGCCACCGTCATTGAACCGCAAGTTCTGCTACTGGACGAACCACTGAGCAATCTGGATGCGCGGCTGCGCGTGGATATGCGGCAAGAGATTCGACGCGCCCAGCAGCAGCTCGGCATCACCACCCTCTACGTGACCCACGATCAGGAGGAGGCATTGAGTATCTCCGACCGCGTGGTGGTCATGAATCAAGGCAGAATTGAGCAGGTTGGCAGTCCGGAGCGCATCTTCGCGGCGCCCGAAACCGCATTCGTAGCGGATTTCATGGGATTCGACAACCGCTTCAGCGCGGCCGTTGAATCGGCAGGGGCTGGCAAGTTAAGCGTGGATTGGGGCGACGCGCCGATTGAACTGCCCTGGCGCTCCAGGCAAGGATCGCCCCAGCCCGGCGCCAGGGCTGAGATCTATTTTCGCGCCGAAGACGCCAGTCTCTCTGCGGGCGCCGCAGCGGGCGGCCTCGCCGGGCGTGTAATCCTGCATACCTTTCACGGCAACGAGCTGCGCTACCTGGTCGAGACAGAAGTCGGCGAGTTCAGCATCACGCAAGACAGCGCCGGTGAACGCTTTGAAGCCGGCGCTGCCGTCAGCGTACAAGCGCACACGCAGAAGTGGATCGCCATCTTTGAAAAATGGGAGCAACCGGCATGACCGGCTCACAGAAAATTGAAGTTCAAAAGCATATACGCTGTGTGCCGGGGGATGTCGCGCGCTGCGTGCTCTTGCCGGGCGATCCGGCGCGCGCCCGGCGTATTGCCCATCAGCTTGACGAAGCCCGCCTGGTCGCCGAAAACCGCGAATTTGTAGTCTTCACCGGGAAAACGAACGGTGTCCCAGTCAGCGTGTGCTCGACCGGGATTGGCGGGTCATCGGCAGCCATCGCCCTTGAAGAGCTAAGCAATGTCGGCGCGGAAGTGTTCATTCGCGTTGGCTCCGCCGGCGGGCGGCGCCAAGACATTCCGATTGGCTCGCTGGTGGTGGTGACGGCCGCGTATCGCGGCGACGGCGTATCGGACGAGTATTTGCCGCCGGGCTTCCCGGCCGTAGCCGACCTTGAGGTGAGCAACGCCTTGATTCAGGCGGCCAGCGAGCTGGGGCATCGCGCCTTCAGCGGTATTGGCACGACGCGCAGCGCCTTCTACGCGCGCGACGCGGCGCTCAATGATCAATTGCGCCGGGCCGGCGTCGTCGCGGCGGAAATGGAAGCGTCAACCCTGTTTATCGTCGGGACGCTGCGGCGGGCAAAGGTCGGCTGCGTGGTCGCCACCGACTCGAATATCTATCTCGAAGAGCAACCGACGCTGGCGGAAAAAGAGGCGCTTTACATGCGTGGCGAAGGGATGACCATTCGCACCGCGCTGCGCGCCGTGCAATTGCTGGAAGGAGCCGACTGATGAAATTCGACGCGCTGCTGGTAAATGCGCGGATTGCCGATGTCTTCCGTTACCGGCTCTTCGAGGGCTGGATCGGC
>CAZWCV010000128.1:0-10654 GCA_964632725.1 uncultured Anaerolineaceae bacterium
AAGGTCGCCATCAGGTCGTCAGCGGTCATCGCGCTGCCGTCGCTCCAGCTATTGCCTTCGACCATCTTGATCACATAGTTGCCGTCGGCGTCCCAGCCGAATTCTTCGGCAATCATGCCCTCGTATTCGCCGGTTGCCCACAGCAAGACGGCCAGCGGCGGTTCATGCAAGTCCTGATATTGGCCGAGCGCGATACCGCCGGACGCGAAGGTGTTGAAGTGTCCGGTCGGCGGAACTTGATAGGGCCACGCGACATTTAGCGTAGCACCCTGCGCCAGCGGCGCGGAACCGAGTACGGCGAATACAAGGAGCATCGCCGCGAGACAAATGAATCGCTTAGTCATTGTGATTTCCTCCAAATGGCGTTGTCGCTAATGCAATACACACGGTCATGATTGGCGCTTTGGCAATAGGTTCTCCTTCCACTCATGTAACATTCCCGAATACATTGTACCACTTTTTTTGCCCGAGCGGAGCGGCGCCCGGACTTGCGTCAGCGTACCCGCCTCGCTTTTGAGACAGAGCGCGTTGGCATGAGCCGCTACCGGACAAGCCCGGCAATTTCCGCCGGCAGATTTGACGCGCCCTTGACAACTTAGCACAGATGTTCTATCCTGTCTCTACACATTGCCCCCACAGCGAAAGGCGGGGAACAGATGTCCCTTGAAATGCTCGTTGCCGATATGCAGCAGCGCTTCGGCTTTCAGACACTGCGGCCGGCGGCGGAGTTGGCGCCCGCCCGGGAGATGCTGCCGACCGGCCTGCCAGCCGCCGACGAACTGCTGGACGGCGGCTTGCTCTGCGGCGCGATCCACTGCATCAGCGGCGCGCCCACGTCCGGCGCCACCAGCCTGCTCTATCAAGCGGTGGCCGGCGCCCAGGCGCAGGGCCTGCCGGTCGTCTACATGGACATGGGCCAGCGGCTCGACCCGCCCAACGCGGCCGCGGCCGGGGTTGAACTCGGGCGCTTGCTGCTTTTGAATGGCGCCCCGCTGAAACACGCCCTCTTCCTGATCCGCTACCTGGCGCAGCAGCGACTGCCCTGCCTGATCGCCCTCGATCACCCGGCCGCCTTGCCCCTCGCCCAGCTCAAAGCGCTTTTGCGCGACGCCCCCGTGACCCTGCTGGCGCTCTCGCCGCGGCCGCTGCCCGGCATGCAAGTCACGCTGGAATGCCAACGGCAAGACTGGCTCACGCGGCGGCGCGATGTCACCGGCTTCATCAGCGAGCTGCGCTTGACCGCCCATCCCTTCCTGCCTTTTCGTCAAGTCCGGGCCACCTTTGACATCCCGCGGGAGGAAGCATGTTCAGCGCGCTGGTGATCTGGGATTTGGCCGCGACCATCGAGCGGCTGCATCAGCCGGCGCTGGGCCAAAGCCCGCTGATCGTGCTCTGCGGCGAGCATCAAGTCAAGGTGCTGGCGACCGACGCCCGAGCCCGGGCAGCCGGCGTACGCCCCGGCGACAGCCGCAAACAAGCCGAACTGCTCTGCCCCAACGCGGCATTTCTGCGCGCGCGCGACGATGTCTATCGCCGCCTCTTCGCCGAAGTGACCGCCGACCTGGCGCAGCACATCGACAAGGTCGAGCCCGGCTACCACCCCGATAAAGCCTGCTGGCTCGTGCTCAGCGACCACCCGCAAGAGTTGGCGATCCTGCGCGGCCGCGTGCAATGCCTGCTGGGCGGCCAGGTCACCATCGGCACAGGCAGCGGCAAATTCGTGGCCCAAGCCGCCGGGACCAGCGGAACGGCGCATTGCCGCGTGGCGCCGGGGCAGGAAGCGGCTTTCCTGGCGCCCTTCCCGGCCGCGCTGCTGCCGCTGAACGCCGATATGCAGCGCCGCCTGCCCATGATGGGCATCCGCAGCATCGGCGATTTCGCCGCGCTGTCGCGGGCCGCCGTCTTCGAACAGTGGGAGCGCCACGGCTGCCGGTGTTACGACCTGGCGCTGGGCATCGACCCCCGTCCTCTGCAAGCCTGCCAGCCGCCGCCGCTGCTGACGGGATCGCTGTCTTTTGACGAAGCCATCGCCGATCGCCAAAGCCTGCTGGCCGCTTGCCTGCGCCTGGCGCCGGCCCTGCTCGATCAACTCGGGCAGCGCGAAGCCGGCCGGCTGGTTCTGCTGCTCGAAGATGAAAACCGCGCCCGGCATGAACTGCACCTGCAGCCCAGCGCGCCCCTGCGCCATAGCGCCCATTTCGAAAAGCAGCTGCCCCTGCTGCTGGAAAGCTTGACGGCCCAGGCCGGCATCAGCGAGCTGACCCTGCAGCTCAGCGAATTGGCGCCTCTGCAGCCACAGCAGCTCTCGCTCTTTGAAGTCGCGCGCGAAGGCCGCTCGCTGCGGGCGGCGGTGGCGGCCTGGCAGCGGCGGTTTCACCAGACCGTGTATCAACTGAGCTTGACCGACGCGCCGCGCCATTTCCCGCCGGCGCTGCAATATGAAAGCGAGGCCCTGGGCGCATGAGCCGACTCTGGCAAGAGGACCGGAAAGAAGCTGCGGAAGCGCTGCAAGTGCGGCTGAGCGACGCCCGGCCCAGCGCCATCCGCTGGCGCGGCCGCTGGCACAAAATCGAGCGCATCGCCCTCTCCTGGCAACTGGATGTGAATTGGTGGCGCGCCCGCATCTACCGCGACTATTACAAGGTGCTGGCCGGCGGCATGGCCCTGGTGATCTATCACGATCTGCTGACCGACGCCTGGGCGCTGCAGCGGGTTTATGACTAAAGATTGCCACAGAGGCGCAGAGCTTTGC
The DNA here is from genome assembly GCA_964632725.1 of uncultured Anaerolineaceae bacterium. Lineage (GTDB taxonomy): Bacteria > Chloroflexota > Anaerolineae > Aggregatilineales > Phototrophicaceae > UBA6055. The sequence goes on from CAZWCV010000128.1 coordinate 2,753, forward strand.
GGCGACATGCATCATCACGCGAAATCTGTAGGGGCGAGCCTTGGCTCGCCCGCATTGCCAAATTGCCGAAAAAACTTTTCCGTCGGCGGCAAACCGGCAAAACACCCCAGCGCCCTCTGTAATCTCTGTGGTTAAACAATGACCACCCCGACTACATCGAACTGCGCGCCCACTCCGCCAAAAGCCTGCTGCGCGGCACAGCGCCGCCGGAGAGCCTGGTCGCCGAAGCCGCCCTGCGCTTCGTCCGGTGCGACAGCGACCAGATCCAAGTTCGGCGCATCGCACAGATTCTCGCTGCTTGTCGCTCCATGATTTGACAATATGCACTATATGAGTTACCTTTGTTTCAACGAAGACAATAGTTTTGGCGCTTTTGAAACCAGCCTGTTCCGATGTTTGATCCCCGCCTCGTCAAGAAGTTCCAGCCGCATCAGCGCCACATGGCCTTTTCCATTGCCCATCACCCCTCGATGAAGCTGCTGCTCAATATCTGCATGGAAACCAAATATCCCCCTGACTGTAGCCTCGCCTAGCTGCGCGGGCCGTCCACGCGCGTCGCCCTCTCGTCCAGCTCCATCCAGTCTCGCCCCGCCAAACGCCCATCCCTTTTCGGGATCGTCACTGACGCGTTCAGTGTTTTCCGCCGAGCATCCCGCCGCGATGCTCACCGTTTCACCACATACATAGTTTCAAGAAAGGTAATGTCATGAAGAAGTTGAGTCTTGTACTCCTGGTCCTGGTCTTTGCCCTGCTGTCTTTGACCGCGGGCGCGCAGGACGCCGTCACGCTGACCGTTCTGGTCGAGCAGGGCGGCTTGTGGCTGCAGGAAGCGGCCGCCCAGCAATTTGAAGAAGAGACCGGCCACACAGTCGAATTCGTCAACGTGCCCTATGGCAGTGTCTTCGATCGCCTCTCCGCCGAAATGGCGACCGGTGGGGCCGCCTTTGACGTGGCCACGATTGACGTCGTCTGGATGTCGCATTTCGCGCCCTTCGCCGAGCCGCTCGACGAGCTTTTCACCGACGAAGTGATCGACGATCTCTTCGCCTCGCTGGTCGCCGACGCCCGGATTGGCGGCACGTTCATCGGCATGCCCACCTGGGCCAATACCGAGATCATCTTCTACCGCAAGGATTTGTGGGAAGATCCGGACGAAATGGCCGCCTTTGAAGCCGAGTACGGCTATGCGCTGGCGCCGCCCGCAACCTGGCAGGAATTCGATGATATGGCGCAATTCTTCACCCGCGACAACGATGGCGACGGCGAGATCGATATGTACGGCACGGACGTCAAAGGCGGCGTGGCCGATTTCGAATGGATGATCGCGGTCTTGCAAGCCGGCTCGCCCGGCGTTGTACTCGACGCCGACCACAATATCATCATCGACAATGAGGCGCACGTCGAAGGCCTGTCCTACTACATCAGCCACCATTGCGATATGGATGTGGCGCCGCCAAACGTCAACGAGATCGATTGGGGCGTGGCCGAGAATCTCTTCTATCAGAGCCAGACAGCGATGTTCCGCTTCTGGGGCCATGCCTACCGTCTGACCCGCGGCGACTCGCCGATTGCCGATTTGGTCGGCGCAGCGCCCATGGTCGCCGGGCCCGGTGGCGTCGGCGCCATTCCCGGTCCCTGGTTCAACATCGTGCCCCATACCTCGGAGAATAAGGAGCTGGCGCTGCAGCTGGTGCAGTACCTCTACGACCATAACGCGCTGGGCATTGAAGCGCCGCTGGGCCTGGCCGCGCGCAAATCCGCCTACGCCGAGTACGCCGATGTCGAAGGCTTCGAGAATCTGAATCCGTTGCTGCAGACCCTGGACAGCCCGCAGACCATTGGCCGCCCGGCTGTGGCCGATTGGCAGCAGATCGCCGACGAGATCCTGGGCCCTATCGGCTCGGACGCATTGACCTGCGAGGAAGATCCGGCCGAACTGCTGGCTTGGGGCCGCGAAATGCTGGAAGCGATGGGCTACGAATAGCCATCGGCCTATTGGAGCCGCCGTCCGTCGGTGGCTCCGCCACGCTTCTCTTAAGTACGGGGTAGCCCCATGCGCTTGACAGACCGAAGCTTCGTCCTGGCGCTGCTGCTGCCGGCGACGCTCTTTCTGCTCGCCTTTGTCGGCTACCCCTTGTTCCTGCTCATTCGCGACAGCTTCCACCATGTCAGCATCTACGCCCTGAGCGAAGGAGTCTTCGTCGGCTGGGACAATTACGCCAAGGCGCTCTCGTCCGCGCGCGTCCTGGAATCAGCCGGGCGCACGCTGAACTACACATTGATGGCCTTGAGCGCAGAATTTGTTCTGGGCTTTGGCGCCGCCCTGATCTTTAACGCCATGGGCCCGCGTTCGGAGATTCTGCGCACCATCTTCGCCTTCCCGCTGATGATCCCGCCGATTGTGGCCGGTTTGCTCTGGCGCTTCATGCTCATCGACAATATCGGCATCGTCAATCACATCCTGGAGTTTCTCGGCATCATCGCCGACTCGAGCGATATTTCCTGGCTGGGCGACCGCGACATCGTATTGTTTTCGGTGGCCCTGCCCAATATCTGGCTGACGACCTCCTTCGTGGCGCTCGTGCTCTATACCGGCTTGCAAAACATCCCGGCGGAGCTGGTCGAGGCGGCCAGGATCGACGGCGCCAGCGCCCTTCAGCGCTTCCGCAATATTGCTCTGCCCCTGCTGCGCCCGGTCATCGCCGTTGTCTTGATCATCCGTGGCATCGACGCCGCCCGCGCCTTCGACATGATCTGGATTCAGACCGAGGGCGGGCCGCGCTTCGCCTCGGAGATCCTCAGTATTCACATCTACCGCACCATGATCCGCTATGGCCATGTGGGCGAGGCGTCGGCGATTGCCGTTTTGTTCATGGTCGGCATGCTGCTGATCAGCGCCTTCGTCTTCTTCGTCATCTGGGGGCGGGGGACGTCGCAATCATGAGCGGGGGAGGGCGCGCGCCATGAAGTCGTCATTTGCTCAGCGCGGCATACTGGCGCTGCTGGTCGCCATCATTCTGATCATCTACGTCTTTCCTTACGCCTTCCTGGTTTCGACTTCGCTCAAGCCGCCGGCGGACGCGCTGACCATCCCGCCGACCCTGCTGCCGCAGCGCCTCAGCCTGGAGAACTACAGCAATATCAGCGAGTTTGCCTCGGTGCGGCGCTCTTTCGGCAACAGCATCGTCATCGCCCTGCTCTGCACCACCATCACACTCGCGCTGGCGGTGCCAGCCGCTTATGGCGTGGCGCGCTACGCCACCTGGGCCGGCAAGCTGTTTCTGCTGGCGGCGCTGGTGACGCGCTTGATACCGCCGGTTTCAGTCGGGATTCCGCTCTTCGCCATCATGCGCTCGCTCGGCCTGACCGATACCCACATCGGCGTGGCGCTGGCTCATTCCACCATTGGTGTGCCGCTGGCGATCTGGCTGCTGGCCAGCTTCATGGAGGGCATCCCGCATGAGTTGGAAGAGGCGGCGCGGGTCGACGGCTGTTCACGCTTCGGGGCGCTAATTCGCATCATCATCCCGGTCGCCGCCGGCGGCATAGCGGTGACGGCCGTCTTTGTCTTCCTGGCTTCCTGGAACGAGTTTCTATTCTCGCTGCTGCTATCATCCACCGGCGTCAAAACAGCGCCAATCGCCATCGCCGAATTCAAATCGCAATACAGCATACAATGGGGCACGATGACCTCGCTCGGGGTGTTATACTCGCTGCCAGTCATCATATTCTCGCTGCTGATGCAGAAGCGCATTGTCGCCGGCATGACGATGGGCGCGGTCAAAGGCTGAGCAAAACCCGCTATAGCACAAGGAGTGATCTCAAGATGAATGTCTGGCAACCCAATAGCCCGCTGGGCGGCTTAGCGCATATCAAGCGCGCGCGTTCCCTGCGCTCGTCCAGCTACGATGTCACCGGCGCCAATCGCGATTTCAAAGTGGTCGCGCCGGGCGCCACCCACGTCATGGCCGATATCGAAGGCTGCGGTACAATCAAGCATATCTGGATGACCACCCGCTGCTACGCGCCCCAGTACATGCGCAAACTGGTTATTGAGATGTATTGGGATGGCGAGGAAAACCCCAGCGTGCGCGCGCCCTACGGCGACTTCTTCGGCATCGGGCACGCCACCGGGCGCCACTATATGTCGCTGCCCGTCAATATGACTTTCGGCGACCGCCGCGGCCCCAAGGGGCCCTTCTCGCCGGCGATGAACTGGTATTTCCCCATGCCCTTCGCCCAGCACGCCAAGATACAGATCATCAACGAAAGCGAAGAACCCATCGCCAACCTCTTCTATTATGTCGATTACGAATTGGTCGACGAGGCGCCGCCTGAAGATGTCGGCTATTTCCACGCCACCTGGAATCAAGAGAATCCTACGGACGCTGTCGCGCATCCTTCCCAAGAAGAAAACCCCGCGCCTTGGGATCTGCCCGGCATCAATCTGAGCGACGCCGAGAATTATGTAATCCTGGACGCGGTCGGCACCGGGCACTATGTCGGCTGCCTGCTGAACATCGACAACTTCAACGCCTCGAACCAGGTCTTCACCTGGCCCGGCGAGGGCGACGACATGTTCTTCATCGATGGCGAGTCCTGGCCGCCGTCCCTGCACGGCACCGGCACCGAAGACTATTTCGGCTGCGCCTGGGGTTTCCCCAGCGGCGAATACGACGGGCCCTATCACGGCATCTCACTGGGCAGCGACGCGCAGGAGCATTTCGGCAAGTGGAGTCTCTATCGCTGGCATATTGAAGACCCGGTTCGCTTCACCAAGTCGCTGCGTTTCTCGATAGAGCACGGGCACGCCAATGACCAGAGCAATGAGTACTCCAGCGTCGCCTATTGGTATCAGCTGGAGCCGCACAAACCGCTGCCGTCTTTGCCGCCGGTTGCAGCGCGTCTCCCGCGCCGCTGGCCAGAGCATGGTCTTTGGGACCGGTAGGAGTCGCAAAGGGGTGGATGGCCGTAGATGAGGCTCCAGCCCGCCGCCGTTTGATGCAGACTTTGAGCAGTCGAGGACTGCGTGTCCGCTTCCGCGCGTCGTTGATTTGGACTGAAGCGGTCCAGATCTACTGAACGCGAAAATGCGGAAATCCGGGCGGCGCCTCCGCTCCTTACCGCCTCACGCTCTGCCGCTGTCGCGCAGCCCAGAGGCCCGCGAGCCAAGGCCATCTCGTCGTGAGTGCGGGCGCCGCCACCGTCTGTCGCGTCGGCGCTCGTTTTTCGATTGAAGCGAGTCGATCCAGGCGAGCAACCGTGGCAAAGGCACGGAAACGTTGATGACCTGCCCGCCATTTGACGGTAGAATAAGCGCAATCGAAACGACAAGCCGCGAGTGAAACCGATTATGTCTCAAGAAATAAGACAGATGCGCATATCCAACGATGCCATGGACGACCCGCAAGAACTCCAGCGCCGCATCGCCGACGAGGGTTATCTCTTTTTCCGGCGACTGGTGAATCCCGACAAAATGCTCGAGTTGCGCCGCGAGATGATGAGCGTGATTCAGCAAGTCGGCTGGCTGATCGCCAATACCGACCCCATGGACGGCATCGCCGATATCAACATGCGTTACACCGAGGGCGACAACGAATACACGGCCGGCTACGCCGAAGTCTATAAAAACGAGAACTTTCACCGCTCGGCGCATTGGCCCGAATTCCAGGACATCGTGGCCAAGATGGTTGGCGCGCCGGTCATGCCGCACCCGCAGAAAGTCGCCCGCATCTGGTTCCCCAAATATACCGAGCACACAACGCCCACCCACCAGGACTTCGTGCACTTCCAGGGCAGCTACGACAATATCACCTGCTGGGCGCCAATCGGCGATTGCCCGATTGAGTTGGGCGGGCTGGCTGTTATCCCGGAGTCGCATAAAGTCGAGCGCGTGCTGGAGCATCATTTCTCACTGGGCGCGGGCGGCTTGATCGTCGACGAGACCGAGCACGAGGACATCGACCCGGTCTGGCATTCCATCGACTACCAAGCGGGCGACGCGCTTTTCTTCCCGGCGCTGACCATCCATCGCGCGTTGCCGAACTATACCGATGACCGCCTGCGCCTGTCGCTGGACAACCGCTATATGATCCTTGGCGACAAAATCGCCGAGCACATGCTCGAGCCGCACGGGCCCAGCGGGCTGACCTGGGAGGAGATCTACCCGCATTGGCGGCATGAGGACCTCAAATATTATTGGAAGCGCTACGACAATCGGGTGGTCGCGCGCGACCTGAGCTACAGCGAGAAAGGCTATGCCGAGGCGCTGGAGCTGGCGCGCGCCGGCGATCAGGACGCGATATTCATGCTGCAGCGTTCGATCAAGAACGCGCGCGACCGGGTTGACCTGGACGAGGCGGTCGCTGTCCTGGAGCAGTTGGGGGTGGCGGTGGAGTAGACGCTGTAAGGCTTGTCCGGTACTTGATCGTGCTGATGCGCTTTTCCTACCCCACCCCCCCAGCCCCCTCCCCGATGCATCAGGGAGGGGGAGCCATTAGCTCGTCCTCTGTTTTCAGCAAGATTTAGCCTGCAAAATTCTCCCTCGGAATTACAGAGATTTAGAGGCTTATGAGATGACTTATCAAGAGCTGTCGGAAGTCCGCAAGACGCTGCGCGTCGATTGGTATCGCTGCCCGACGCGCCCGGGCGTTCTGCGCGAGTTGTCGCGGCGCAGCGACGCTCAAGCCTGGTTCCAGGCCGGCGGGCATTTGGCGCTCTTTGTCATCACCGGCGCGTCGGTATTCTATTTCTGGTCGCAGGAGAGCTGGCTGTTAATGCTGATCGCGCTCTTCTTTCACGGCACAGTCACCAGCTTTTTCACCGGCACGGCGCCGCATGAGCTGGGGCATGGCACGGTCTTCAAGACCAAGTGGCTGAACAAGTTGTTTCTGTATTTGTTCAGCTTGATCGGCTGGTGGGACCCCTTCGACTACGCCAGCAGCCACACCTATCACCACCGCTACACCCTGCATCCCGAAGGTGACCGCGAAAACTTGCTGCCGCTGGCGCCCTCGCTGGCCTCGACGTTTATGCTGCAGCTCTTCACATTCAACCTGCTGACGCAGCGCGGGCGCACCTTTGGCAAAGGCGGGCTGATTTCGACCCTGCTGATCACCGCCCTCGGCGCGGTCGGTCTCGTGCCCGCCGACGAGCGCGCGCCCATCAACGAATGGTACCGCGCTTTGCACCGCGACCAGCCCGATCAGCATCGACGCTCGATAAACTGGTCGCGCCTGCTGCTGCTATTTCACGGTTCCATGCTCGTCATCGGTATCACCAGCGGCTATTGGGTGCTGCCGCTTATCTTCTCGCTGTCGGTTTTCATCGGCAACTGGCTGTCCTATTTCGTCGGGCTGACGCAGCACTGTGGCCTGCGCAACCACAGCCGCGACTTCCGCAAGAATACGCGCTCGGTCAAGCTCAATCCGCTCTTCTCATTTCTCTATTGGCGCATGAACTGGCATATTGAGCATCACATGTACGCCGGCGTGCCCTGCTACAATCTTGGCAAGCTCTACCGGGAAATCCAGGACGACATGCCCGTCCCGCGCACGCTGGTGGGCGCCTGGAAAGAAATGCGCCTGGTATGGAATCGGCAGAAGCGCGATCCGGACTACGCGTACGATACGCCGCTGCCGACCAGCGCTAATCCCGAGCCGGTGGATGCGGAGGCTGAGGTGCGGGCGGCGACCGAGTTGGAGCGGTCTATTGGCGAGTTGGCGCCGGCGGGATTGCAGGAGGGCTGATGTCTCGGGGATTTTGACCACAAAGGGCACAAAGTTTTTACCACCGAGTACACCGAGACGAATTCTCAGTAGAACTAAGTAAGTCATTGAAATAAATGCCGCGCTTTGGGGGCGCCGCCCCCCCCCCCCCCCCCCCCCCCCCCCCCCGGGGGGG
>CAZWCV010000129.1:0-10564 GCA_964632725.1 uncultured Anaerolineaceae bacterium
AAGCAGAGCACGGTGATCATGATCAGGATGCCGGGTGTGAAGACCAGGTGCACGCCGCTGACGAAGTAGCTGCGCGAGTCGGTCAGCATATTGCCCCAGGTGGGCGTGGGCGGCTGGATGCCGACGCCGAGGTAACTCAAGCCGGATTCGATCAGGATCAAGTTGCCGGCGATGATGGTCATCGTCACCATGACGATCGAGAAGACGTTTGGCAGGATATGCGAGATCAGGATGCCCAAGTCGGACGCGCCCAAGGCCCGCGCCGCCAGTACATAATCGCGCTCCTTCAGCGAAAGCACCTCGCCGCGCACCAGCCGGCTCGTCCCCACCCAGCCCAGCGCCGCCAGCACCACGACCAGCACTTCGGTCGACGGCTCCCATACCGCCGAGGCGATCAGCAGCAAAAACAGCGGCGGTATCGCGCTGAGGGTGTTGATGGCCCATGAGATCAAATCGTCCACCTGGCGACCGTAGTAGCCGGCCAGCAGACCCAGCGAAATACCGATGAAAACGGTCATGACGCTGGCCAAATAGGCGATAGTCAGCGACACGCGGCCGCCGTAGATCAGGCGCAGGAACTGGTCGCGGCCCAGTTGGTCGGTTCCCAGCGGATAGCCGCTTTCGCCGGGCTGCTTGAAGCGGTTGGGGATGCTGGTATTGTTAACGTCAAGGTCGAAAACGCGTTCAAAGACAACGGGCATGACGACGGCTGTCAATGTGAAAACAACTAGCACAGACACAGCAAACATGGTCAAGCGATCGCGCAAGATAAAGGAGAGCGCGTCCCGCCAAAAGGATCGCGACGGTCGCTGCGACAGGCCCGAGGCCAGGTCGGCTACGGTGGATTCGCTCGCCATCAGTTGCTCACTCCAGTCGAATGCGCGGGTCGATGATGACGTACATGATATCCGAGAGCAGGACGCCGACGATATACATCACGGACGCGATGACGACCGAGCCCATCACCACCGGGTAGTCGCGGGCGAAGACGGCGTCAATGATCAACTTGCCCATGCCGGGCCAGGCGAATACCTGCTCAATGATGACGGCGCCGGCCAATACCGTGCCGATGGCGGGACCCAGAAATGTCGCTACCGGCAGCAGGCCGTTGCGCAGCGCGTGCCGGACCCAGATAACATTGTCGTTCAGGCCCTTGGCGTAGGCGGTGCGGACATAATCTTGCTGCAAGACTTCGAGAATTTGCGTGCGGGTGAAGCGCGAGAGAAAGGCGATCCAGTTCAGCGACAGCACAAATACCGGCAGGATCATGTGGCGCAGCGCGTCGACCAGGTCAAAGCCGCCGCGGCGCGTGATGTTCTGCATGCCGCTGATCGGCAGCAAATCCAACTGCACGCCGAATATGATGATGAGCAGCAATCCCAGCCAGAATTGCGGCACGGCATTGCCGACGACGGAGATTATCCGGATGACCTGATCAATCCAGGTGCGGTGGAAGACCGCCGCCAGCACGCCCAGGACCACGCCGGCCATGAAGCCGATGGCCAGGGCCGCTACGCCCAAGCGCAAGGTGGCCGGCACGCGTTTGGCGATCTGCTGCATCACCGGGCGTTTATTCTTGATTGAAGCGCCGAAGTCGCCGCGCAGCAGGCCGTAACGGTCGCCCGGCGTCTCGCCCACGCCATCGCCGTCGTAATCGATCAGCGTCCAATCATTGCCGATAAGCCAGTAGACGTATTGCACCAGCGGCGGCTGATCCAAACCCAGCTGACGACGCATGGCGTCGTTGGCTTCCGTATTGATGTCCGGCCCCCAGGTGATCATCGCCACCGGATCGCCCGGCGCGGACAAAATGATCATGTACGACAGAATGGTCACGCCAAAAAAAGTCGGGATCGCCTGCAGCAGACGGCGCACAAAATATTTGACCATGAAGGTAAGACTCAGCCTTTCGCATTCGCCCATCATTTTAGCGTCAGATGCGCGAATCGCCAAAACTGAGCCGCGTCTCCATCCGGCGCCAGTGGCCGGCGCGCTCAACGTTGAGCAAAAGAACGCCAAGCGCCGTTTGATGAGCCAATCTCTTAACATAATCATATTGCGTCATTAAAGCTGGCGGCGGCGGCGGTTAACAGTGCGCCACTAAACTGTCCCTCGAGTGCGCGCTCAACTTCGCAAGAATTTCTGTAAGTCTTTGGGAGAGTAAGGTTCACATGCAAAACGCACGCCTTGTATCAATTCTGCTGGCGCTTGTATTTGTCCTGGCCGGCGCCCTGGCCAGCGAATACGGGCTGCCGGACGTAGACCCGCTGGATTATACCGAGGGCGAGATCATCACCGCGGGCAGTTCCACCGTCTTTCCCCTTAGCGAGCGTATGGCCGAGCTTTGGACGGATGCTGGCGGCGTGGCGCCGTCGATCGCCTCCATCGGCTCGGGCGCCGGTTTCGAGCGTTTCTGCGTCGAAGGTGAAACGGACATCAGCAACGCCTCGCGCGCCATCAAGGATAGCGAACGCGAATCTTGCGCCGAAATCGGCCGCGACCCAATTGAGTTCCGCGTCGGCACGGACGCGCTGGCGGTCACGGTTTCAGCCAAGAACGACTTCGTCAGCGATGTCACGCTGGAAGAACTGGCGCTGATTTTCAGTAGCGCCGACACCTGGTCCGACGTCCGCGCCGAATGGCCCGAGGAAGCCATCCAGCGCTTCATCCCCGGCACTGACAGCGGCACCTTCGATTACTTCGTCGAAGAGGTTTTCGACGAAGACGAAGAGCCGATCCTCAGCTCAAACCCGCAGCTCTCGGAAGATGACAATGTGCTGGTGCAAGGCATCACTGGCAGCCCCTACGCGGTCGGCTTCTTCGGTTACGCCTACTACGTTGAGAACCGGGACGCGCTCCACATACTCAACATTGAAGGCATTGAAGCCAACGAGCAGAGCACGGACGACGGCAGCTACCCGTTGGCGCGCCCGCTGTACATCTACAGCGATGCCGGCATCATGCTGGAGAAGCCGCAGGTGAACGCCTTCATCAACTTCTACCTGACGCATGTCAACGACGAAGTGGTCGATGTCGGTTACTTCCCGGCTTCGGAATTGGCCCTCGCTGGCGCGCTGGACGCCTGGCGGATCGCCAACGGCCTGGAGGCGCTGCACGGTATGATGATGGACGAGGTTATGCTGCCGGAAGTTGACCCGCTCGACTACGCCGACGGCGACATTATCACCGCGGGCAGCTCCACGGTCTTCCCCTTGAGCGAGCGCATGGCCGAGCGATGGACGGACGCTGGCGGCGTCGCGCCGTCGATCGCCTCAATTGGCTCCGGCGCCGGCTTTGAACGCTTCTGCGTCGAAGGCGAGAGCGATATCAGCAACGCCTCCCGCGCCATCAAGGACAGCGAGCGCGAATCCTGCAACGCTATCGGGCGCGAGGCGCTTGAATTCCGCGTCGGCACGGACGCCCTGGCCGTGACAGTATCGGCTGCGAACGACTTCGCGTCTGACGTCACCATGGAAGAGCTGGCGGCCATATTCAGCACGGCCAATACCTGGTCCGACGTCCGCGCCGAATGGCCCGACGAAGCGATTCAGCGCTTCATCCCTGGCACTGACAGCGGCACCTTCGATTACTTCGTGGAAGAAGTCTTCGACGAAAATGAGGAGCCGATCCTGAGCGCCAACCCGCAGCTCTCCGAGGACGATAATGTTCTCGTGCAGGGCATAACGGGCAGCCCCTACGCCGTTGGTTTCTTCGGCTACGCCTACTACGTTGAGAATAAGGATGCGCTCCACATCCTCAACATTGAAGGCATCGAAGCCAACGCGCAGACCACGGACGACGGCAGTTATCCGCTGGCGCGGCCGCTCTACATCTACAGCGACGCCGGCATCATGGCGGAGAAGCCGCAAGTGGCGGCCTTCATCAACTTCTACCTGACGAAGGTCAATGACGAGGTAATTGACGTCGGCTACTTCCCGGCCTCGCCGGCGGCGCTGGCAGCGGCCAAGCGCGCCTTCGTGGAAGCCACGGGAGATATGTAAGCAATCTCTCGATAGTCTCACCAGCGGGGATACGGTATCATGCCGCGATGCCGTATCCCGCGCTGAGCAAATCATCCGGAACAACGTCCGACTACGCCGCGGACAGACGCAAATCCTGACACTTTATAGACCTTGACCGCGCCCAATGAGAATCATGAAAACAAGTAAACTCCGGAAGCCCGACTGGGCCTCACAGCGCGCGCAGCCCAAGCCGGGATCGCTTGACTTAAGGCATCGTATCAAGCTGCACGAAGTACTTATTCAGGCTTGCCTCCTGGCTTGCGGCCTGCTGTCGATCTTCACGACCCTCGGCATCATTCTGGTTCTGGGCAACGAGTCGATTTCGTTCTTCACGCGCGATCAGTGGGTGAACAGCAATCGCGCCATCTTGAACGACCTGGACGAGAGCGATGCCACAATCCGCGTTGAGCCGGGCAAGGCGCTCGAAGCCATTAAAGCCGGCAGCACGATTCGCATCGGCCAGGAAGTCATGGAAGTCCGCGAATTCAACAACAATCAGTTCAGGCATGATGTGCTGGGGACCGGCGGCGGATTCAGGCGCTGGTGCATGCCAGAGGCGGAGCTCGCCAACGCCGGTCTGCAGCGACCTCTGATTGTGAATGCCAGCCGGCCGATCAGGCAGTTCGAGATTGATGTCTGCGCCTCGGCCGGTATTGAGCCTGTCGCCTTCCGCGTGGGAACCGACGCGCTGGCCATCGTTGTCAGCAGCGAGAACGATTTCATAAGCGGGCTGTCCACTGCTGAGTTGCGGAAGGTTTTCAGCGGCGCTGAAACCTGGTCCGATGTGCGCGCCGGTTTTCCCGACGAAGCGATCCAACTGGTCATCCCCGGCCAAGACAGCGGCACCTTCGATTATTTCGTGGAAGCGGTCCTGGCCGGCGATGCGGACACAATGCTGGCGGCGGAGCCGATCATGTCGGAGAATGACAATCAACTGGTCGGCAGCATCAAGCGCAACCCGCATAGCATTGGCTTCTTCGGCTACGCTTATTATTTGAACAACACGCATGACCTGCGCGTCATCACGCTGGACGGGGTCAAACCGGAATCGAAGTCAGTGGAGGACGGTAGTTACGCCCTGGCGCGTCCGCTGTTCATCTACAGCGATGCCGGCCACATGCGCGATCATCCGCAGGCGGCGGAATTCGTCAGCTATTACCTCGACAAGGTCAACGGCGTCATCGTCGATGTGGGTTATTTCCCGGCCTCGACCGAGGCGATGGCGCAAGCGCGCGACGCCTGGAACCGCGCCACCGGCGAAAGCAAGCTGACGGCCGTGGACCCGGCCAATGTCTCTGGCGAGCTCCATCTGGCCGGCAGCTCGACGGTGTTCCCCTTGAGCGAGCGCATCGCCGACGCCTTTGTGGCTGACGGCTATCTGCCCCAGCTGACGGTGGAGCGAGGCATCCGCGGCGAGAACACGATTGCGCCGCACAGCGCCGGCATTTCGCTGGAATTCAACGACCGCCCCACCATCATCGAATTCTTCAGCAACAGCAACTGGATACCGGCCATCGGCGAGTTTGGCGTCCTCCCTCTCATCAACGCCACCCTGATGACCAGCACTATCGCCATGCTGGTGGCGCTGCCCCTGGGCATCGGCGCCGCCATCTACCTCAGCGAATACGCCTCCGAGCGTGTGCGCAAGACGCTGAAACCGATTCTGGAGATCCTGGCCGGTATCCCGACAGTCGTTTACGGCTACTTCGCGCTGACGTTCATGACGCCGCTGCTGCGCGCCGTCTTCGGCGTGGATGTGGTCAATATCTATAACACCGGCTCGGCCGGCATCGTGGTCGGCATCTTGATCATCCCGCTGGTCAGCTCGATGAGCGAAGACGCCTTGTACGCCGTGCCCAAGGCCCTGCGCGAAGCTTCTTACGGACTGGGGGCGACCAAGCTGGAGACTGTATTCAAGGTGGTGGTTCCGGCGGCGCTCTCGGGCATCCTGGCGGCCTTCATCGTGGCGGCTTCCCGCGCCATCGGCGAGACGATGATTGTGGCCATCGCGGCCGGCGCCGGCCCCAACCTCAGCTTCAGCCCCTTCGACTCCGCCGAGACCATGACCGGGCATATCGCCCGCATCAGCGGCGGCGATCTCAGCTACGATTCCATCGACTACAACAGCATCTTCGCCATTGGCTTGACGCTTTTCGTGATGACCTTTGTACTTAATGCGCTCAGCCGAGTAATTATCACCCGCTTTCGGGAGGCCTATTGATGGACCGCGGCAAACACTATATGCCCGGGGAAAAGGAGTTCTTCCGGCGGCTGGAATTGCGGCATCGGCGCGGAAGATTCGGCCGGCTTTTCAACTACTTTTCTATTGCTTTCGCCGGCTTGGCCCTGGTCGCGCTATTTCTCAATGTCGTCAATCAGGCTTTCGGCGCGATCGGCGTGGTCAATACCATCGACCCGGCCAGTTTGACTGACGGTCGCCCGCTTGACGCCTTGAGCAAGGACGAGTTGGCGCTAATCCTGGCTGACCACGCCGGCGGGAGATTGCGCGTCTTGATCCGCGATACCATCAGCCAGGTCGACGCCAAACAATTCACCAAAGTCAGCGTAGCCGAGATTGTGGGCGACCCGCAGGTAGATCCCGCGATCGCCGGCGAATTGCTGAAGAATATCAGTTTGCAGCAGCAGGCGACGTTGCTGGCGGACTACGCCGACCGCAGCACGCTGCGCAATCTGGTGTTGGAGCGAGTGGTTGAGCAGCAAGTGATCGCCAGCTTTCCCCTGGTCGATGCGATATTCAACTTTGACGACGTGACAGCCGAGATCGAAGGGCCGATTCTTGACGCGTACAAAAAGCGGGCAGACCACGACGACGCCAGTGTGCAAATCATGCGCTTCCACAGTTGGCTGGACAGCGAATTCCTTACGACGCCCATGTCAAGCACGCCGGCGCTGGCCGGTGTCCGCACGGCGCTGATTGGCTCGCTGGGCTTGATGGCCGTCGTGGTGCTGGCGGCGCTGCCGATTGGCGTGGGCGCTGCGATATACCTGGAAGAGTACGCGCAGCAGGGTTTCGTCAACCGCCTGATCGAGACCAACGTCCGCAATCTGGCCGGCGTGCCCTCGATCATTTACGGCATGCTGGGCCTGGCGATCTTCGTGCGCGCCCTGGCGCCCATTACCAGCGGCATGATCTTCCACTACAACGTTGACGCGCCGACTGTAGAAACGGTGATTGAACGGATCGCGCCCTCACTTGACGACGCCATTGCCTTCGATCAAGGCGTCATCAGCAGCGCGTCCGAAATCGTCGACGCGCCAACGGTAGAGCGTATCGTGAATACGTTCTTGCGCTTCGGCACGCCCAGCTTAACCATGCACGGCAATTCCAGCGTGCGCGACATGTCTGATTCGCTGGCGGAGGCGCTGGACTTCAAAGTCGATACGGTCGAATTGAGCGCCAGCGACGACTACGACATCGAGAGGCGCGGTGAGTATTTCCGTTTCTATCTGCCGCCAGACGCGCCAATCAGCAGCCAAATGTATACGCAATTGATGACGAGCCTTGTAAGAATCAACAGCTTCTCGCCCAACGGCCGCACCCTGGTCAGCGCCGGCATGACTCTGGTGCTGCTGATTTTGCCCATCATCATCATCAACGCGCAAGAAGCCATCCGCGCCGTGCCTTTCGCCATTCGCGAAGCGTCTTTCGGACTGGGCGCCACGCGCTGGCAGACGATCTGGCGTCAAGTGCTGCCCGCCGCCCTGCCCGGCATCATGACCGGTACGATACTCTCGGTCTCGCGCGCGGTTGGGGAGACAGCGCCGCTGATTGTCGTGGGCGCGGCCACCTTCCTGGTGACCGACCCCAGCAGTCCTTTCTCGCAATTCACCGCCCTGCCTATTCAGATTTACCAGTGGACGGCGCGCCCTCAGGGCCAATTCGCCGACATCGCCGCCGCCGCCATCATCGTGCTGCTGGCGCTAATGCTGACGTTGAACGCCGCCGCTATCATCCTGCGCAATCGTTATTCCATAAGGTTCTAGACAATGGCAGTTCCAGTACAGGTAGATGACCGCGCCGAAACCCGGCTGGTGATGGAGCTGCGTGACTGCAGTTTCTATTACGGCAGCTTCCGAGCGGTGGCGAATGTCACCTTGCCCATACACCAGAATAGAATTACCGCCTTCATCGGTCCGTCCGGCTGCGGCAAGAGCACCGTGCTGCGCGGCATCAACCGCATGCTTGACCTGACGCCCGGGGCGCGCGTCGAGGGTGAAATCATATATCGCGACCAGAATCTGTACGCTAGCGATGTTGACCCGGTCGAGGTGCGCCGGCGCATCGGCATGGTTTTCCAAAAGCCGAATCCCTTTCCCAAGAGCATTTACGACAATGTGGCTTATGGCCCGCGCCTTCTGGGCGTCAAAAAGAAAGTCGTCCTGGATGAGATCGTGGAGAACAGTCTGCGCGGCGCATCGCTCTGGGACGAAGTCAACGGCGAATTGAGCAAATCAGGCCTGGCCTTGTCCGGCGGGCAGCAGCAGCGGCTTTGCATCGCGCGCACGATCGCGGTCGAGCCGGATGTCATCCTGATGGACGAGCCCTGCTCCGCCCTTGACCCGATCGCGACGCAGCGCATCGAAGACCTGATGCGGGACCTGCGCGCCAACTACACCATCGTCATCGTGACGCACAATATGCAGCAGGCGCAACGCGTTTCGGACTCGACCGCCTTCTTCAACATCCGCAAGACGATGGACGATGGCTATGAAACGCGCTGGGGCGAGTTGGTCGAATATGCTGCGACCGAGACGGTGTTTGAGAATCCCGCTCGGGAAGAGACGGGCGATTATATCGCCGGGCGTTTTGGCTAGCGCGCGGCAATCCATTCATTTACGAAAACGG
Organism: uncultured Anaerolineaceae bacterium; assembly: GCA_964632725.1. Lineage (GTDB taxonomy): Bacteria > Chloroflexota > Anaerolineae > Aggregatilineales > Phototrophicaceae > UBA6055. The sequence continues at coordinate 8,890 of CAZWCV010000129.1, forward strand.
GCGACATACTATGTCGCCCCTACATGATGCCGATTGTGTCGAGTTTCCCGCTAATCGCCCGCCGCGTCCAGGGCCGCTTGCTGCTCGGCGATCATCGCATCCGTGCATTGCAACGAGTCCAGGTAGGCGCGGTCTTTCGCCAGATTCTCCGGCGACTTTCTTCCCTGAATCAGCATCTGGTTGATCATCGCCGCCGCCTGATCCTGCCCGCCCGATTGCGCCGCCATCTCGCTCACATCCACATCCGCCAGGTATGCCGCCGCCATCTGCTTGACTTGCTCGGTCGCGCCCACGGAATCCAGCAGCCGCAGCAGACCAAGCGGGGACATGCCGGATTCGCCGTCCTCGAGCGTCATCTCCGCCATCTCTACCAGCTCCGGCGCGATTTCAATGCCCAGGCTATCTGCCGCATCCAGATTGACGCCAACCGAAAGCCCGCTATGGCTATCGATTGCCGTCCTGGCAATATCGAGTTCACCGTTCAAATGCGCGGCCAGCATCAGACCGGTGCTGATGCCTTGCGTATAGAAGTTGTAGAAACCCGCGCCAACCGTCGCGCCGGCCAGGATCGAGCCAGGATGGGGGTGGAAGACGGGAATCTGATTCTCAGTGGCGACGCTCGCAATGATTGGCAACCCGACCGCGGCGGTGTAATCGTAAGGCAAAACAATAGCTTCAACGCCATCATTGGCCAGGCTTTGCGTGGCGCTGCGCAAGTCGCTAAGGCTGGTTACGGCCGCGCTTTCTACTTCCAGGCCCAGCGACTCGCCAATCGCGGTGATTTGCTCGGCGCCGTAGATGCCGCTGGCGTCACTTGATGAGTAGATCAAGCCGAAGCGCTTCAGCGCCGGATTCTGCAGCAGGAAAACCTCAAAGGCCTCTTCGTACGGCGGCACCGATTCCGAACCGGTGATATGAGCTGGTTTGACGCAGGGGGAGTCGGCCAGCCCGGCGTGATAGGGGCTATACACCGCGGAGAATAGCAGTGGCGTTGGCTCGTCTTGCTCCAGCGTGGTGTTTAATGCGATCTGCGTGACCGGCGTGGATAGCGTGAGCAGTATGTCGGCGCCGCGGTCCAGCGCGTTATCGACTATGAAGTTGACATTGGCAAGATTGTAGCTGGCATCCGACCAGAGTATGTTGATTTTCTCGCCTTCAATATCTTGTCGTTCGCTCAGAAGGGAGTGTTCCGCAGCGGTGATCCATTCGTAAACCAGCAGGGTGTCGATAACGGCCGTTTCCAGGCTGGCGTCAGACAAGGACGGCCCAAACCTCAGGAAAGCAACGGTTGGCTTGTCATCGCCTTGCGCCCCTGCGATTGGCGCGGCCAGCAGGACAAGCAGAAGCGAGATCGCTAACAGTAGACGCATCAGAATCCTCCTCGCGCATTTTGCATGTCGCTGTCCCAGCACCATAGTCTTCGTAAATCACGGCGGCCGAAGCGCGCCTAATCTTGCGCCGCGTCCAGGGCCGCTTGCTGCTCGGCGATCATTTCATCGCCGCAATGCAGGCTGGCGAGGAAATCCTGGTCCGCCCCCATCAATTCGGGGTTGCGCCTGCCGGTAAGGAGCATATCGAACAGTTCTCGCGGCATAGTTCCCTGCGAGGAGCGCATCATGGCAAAGAAAACATCTACTGGTATCGCGGAGAATCCGCCAACCACCATTTCCTTTAT
>CAZWCV010000130.1:0-288 GCA_964632725.1 uncultured Anaerolineaceae bacterium
CAGGGCGGCTTCGACCGCTGGCAGTTCCGCTATCAGAACGCGCTGGATGACGGCGATATGACCGCCACCGGGCAGATCATCGAAGCGGGCGCCGGCGCCAAAGCCACGCTGGAAGCGGTCAAGGATGAGTTCAGCCAGGCGCAATTCGCCGGCATCGCCTGCGGCATCAAGAACACCGGCATCGGCAACGGCATGCCCGATTCGTCCAAGGTGACGCTTAGTGTTGTGGGGGAGCCACCCCACCCCCCCCCCCCCCACGAAGAAGGAGAGGAGAAGAAGAAAAGTAAG
>CAZWCV010000130.1:317-10563 GCA_964632725.1 uncultured Anaerolineaceae bacterium
CACCGGCATCGGCAACGGCATGCCCGATTCGTCCAAGGTGACGCTTAGTGTTGTCCCCCACCCCCCGGCCCCCTCCCCCATAGAGAGGGAGGGGGAGAAAAGCGTCGACTTCGCAACGGGCGAAAAAAGTCCCTCCCTCCTTGTGGGGGAGGGATTTAGGGAGGGGGCCGTAAAAGTAATCATCGACCACGGCTGGACCGAGATGGGCCAGGGCGTTCACACCATGGCCGTGCAGACGCTTGTCACCGAAACCGGCATACCGCCATCAATGGTCGAGGCGCGCGTCGAGACCGGCTCCGAGATGGTCACCGGCATGACCACCGCCTCGCGCGCCACCTCGCTGATTGGCAACGCCATCATCGATGCCTGCAAGCGCTTCAAAAGCGACCTGGAGTACCACAAGCTGGAAGAGCTGGTTGGGCGGCAGTACCAGGGCGAGTTTACGGTCGATTGGACGACCAAGCCGGGCGCGATGGTGGAAAAAGTCTACACCCACTATTCCTACAGCTACGCCACGCAGGTGGTCATCCTGGACGAGGACGGGCAAGTGGACAAAATCATCGCCGCCCACGACGCCGGCAAGATCTTCAATCCCACGCTCTTCGAGGGGCAGCTGGAAGGCTCGATCCACATGGGCCTGGGCTACGCCATCAGCGAGGACCTGCCGATGGAAGCCGGCCGGCCCAAGAGCACCATGCTGCGCAAATGCGGCATCCTGCGCGCCAAGGACATGCCCGAGATGGAAGTCATCGGCGTGGAAGTGCCCGATCCGTATGGGCCTTACGGCGCCAAGGGCGTCGGTGAAATCGGGCTGGTGCCCACCGCCGGCGCGGTCGCCAACGCGCTCTATCAATTCGATGGCGTCCGCCGCCACAGTTTGCCGATGAAGTTGCCACGCAAGCGTCCCGCCCGGCGCGCGCGGTCAAATGGCGGGAATGGCAAGCGGTCGTAGATGCCTCCGAGGGCGGAGAGAATTCTGGCGCAGATGCGTCAGCGACAACGCAACTGGTCAAGGCGCGATGTTGTGAAAGTGTTGCGTTGGGCTGGCTTCGTGGAAGAGACTGAGCGGGGACGCGGAAGTCATGTGTTTTTCAGGCATTCAGAATACCGGCATTTGAATCTGATACTGCCATCCGCCGATCCCGCCAGAATCTATATCGTAAATCGCCTGCTTGTTATAATGGATGAACTGACTGAGTTGGAACGAGACAAACAATGAACAAGGAATTGCTCGACCAGGCAATCGCCCTGGCGGATCGCGGCTACCAAGTAGGCGTTCAGCGGGAAGACGATGAAAACGGGAATGTTATCTGGGTCGCATTTGTGCCCGAGATGCCGTCTTGCTGCGCGCAGGAGGATACAGCTGAAGGCGCGATAGAGGCGCTGAAGACCGTTCGCGAAGATTATATCTATTTCCTGCTGAAACACGGTGTGCCTGTGCCAGAGCCAGCGCCCCGGGAACCGGCGCGTAACAGCGCGTGGACCAAACAAGCGGATGCGGAAGTTGTCAACTCACAATGAGCCGCAGCGCCTTGGCAAATGTAGGGGCGGCTCTATGAGTCGCCCTCTTTTGTGATAGTAAAGTGTACGATTTTGTTGCTGCCGCGCTTTCGCCAAGGGCTATGGTTGGCCAGGCGCGTCATTTGATTCCTCATTTGACCGCTCTCTAAGCTTCACCAATTGGGTCTTCAGCAATTCGGGAATCTGCTGAATCTTCGTTAGCAAGCGGGCATCAATTTTGTTCCAGAACAGAAGGCCCGCGACTGCTAGCAGCCCGATGACGCTTCCCGGAACAATGCCAATGCTCGTTGAAATCCAAAATCCAATCAGGGCGCCAATTAGCGTCGCCACGCGCATTTTCAGCGTTCCAAAAAATCCAACGCCAAAGTATATGATGGCGACTGGGATCATGATGTGCAGGTTGCCGATAAAGTCCAGTACCGCGGTAACGAGGTAACGGACGATTCCCCAAGCGCCACCGGCTATATCCTTAGCGCCCTGCACAGGTCCCAGTAAGTTCTCCTTGAGATGGCCAAACCGCATCGAGAGGTCGTCTGTCCAACGATCGAAGCCTCTTTGGGCCTTGCTTAGGAAATTTTGCTGAGCGGCAATCTCGGCTTGGACGTGCTCATAGCGCAGATAGCCGAGTGCTGCGACCGCCACGACGATTGTAACGAAGAGCAAAAGTGTTATATAAGGGCGTCGCGTTGCCGCTGTCTTGGCCGCCTGGAATTTATCTTTTACGATCTCAATTGCCCGCATCTTAAGACGCTTCCATACTTTGCCGCTCAGTTTCGCAAACCTTCATCAGCTCGGGAAGATATCGTGGACGGGCAGCTCAAAGCCCGGCAGCACATCGCCGCCGGAGAGCGAGTCCGTCTCGGTCAGCGTGACCGCGCCCTCCGCCGTATGCGCGACCACCGTTCGGCTCTCCGGATAGACCAGCCAGACCAGGCGCGTGCCCGCGTTTAATAGTTGCATGACTTTGAGGTGGGTGTCGCTGGTTTTATTGTTGGGCGAGATGACTTCGACGGCGAGGTCTGGTCCGCCCTCATACAATGCGTCATACGGTGTCGAGCACGCCATAGCCTCAGCGACAAATGCGAAGTCCAATATACGGACGGTATCTCCGTGAGTGAGATTGCGTTCCAGCACGAAGCCGGCGCGGATAGATGATTCGCCCAGAGCGTGTCTCTCGGCAAATGTAGCGATACGCAGCGCCAGACGGGCGGTAATTACGCCATGACGAATAGAGAAAAGGGGAAACTCAAGGAGAGCGCCGTGCACGAGCTCCAGGATGCGGTCTTGGTATTCAGGCGCATCAGCCAACTCGAAAAAGCGGTCGGCGGAGATGAATTGTTCCTGGACTTCCATGCTTGGTTTGAACCTTTCAGCGCTCTTGCTGACAATGCGAGTGTACCAATTGCTTTGGCGAAAACAAAACGGCGCGCCGGCCTGTGGGAGAGCCAAGGCTCGCCCCTACCGCATGGCATTTGTTCGGGCGACTCGCCGAGTCGTCCCTACCGGTTCTTACGCTGTTAATTGAGCTTATGAGAGCAGGATTAGCCGCAGAGGGCCTCGCGCAGCCTGGCCTTCTGGATCTTGCCCAGCGCATTGGCCGGGAACTCGTCCACGAATACCACCCGCCGCGGCGTCTTGTAAGCCGCCAGACGCTCGCGGCAGAAGGCGCCGATAGACTCGGCGTCGGCGCGCGCGCCTTCCCGCAAGACGATCGCCGCCACGACCTGTTCGCCCCATTCGTCATCCGGGCAGCCGATGACGGCGCAGGCGGCTATCCCCGGATGCTCCATCAGCGCCAGCTCGACTTCGGGCGGGTAGACGTTGAAGCCGCCGCTGATGATCAGGTCTTTGGCGCGCCCTTTGAGCGTGTAGTAGCCGTCCGGCTCGCGCAGGCCCATGTCGCCGGTGCGCAGCCAGCCATCGGCGCTGAATGCTTCGGCCGTTTTCTCGGGCTGCCGCCAGTAGCCCTTAAATACGTGCGCGCCTTTGATCTGCACTTCGCCGATTTCGCCATCGGGCAAGGGCCGCTTGCTGTCGCTATCGACGACCCGCGCCGAGACGCCGGGCAGCGGCATTCCCACTGAGCCGACGCGCCGCTCGCCCTGTAGCGGATTGGAGAGGTTCATGCCGGTCTCGGTCATGCCATAGCGCTCGAGCAGGGTCACGTTGAAGGTCTGCTGATAACCGAAGAACAAGTCATCGGGCAGGCGGTCGGAGCCGGATGTCATCAGGCGCATGTGGCTGAGGTCGTAGCGGCGTCCTTCCGCCAGTTGATACAGCCGGCGATGCATGGTCGGCACGCCCATAAAGACCGAAAAGCGCCGCGAGCAGAGCAATTCCAGCACTGTCCGCGCGTCAAAGGCGGGACACAGGTGGGCGGTCGCGCCGGCGTGCAGCGCGCCATGCAGTGCGACGACCAGACCGTGCACATGAAACACCGGCAGCGCGTGCAGCAGCACATCGTCCTGGCGCCAGCCCCAGGCTTGGTGCAAGGCGGCGATATTGGCCGTCAAATTGCCGTGCGTGATTTGCGCGCCCTTGGGGCGGCTGGTGGTGCCGCTGGTGTAGAGCATCATGGCCGTCTGGTCGGGGTCGACGGGCAGGGGGTAGTCGCGCCGCGCCGAGTAGTCTTCCAGCCAGTTACCCCCGCTGGCGCCCGGCTTGTAGATGTAGGTGGTCTTCTGATGCTCGGGCAGGCTGTCGGCCAGCGGGTCAAGCCTGGACTGGTCGGCGGCGTCTGCGATCAGCAGCCGCGCCCCCGAATCGGCCAGGAAATAACGCAGCTCGGCCACAGGATAAGCCGGGTTGAGCGGTAGAAAAATGGCGCCGATTTGCATGGCCGCCAGATGAAAATAGATGAAGGGCAGGCACTTGGGCAGCTGCGCGGCCACGCGGTCGCCCGGCCCAACGCCCAGCGATAGGAGGTAATCAGCGCTGCGGTTGACCGCCGCTGCCAGTTGCCCGTAGCTGACCGGCTGACCGCCGATGAACTGCAGCGCGACTTTGTCCGGCTGATGGCGGCAGTGCTCTGCCAAGCTGTCGAGGAACATCGTCAGCCTTTCGTTTGCGCTCCCAGAGTTAGCCGGGGTCGCTCTAGCGCCCGACCAGAATGGCGACAGAGCGCGCGCCGACGATCATCTCGCTCTGGTCCTCCAGCATGACTTCGGCGCCAACCGCGTAGCTGTCATGCGGCGGCGGCATGCTGGTATTCACGGCCACATGCCAGGCGACGCCGCCGGGAATGCGCGGCAACTCGAATGCGGCCGTTTCCCAGTGGGCGTTCAAAATCAGGTAGACGATGTCCTGCGGCAGGTCCTTGTCGCGCGCGGCTGAGCCGCAGAATAGCGCCGCCAGCTGCCGGCTCTCGTTCGACCAGTCCGGCGCCCAGGTCTGCTGGCCGTGGAAAGAAATGCTGTCGCGGAGCTGGCCGTTGCCGTTCGCGCTGGCTTGATGCCTGAGGTATTCGCGCCGCCGCAGCACCGGGTGCGCCCCGCGAAACTGGATCAAGTGGCGCACGAAGCGGAACAAGCCGGCGCCCGTCCGCAACCCGTCCCAGTCAAAGTAGTTCAGAGCGCTGTCGTGGCAGTAGCTATTATTGTTGCCGCCTTTGCTCTGCCCGGTCTCGTCGCCCATCAGCAGCATGGGCGCGCCCTGGCTGACCATCAGGATGCTGAGGAAGTTCTTCATCTGGCGCTCGCGCAACTGGTTGATGGCGTCGTCGTCCGTTTCGCCCTCCCAGCCGCAATTCCAACTGAAGTTCTCATTAACGCCGTCGCGATTGTCTTCGCCGTTGGCCAGGTTGTGTTTCTCATTGTAAGAGACCAGGTCGCGCAGGGTGAAGCCGTCGTGCGCGGTGATGAAGTTGACCGAAGCGCGCGGCCCGCGATCGCCGTAAATATCGGGAGAGCCCTGGATGCGCGCCGCCATCGCGCCGACCAAACCGGCATCGCCCTTGACGAAGCGCCGCACATCATCGCGGAAGCGCCCGTTCCACTCCGCCCAGCGTCCATAAGCGGGGAAGCTGCCCACCTGGTACAGACCGCCGGCGTCCCAGGCTTCGGCGATCAGCTTGGTATGCGCCAGAATGGGGTCGTAAGCCAACACTTCCAGCAAAGGCGGGTTGGGGTCGGGCACGCCCGCCGGGTCGCGGCCCATGCTGGCGGCCAGATCAAAGCGAAAGCCGTCGATGTGGAACTCGCTGACCCAATAACGCAGGCAATCCAGCAGGACGACGCGCACGATGGGATGGTTGCAGTTGAAGGTATTGCCGGTGCCGCTGAAATTCTGATAACTGCCGTCGGGCTTCAGCAGATAATAGATGCTGTTGTCGATGCCGCGGTAGGAGATGGTCGGCCCGTCTTCGTTGCCCTCGGCCGTGTGGTTGACCACCACATCCAGCCAGACTTCGATGCCGTGCCGATGACAAGCCTTGACCAGTTGCTTGAGCTCTCGCGCCGGGTCCGCGCCGGCGGCGTATGCGGCTTTGGGCGCGAAGAATGCGACCGGGTTGTAACCCCAGTAATTTTGCAGTGGCTGGCCCGTGTCCGGGTCGACATTGTCGTTGTCCAGCTCATCGAATTCGAAGACCGGCATCAGCTCGATGCAGTTGACGCCCAGGTCCAGCAGATAGGGAATTTTCTCGATGATGCCGGCGAAGGCGCCGGGCGCGTCCACCGCGGCCGAGCAATCGGCGCTGAAACCGCGTACATGCAGCTCGTAGATGACGAGGTCTTCCAGCGGGATATTCAGCTGCTGGTCGCCCTCCCAATCAAAGTCGTCTACATACGGGCGGGCGCGATAGGGATACACGCTGTTGCGGCTGCCCGACTGGCCCCAGTTGTCCAGCCCGCCGATGGCTTTGGCGTAGGGGTCGAGCAGGATTTGCTGGGCGTCGAAGCGGTGGCCGGCGGCCGGCTCATAAGGGCCATCAAGGCGAAAGCCGTATTCGATCTCGGCCGGATCCAGGCCGATGACGGTCATGGCGTAGACATCGCCGGTGCGGAATGACTCCAGAAAGGGGATCTCGATCAGCGGCGTCTCGGCGCCTTTCTCGAATAGCACCAGACTGCATGAGGTCGCATGACACGAGAAAATGGAAAAGTTGACGCCATCGGGCACGACGGTGGCGCCGAAAGGACGAGGTCTGCCGGGCCGAAACTTGAAGGCGCCCAGCTCATAACTTGGGAATACGGTCATAAGATGCGGTGTAACAGGTTGGCCGCCAATAATACAATTATAGCTGACATCGCGCGGAATTCGACGATAATTTGTAGAATTGGCTAATACGCGGCATACTACATGCGCCGGATTTGATACTTTTCGTTCATACCGGGCAGGTTGAAGACGGCGTCGGGATGACACAGCAGTGAACCGAGTCTCGCAATCCGCGTTGGCGGCGCGCCTCAACAGGCTGATAGATTTTTCGCCGGTGATTATTGCGCTGGCGCTGGCGCTGGTGGTCTCCTCAGTGCTCTTGGTCGCGCTTGACGCCGACCCGCTGGCGGCCTTTTCCGCCATGCTCGAGGGCTCGGTTGGCAGCGAAAACGCCACAGCGGAGACCCTGGTCAAGGCGACGCCGATTCTCTTTGTGGGCATCGGCATCACCATCGCCTTCCGCGGCGGCATGATCAACATCGGCGGCGAGGGGCAAATGATCGCCGGCGCTCTGGCGGGCGTCACGGTGGCGCTGGTGCTGGGTGAGGCGCGCGTGCCGGCGGACATGGCCAAAGCGCCCGGCGCCTTTGATGTGATCATCGTCGCCTTGTCGCTGTTAGGCGGCTTTCTGGCCGGCGCTTTATATGGCGGCCTGGCCGGTTTTCTCAAAGCCTATTTCGATGTCAACGAAATCTTGAGCACCATCATGCTCAACCAGATCGCCGTGCAGATGATGAACTTCCTGCTAAACGGCATCTTGCTGGACCCGTCCGAGGCGGGCTTCAACAACATTCCCAAGACGGCGCGCCTGGTGACGGCCGCGCAGCTGCCGCGCCTGTCACTGCCGCTGGGCGACCCCTGGCTCTTCGCGCGGACGCGCTTGCACTGGGGGCTAATCATCGCCATTGTGCTGGCGGTGATCATCTACATCTTCTTGTGGCGCACATCGCTGGGTTATCGCATTCGCGCTGTCGGGGAGAATCAGCGCGCTTCGAGTTTCGCCGGCATCAACGTCAAGCGGCAGATGATGTTTTCCATGTTCCTGGCAGGCGGTTTTGCCGGGCTGGCGGGTGTGGTGCAAGTGCTGGGCTTGCAGTATCGCCTGCAGACGGACGGCTCGCCGGCGGGTTTCACCGGTTCCGCCGGCTTCAACGGCATAGTGGCGGCGCTCTTCGGCGGGCTCAATCCCATCGGGGCGATACCGGCCTCGGCCTTTTTTGGCGGGCTGCTGGTGGGCGCGCAGAAAATGCAGCGCGAGCTGGGCGTGCCGGCCTCGCTGATCACGGCGGTGAACGGCTTGGTGGTGGTATTCGTCGTCAGCAGCGAGATCTTTATCCTGCAGCGCAGCAAGCGCCGCGTCAGCGTTAGCGATGAGGAGACCCCCACCCTGAATCCCTCCCCCAAAATGAGGGAGGGACTTTCGCCTATTGAAGACAGCAACAGCAAGGGGGAGGGCGGCTGATGGGGCTGGATGATATTTTCACCGCCAGTGTCTTCGCCTCCGCCATTCGGCTGGCGACGCCCTATATTTTCGCGGCTTTGGGCGAGACTTTCGCGCAGCGCAGCGGCGTACTCAATCTGGGCGTTGACGGCATCATGCTGATGGGCGCGTTCACGGGATTTTACGCGGTGTTCTCGGCGCAGCAGGCAGGGGCCATGAGCGAGCCGGTCAGCCTGGTCTTTGGCGTGCTGGTGGCGCTGATCATCGGCGCCCTAATGGGCTTGGCGATGGCCTTCGTCAGTGTCACGCTGAAGGCGAAGCAAGGCATCAGCGGCATCGGCGTCTATCTCTTTGGCTTGGGCTTGAGCGAGCTGCTCTTCCAGCAGTGGGTGGGCACGCCCAAGTCGGTCAGCGGCTTCCCGCGAATCAACTTCCCGGTCTTGACCGATTTGCCGGTCCTGGGCGAGATTCTGTTCCATCACAATCTGCTGGTCTATGTGGCTTTCGCTTTGGTGCCGATATCGGCTTATGTGCTCAATAACACCACCTTCGGCTTGATGATCCGCGCGGTGGGGCAGAATCCGGAAGCGGCTGACGCCATGGGCGTAAACGTGGCGCGGGTGCGCTACGCCACGACCACGATCGGCGGCATGATGGCCGGCTTGGCGGGCGCCTCGCTGTCGATTGCGCTCATTAACCTGTTCCAGCAGAATCTCACGGCGGGCCAAGGGTTCATCGCGGTGGCGCTGGTCTATTTCGGCGGCTGGCGGCCCTGGGCGGTGGCGGCCGGCGCCATGCTCTTCAGTTTCGTCAACGCGCTGCAGCTGCAAATCAAAGTCATCGGCGCTGATATTCCGTCAGAGTTTGCCGTGATGGCGCCCTACGTCATCACGATTATCGCGCTGGTCTTCGCCGCCAAGCGCCAGGAGCAGCCGACGGCCCTGACGCGGCCTTATGAGCGCGGGGAGTAGAACTGTGATCACAAAGGGACAAAGGCGCGAAGGACACAAAGGATTTTTGCCACCGAGTACACCGAGCGCAAGGAGTGCAAAGAGGGCGCATTCTACCTCACCCCCCGGCCCCCTCTCCAAAGCATTGGAGAGGGGGAGCGCGCTGGGCGGGATTCGGGGTGGTGTCGGTGGGTCTTGATGTTTGATTGTTTATTCTCGGGCGATATTGCCCGGTATAAAGCCAAGTATCCATTAGAGGAGAGAAAGACCATGAAGAAAGTACTGCTGCTTACCGTAATTGTCGCCCTGTTTATCGGGGTGACGCCAAGCTTGGCGCAAGACGATGTCTTTCGTGTGGCGGCGGTGGCGCCGAGCGCGACCAACGACCTCGCTTTCAGCCAGAGCATGTATGACGGCCTGATGGCGATTCAAGCCAGCATGGGTGAAGACGCCTTCCAGTTCGATTTCCAGGATGGCACCTTCATCGTCGATGACGCCGCCGTCGCCCTGCGCGAATGGGCTGCCTCCGGCGATTACGATCTGGTGATCGCGCATGGCTCGCAATTCGGCTCGGTTGTCGAAGAGCTGGCGGTGGAATTCCCCGAAGTCAGCTTCGCCTGGGGCACGGACGAGAACACCTTCGGCCTGGGCAACGTTTTTGCCTATACTGCCGCGGCTGATCAGGGCGGTTTCGTCAACGGCGTCATGGCCGGCTTGATGACCGAATCCGGCGTTATCGGCGTTGTCGGCCCGATTGAAGTGGGCGACGCCAAGCTTTATGTCGACGGCTTCGTGGACGGCGTGGCCGCCTCTAATATGGACGCCACGGTCAATGTCGTCTACATCCAGTCCTTCAGCGATGTCCCGCTGGCGACTGAAGCGGCGGAAACGCATATCGCCAATGGCGCGGATATCCTGACCGGCACGGCGCAGATGGTGGTGGGCGCGATCGCGGTTGGCGGCGAGAGTGGCGCGCGCTGGTTCGGTACGCAGTCGAGCCAGGCCGACCTGGCCGGAGACTCGGCGGTGGCCTTCCAGGTCTATAAGTGGGATGTCATCCTGGCCGACATGATTGGTCATATCCAATCGGGCGTGCTCGGCGGCGAGTCTTACGTGCTGACCCTGGCCAACGGCGGCCTGGTCATGGAGTTTGCGGGGTAGGAATTGGTCTACCCCCCTC
>CAZWCV010000131.1:0-7928 GCA_964632725.1 uncultured Anaerolineaceae bacterium
TCAATGTCAAGCGCATCCGCTATATGGCGCTGCTGATCAGCGGCTTCTTCGCCGGGCTGGGCGGCATCCATATGGGCATGGGTTATTTGCAGCTCTTCCAGCGCGACATGACCAACGGGCGCGGCTTTATCGCTTTGGTGACGCCATCGCTGGGCGGCGGCACACCGGCCGGCACCATGGTGGCCTCGCTGGTATTCGGCTTCTTCGACGCCCTGGGCATCCGCATCGGCTCGCTCGAGATCCCCTCGCAGCTGCCGCAGTCGATTCCTTATTTCGCCACAGTGCTGGCGCTGGTGATTTACGCCCTGCAGCGCCGCATCTCACAGCGGGTCACCGAAATGCGCACGGCCTCCGGCGCGGCCTTTGACGCCGCCTTCTGGAGCTCGATCCAGCGCCTCAGCATCTTGCACATGCTGCTGATGATGATCGCCGTCATCGGCGTGGTGACGGGCGTTTCCATGCTGTCCGCGCCCAACGGCTTCGGCGGCGCGGATACGGCCGTGCCCATCGGACTGCTGATCGGCCTGGCGTCCATCGCGCTCTTCGCAGTTGGCTTGCCGTTCGTGCGCGATATCTTCAGCATCCAGCGCAACTGGCAGGCCAGCGCGCTGGTGACGGTGGTCTCGCTGGGCATTTACCTGACGCTGCTGCTGGCGCTCTTCTTCGAGCCGCTGCTGGCGCTGGTCGTGGGCTTGGCGTTGAGCGCGGTCGTCTGGTACATGATCGGCGGGCGCGTGTTGATGCGGTCGGAGTGAATACAAAGGCTTCGAGAATGAAAAGCAGGCATGTAAGCCGTTTTATCCTTCTCCTAATCTTCTGCCTTCTCGTCCGGCAAGCGATGGAAAGGCATGAAGATCTCGAATGCTACATTAATCCTCATGCAGACAGACATCAGTTCGCATACGATCAGGGCTTGGCAACTGACCAAGAAATCCGCTTAGTCGTTTGGAATGACGTGTTTCAGGAGTTCAACGGTCAACCGTGGCGCGTGATGCTGGACAATGTCTATCATACGCTGTTCATGGGGGGGAGCCGTCCTGATTTGGTAGTGAAACAGTTGCAGAATCCAGTTGGTGAAGATTGGTGGATTGTCACTTGCGAAGGTGGTATCAGATGGTCAGTGCGAGATAATCGTGACAGATGGCCAAAATGGTATTCGGCTGATACTTGGAATAGTGAATCCGCCAATGATGTGACCGTCGCCTTGCATACCATCCCGAAAGAGGAATTGCAGCACTACAGCATAAAAGCCACTGAATACATAGAAACGACTGTGTATAACGATGATGGTTATACCGAAATCTCTGAGCGCCGCGATGCTGGCGAGACGAGCGCTGAGGCTTGGCTGGCTGGTCAGATCGTGCCGAAATACTGGTCCACATGGCACAACCGCTGGCAGCAGCGCGAGAATCAGCTACAAGCCGTTGATGACGAAGCAATCCAATGATTTGCGTTAACTCGGTGTGCTCGGTGAACTCGGTGGTAAAGATATTGTGCTAAACAAAATCCTCGGCGGTCTCTACGGTCAAGCCCTCGGCGACGCCTTCGCCATGCCCGGGCAGGTCCACCCCGACGACACCGAGCGCGCCTTCGGCTGGCTCGACACCTGGCAGGCCGCGCCCGACGACCATATCGTGCACGCCGGGCTGCCGGCCGGGCGCATCACCGATGACTCCGAGCAAGCCTTCTCCATCGCCCTGGCCGTAATCGCTGCCGGCGCGGTCACGCTCGAGGCGGCGGTGCAGGGCATCGTGACTTGGTACGACCGAGTCGACGGCGACAACTCGCCCTACGTCGGCCCCAGCACCCGCCGCGGCGTCAACGCGCTCAAAGCCGGCCAGGACCCGCGCACGACCGGTCTCTGGGGCGATACCAACGGCGCGCCCATGCGCATCTCGCCCATCGGCTTGTTACACCCGGGCGATATCGAGGGCGCGGTCGCCGACACGGTCACCGTCTGCATGCCCACGCATTTCACGGCGCCGGCTGTTTCAGGCGCCGCCGCCGTCTCAGCCGCGATCGCGTTCGCTATGGTCGACGGCGCCGCGCTGGATGACGTGATCGCCGCCGGCTTAAAAGGCGCTGAGCTGGGCGCTGCCCACGGACGGCGCTGGATGGGCTGCTCGGTTGGATTCAAAATCGAGCAGGCGCTGGCGATAGCGCGGAGTACGGGCGACCGCCGCCTGCGACTGCGCCGACTCTTCGACGAGGTGGGCGCCACGCTGAATGTGCCCGAGACGGTGGGCGCGGCTTTTGGCATCCTGGCCATGGCTGACGGCGACCCCAAAGAGACCGCGATTCTGGCGGCCAATCTCTCCGGCGATGCCGATACCATCGGCGCTATCGCCTGCGCCATGGCGGGCGCATTCTCGGGCTTCGACGCCATCCCCGCCGCCGATGTCGCCGTGCTCGAAGCGGATGCGGTCTTCCGCGAATACGATGTGCGCGCCATCGCCGCCGGCCTGGAAACGCTGATCGACGCGTCAGCAGTTGATGGCTAAGACACTCGTCACCGTCGGCGACCTGGTCCTTGACCTGCAGCTGGAAGTTAGGCTGCCGGTAGAGGCCGACGCGCATCAGATGTCGCCCAGCCTGCTGCTGGAGCCGGGCGGCGCTTGCACCACGCTGCTGGCGGCGCGCAATTTCGGCTTGGACGCGGTCGCGCTCGGCACGGTCGGCGCTGACTTTCAGGGGCGCATGCTGCTGGAATTCCTGGACGAAGCCGGCGTCGATATTTCGGCGCTCGTCATCCCGCCGGGCAGCAGCACCACCACCGTCATCGCGCTCAGCGACACCGACAGGCGCGAGCATGTCTTCCTCGGCCATTACGGCGTCAGCCCGCCTATCCAGCTGACGGACGCGGCATTACGCCAGCTCGAAGACGCCGACGCCGTCTTCATCGCCGGTTATACGCTGGTCGAGGCGCGGCTGAATCCGCTGGTGGAGGGCGTGCTCGACTTCATGGCTTCCAGCGCGACGCCGCTCTACGTCGATGTGGGTCCCTTCCTGGGCCAGCTGGAGCAAGCGGGTGTGGCGCGTATTCTGGCCGCCGCCGATGTGCTGATTCTCACCGATGACGAGGTGCGCTTTGTGGCCACGGGCGAAAACGAAATCGCCGCCTGCCGCCGCCTCCTGCGCGCCTATCCCGATTTATTCATCGTGCTGAAGCGCGGCGCGAACGGCAGCCATCTGCTCGGGCGCGGTCTCGACTGCGCTTGCCCGGGCTTCGCCGTGCCGGTGGTCGATACCATCGGCGCGGGCGACGCTTTCGCCGCGGCCTTTATCTGGGCCGAATTGCAGGAGTATTCGCCGCAAGAATGTGGCGCAATCGGCAACGCCACCGGCGCGGCCAGCGTAATGAAAGCGGGCGCCGGACGCAATGCGCCAAAGCGCGCCGAGGCGCAGGCGATTCTCGATCAACATAATACAGGACTAAATCTCTTATGCTGAAAACGCTAACGCTCGAAACGCCCGCCGGCGACGCCCTGGTGGATATCACGCGGCAGGTCAAGGACGCGGTCGCCGAGAGCGGCGTCGAGTCGGGACTCTGCGCCATCATCGTGCCCCATACCACCGCCGGCGTCACGCTGAATTCGGCGCTCGACCCAGCGACTGCGAGCGATATCGTGGCCGAGCTGCGGCGGTTAGTGCCGACGCGGGTCGACTTCGTCCATCAATACGACACGCCGGCCGATGCCGCCGCCCATATCAAAGCCAGCCTGGTCGGCAACAGCATCACCCTGGCCATCGCCGGCGGCGCGCTGTCGATCGGCTGGTCGCAGTTTGTGATGTTCTGCGAGTTCGACGGTCCGCGCCGCCGCGAGTTTCAGGTCAAGATCATCGCCGGCTGAGCGAGCGCGGCATGCGTCCCGCCTGGCCGGCAATCCCTCGTTTTCAGCGCGCCAACGCAAGCCCCGGCGGAAGCCCGAGTGTATATAGGAATTGACGCAATCAGCAGCGGAGGTAGCGATGACCAAACAAAAAGTTGACCATATGCACTTTGGCGCTGCCGCGACGCTTGCCAGCATCGGGCGTCTGCGCTTGGACCTGGACGCCTTTACCATGATCGGGCATGTGGCGCTTTGGCTGCTGCTGGCGCTCGTCACGGCCGGGCTCGGGCTGCTGATTGTCCCATATGAGGCGGCCAAGCTGATCCTGAACTCCATCATCATCACGGACGAGTTCGGCCGGGCCAGCGCGCGGCTCCGCTGCGAAATCAGTTATACGACGCAGATTGGCCACGGCCTGGTGTGGGCGCTTTTCGTGCTTCTGTCAGGCGGTATCGCGGCGCCCTTTTATGTATTTGCGCTGGCGCAACTGGCGCTCAACCGCACCGAATTGGTGGCGATTTAGCGCGGCTGTGGTAAAGTTTGCAGCCTACGCGACAAGGAGAACGCGCATGCCCCGAAAGATCATCATCGACACCGACCCCGGCGTGGACGACACCATGGCCATCTTTTTCGCCCTCTGCTCGTCCGAATTGGAGCTCGTCGGGCTGACCACCATCTTCGGCAATGTGCATACCGAGCTGGCGACGAAGAACGCGCTGCGCCTGCTCGAGATCGCCGGACGCCCCGACATACCGGTGGCGCCGGGCGCCGCCGACGCCCTGGCCGGTCCCTTTGAAGGTCCCGTGCCCTTCGTGCATGGCGCAGACGGCCAGGGCGACATCAACCTGCCGGACCCGGCCGGTCAGCCGCTGGATATCAGCGCGGCGCAATTCATCGTCGAGCAGCTGCGCGCGCACCCGGGTCAGATTACCCTGGCGCCCGTGGGTCCGCTGACCAATATCGCGCTGGCGCTGCGGCTTGAGCCGCGGATTGTCGAGTGGGTCGACAAAGTGGTGCTGATGGGCGGCAACGCCCTGGCGCCGGGCAACGCCAGCCCGGCCGGCGAAGCCAATATACGCAACGACCCGGAAGCGGCCGACCTGGTCTTCGGCGCCGATTGGCAGGTGACGATGGTGGGCCTGGACGTGACCCTGCGCGTACAAATGACGCCCGAACACATCGCCGATTACGCGAGGCACGGCAATCCCATGTCCGACCATATCACGCGCGTGCTGCCGCATTATCGCAATTATTTCGAGAGCGTCTACGAGGCCGAGGGTATCTTCGTGCACGACTCCAGCGCCATCGCCTACATCCTCGATCCATCACTCTTCACCCTGCGGCGCTGGCCCATCCGCGTCGGTGTGCAAGGCTTGGGCCGCGGCAAGACCTGGCCGGCCACCGGCGGACGATTACTGCCGCCCTGGGAGGGCCGGCCCGCGGTTAACGTCTGCGTCGATGTCGAGGGCGAGCGCGCTGTGGCGCTGATGCAGCGGCGCCTGCGGGAGGCTTAGCGCCTCTATGCTCTAGTGCACGGCGAACCCAAGACCAAAGCGCCAACACGCACATTTGCCTCTTATTCGTTGCGTTCGGGCAACTGGCATTGCGACTCGTCCGACGGCTCAAGTTGATTGCGGGCGGCCCGCGGTTGGCTCAATCGTGAAGGTAGCAGATTCATGCCGAATTTGAATCCACGCGCGGCAATTCGAACGACCACGCCCCGATTCGATACACCTGCGGCAAGTATAAGCGCCACGCCACATAAGAATAGTAATACATCAATGCCTGCACGGCCGGAATACATTAATATGAATCCGCAAATTACTGCGACCAGAATGATAAGTTCGTAGGGTGTAAAGCGCATTTACGCGCGGCGCACCGAATACACCACGATAAACACGAAGGTGAGATAGGCGAGGATGTCACGCGCGGAATGACCGTTCTGCGCGCACAAAGCCGCAAAAACTAGAGCAAGAATTGAGATAAACAAGATGAACCTCGGGCCGATCCCCTTTGATTCATCCACCGTCATCAGCGCTTCTGTTGAATTCATGGTTTAGTCCAAGCTAACCTGCATATATTATATCATCGAGATATGATAAATCAATTGAAATGATCGAATCACATCTCGATTTACTTTATTCAGTTTCCCAATTCCTGATGCTACAGCGCATTTTCCAGCCTAATCCCTGTAAATCTGCTGCATCACCGCGAACTCGTTGAAGAGCATCCACTCCTTCTTGACCACGCCGTCCCTAACCGCCTGCTGCGTGACGCCCCACATATTGACGCGGCGGCCGCTGGGCGCGCCATAGACGCCGTTGCCGCGGTGCGTGCCCACCAGGCTCCAGCGCGTCGATACCAAGTAACCTTCGTCATCATTGCCCATCCAGTAGATGTCATCGACGCGCATGACCAAATCGGGGAACATCGCCAGCAAGCTGAGGATGAAAGACTGGTATTCGCCGCGGCCGTAAAAGACGCGCCCGCTGCTGCCGCGGAAGCTGAGCGATACGTCACAGGCGCGGCTGACTTCCTTGAGGCTGCGCCGGTTCCAGATATTGTGGAAGCTGCGCCGAACGAAGCCTTCGACATCAAATCCGCTTTCAGCCGATTGCCGCGCCGCTGAGATGTAGTCCGGCTTGTCCTGGCCGGGCAAGCGCTCGGGCTCGCCGAAGCGCGGATCCTCAGCGCCGCCGGCCGGCATCTCATTGCCCAGCGCGCGCGCCATCTCGCGCAGGTCGAAGCCCAGCTGATGAATCAGGCTGGCGGTGTCGTAGATCACCCACTCGGCGAAAATCTCGTTTCGCAGCGAGACGCAGTTGGCGATGCACCACAGCTCAACCTTGCGGCCAGTCGGCGGGCCATAACGCGAGAAGCCGGTGTTATGCCCGATGATGACGGTACGGTGCGAGGTATGGAAACCGATTTCGTCATTGCCGGCCCAGATGATCTCATCGGCGAACAGGCGGATATCGGGGAAGGCGTTGATGGTATGCGCCGTATCGGCCACGATCTTGCCGCTGCCGTATTGCAAGCCGTAGTCATCGTAGACATGGCAATTGTGGCGGTAGGTGTCGTAGATATAACCGATGTCCTTCTCTTCCCAGATGCGGTGCGTGATGCGCACGATGTAGTCGATGATGTCGACGTACTGGTCTTCGAAACCGCGCATGCGCTGGACGCGCTCCGTGCCCGGCTCCCGCAGCAGGCTGTCGCCGCCCTTGGCCGCCAGTGAAATCGAATAATCGCCGGGCATGATGCCGGCTCCATGCGCTATGGCGATGGGCTCGGCGGCCTGGCTGCTGATGGGCTGATCGCTGGATTGGCTGGACGGCATGGTGGTTTACTCCCGACAGTGTTGAATATGCGAACTACGATGATACCGCAGAATCGCGAGTTTTCGCGCCACGCCCCCACCCCCAAACCCCCTCCCCCAGAGCGAGGGAGGGGGCTTAAACGCAGCGTTTTCGCGGCTTTTCTCCCCTTCCCCCTTTATGGGGGCAAGGGGCCGGGGGATGGGGGCTTGAAGCGATTGCACACGCTCAGGGGCGCGGATAGCTGATGGCCAGCATGCCCTCGATATCCAAGGGGTCGACGCCGAACTTCGCCGTCTCCTCGGCGCGCAGCCGGGTTTCCGACTCCAGCTCGCCCTCCAGCGGCAGGCTCAGCCGGCGTCCTTCTTGCAGCGCCGATTCGCGCGTGGCCACTTCCATCATCATCGCCATCAAGGCGTCTTCGTCACTGTACTCGGACTGGCGCAGGCCGCGCACGGTCTCGGCGAAGTCAACGATATGGCTGATGACGGCGGCGCTGTAATAATTGCGCCGATGATAGGCGTTCGCGCCCAGCCGGTGCGGATTGCAGTAGTCGATGCGGCCTGTGGGCAAGTCGACATGCGACGAGAGCCAGTCGCGGCCATCGCCGAGGTGCACGATGGGATAGCTCAGGTCGTGGCGTCCGCCGCCTTGCAGCAGCGCCTCGTCCGTGCAGTAGCGCACTTCGCCCACGCCCGTCCAGCCTTGCGCCGCCTGCTGCACGATGGCGCCGCGCGCGCCGGCCAGCTCGGTATAACCGGGCCGCGGATAGCGCCCGAGC
>CAZWCV010000131.1:7938-10429 GCA_964632725.1 uncultured Anaerolineaceae bacterium
GTCCGGGAACCAGAAAAAATGCGCGCGATATTTCTCCGACTCGTGATAGCGGTGCGCCAGCTGATAATGCCCCTCGGTGGGCATTTCATGCGAAATGGCCTGCACGGCAGTGGGGTGCGCGCCGAAGAAATGAATCCAGCGCGAATTGTTGTGATAGCCGGTATGATCGTGCCAGCAGGTCAGGCGCTTGACCGGGCCGATGAAGCCGTCGGCCGTGATCAGCTTAATCATGCGGTCGAACGGGAAGCGGAAGAAATTCTCGGCGATGCGCAGTATCGCTTTACTGTCGCGCGCCGCCCCCACCATCTCTTGCGCTTGCAGCAGCAGCGTACACATGCTGGTCTCGACATTGACGTGGATGTCATGCGCCAGCAGCGTGCAGCAGATCGAATGGTGCGACGGGATGGGGCTGACGACGAAGGCCGCTTCCATTGGCCGCGCCGCGATCAGCGCCTTGAGGTCGTAGAAAGCCGGCGCGCCGATAGACTCGGCAAATTCGTCTGCCGATTCGCGCACAGGGTCGCAGACGGCCACGATCTCCACCCAGGGTTTCAGATAGTCGAATAAGGGACGGTAAGTCGTCTTCGAGCGGTTGCCCGTGCCGATGAGCGCCACGCGCAGGGGGTCAGCTAATGCCATGTTGCAGCCTTTCCAGCAGATCGTCGGGTATTTCAGCTTCGTAAACTTGCGCTTTGCCCCTGCGGTCGCTGGTGAAAACCACGCGCCGGCTGTCGGGCGAAAATGAGGGATGCGGGTGCGTATGCTGCGGCGCGTTAACTTTGATGGGACCGTCTTCGTAGGGGAAGGGCCCGCCCCAATGCGCGCCTTGATTGCTGGCGCCCGGGCGGCAAAGCGTGACCGGCTCGCCAACGCCGTCCAGCGGATTGAAGAGCTGCACGCCCATATCGGGAAAGTTGGTGTCGGCGACCATCAGCGTCCCGTCTCCGTTGCAGATGGCGTGCCAGGCGTTGAAGGAGGTCACGCGCCGTTCCGCGCCGCTATCGACATGGATGGCGCGGATGCCCTTGGGCCAGTCGACGAATGCCAGCTCGCGCCGGCCGGGGATCCATACCTCATGTGTGATCCATTCGCCCGGCGCGCGCTTGTACAGGCGCCGGTTGCCGCTCCCATCGCGCTGGATCACCCAGACGCGGTCTTTCAGCGGGCCGGCGTAATAGAGCAAGTTGCTGTCGTCGGGGCAGAACATCAGATGGGCGATGGTATCGCGATTTAAGATGATCTCGCAGTCGCCGCTGCCGGTGTCGATGACGGCCAGATGCGCGCGCCCGCCCATGCTGAAGCGCAGCGCCCAATAGCGGTCGTCGACGCTCAGCGCGGTGGTGCCCATTGCGTCAGCCACCATGCCGCGCTCGCGCAGCCGGGTCTCGCCCAGCCGGCTAAAGTCGACCAGTTGCTCTTCGCGCTGCGTCTCGGTATCGACGCGGTAGCCGCCCGCGCCGGCGGTGTAATAAACGTAGCGCCCGTCATGCGAGGGATAGATCGAGTATTCGGCCAGGCCGTCGCGCTCGGTCAGCTGCACGAGCCGGCCGCTCTCGCGAGTCTCGGCGTAGATCTCGGGCCGGCCGCTGCGATGCGAGACGAATATCAGCCGCGCCATCGCGTCATCATAAGCTGGCACGAAGAAAAACGGATGGTGATGGATCGAAGGCTGATCGGTCACCTGCCGGATGCGCGCGCCGGTGGCCGCGTCGGTAAAACTGCGCGATTCGGAGGGATATACGCTGCCGCGCGCCATTTAAGCCGTATCCATTAGCATTGCTTTTTTGCCACAGAGGTCACAGAGTATCTTTGAGGTCACAGAGGATGCCTTCCTGTTTCTAATCTCAAAAAGCGCATATGGTCATCAACCGCGCAAATCTGTCACAGCCAGAAAGCCTTGAGCTTTACTCTGTGTCCTCTTTTATCCTCGGTGTACTCGGTGGTAAAAGTGTGTGATTTACTCAGCCCAGCGCCCTTTCCATGACCGGGAAGCCGGCGGCTGTCAGTTCTCCGGCGATGCGCTCCACCTCTTGCGGCGGCAGCGGTCGAATGGGCCGGCGCATGCGCATGGAGGGGAATTTGCCCAGCAATGTCATGGCGCACTTCATGCGCTGATGGGCGTCGCTTGAGGGCTCGCCGAAACGGTAGACGATCTGCGACAGCGGCCGCACCTTGCTCTGGATGCGGTTGGCTTCCGCCAGGTCGCCGCTGAGCGCCGCCCGCACCAGCGCCGTGATCAGCTCGGGCACAAAGCCGGCGAAACCCACCAGGGCGCCGTCCGCGCCGTCAAGCAGGGTCACCAGCAGGTATTCATCCAGGCAGCTGATGATGCTCACGTCAGGCGCAGCCGCCTTGAGATTGCGGTAATCGTAAGCCCAGCGCGACATTTCGCGCGTGCCCATCTTGATGCTGACGACGCGGTCGATCTCGACCATCTCCAGCATCTCGGCCAGGCTGTAGCCGGCTTTGGTCCAGGCGGGATACTGATGCA
>CAZWCV010000132.1:0-9100 GCA_964632725.1 uncultured Anaerolineaceae bacterium
CGGCATTATGAAAGAAGCGCTCGCCACGTCCGGACGCAAGCCTATCCTGCTCATCGACTCCAACGAATACTGGTCGCCCAAGCAGGCCATTCAGCACATCCGCTATTTCGAAAGGCATCACGAGATCTTCTGGGCCGAGGAGCCGGCGCGGCGCTGGGACTATACCGGCCTGCGCCAGGTTTCGCGGGCAGTCAACGCCGCCGTCGCCACCGGCGAGAATCTCGATGACGCCGCCGACTTCCGCGCGCTGATCGCCCACGAAGCGGCCGACGTCTTGCAGATCGGCGTGGGCACGGGCGGCATCACGGGCGCGCTGCGGGTGGCGGCAATGGCCGACGGCTTCGACCTGCCGGTCTCGGTGATGAATTGCCCGGGCAACTACATGGCGCACCTGGCCGCCGTCATCCCCAATCACATCTGGATGGAAGTGGTAGACGCCGGGCGCGAAGTCGTCTTCAAGCATGACAGCCGCGTCGAGGACGGCTACATTATTCTGGGCGATGCGCCGGGCAATGGCATTGAGTTTGATGAGGCGAAACTTGAGGAATTCAGTGTGACGCAGCGCTCAGCCAGCGCGGCGCCCAGCCCCTGGGGTCGGCGGAGCGGCGCGGGTCTGCACGTGGTCGCGGACGGCGAGCCGCTGGAGGTGGGGGAGGAGTAGGGGACTGCTTGAAAATCTGAAACTGTGTATTATAGTTTGTTAGCTAAATCGCACACTATTGTATTGGAGTGAGTTGTGTTTCGTTCAAAGCATGAAGAGCTATTCTGGCAATTGTATAATTGTAAGACTGAGCAGGAAGTTGACAAGCTCATCTGTCGACGGCCGGAGCTATTCGAAAATCCGGACAATTGGCATCCGCTGGGTGGAAACTCAGATTTCTTTGGTGTTGTTGAAAATCAGCAGTCTAATCCAGTTGCGGCGTTGGTAGAGAAACTTACGAATGCAATAGATGCTGTTCTGATGCGCAGATGCTATGAAGAATCCATTGATCCGAAGTCAGAGAATGCCCCGACGTCGATCGAGAAAGCAGTGCACAGTTTCTTTCCCGAGCATAGTTTCTGGGATCTGCGCGACCCCCGCAGCGACCAGGCTAGGTCCATACAGATTCTGGCTGACGGCACACGAACCAATACTTCCATCGTCATCTATGATGATGGTGAAGGGCAGCATCCTGAGCAATTCAAGGAGACGTTTCTTTCTCTTTTACAAGGCAACAAACGTAGAATACGCTTTGTACACGGCAGATACAATATGGGAGGCACTGGTGCAATTGTTTTTTGCGGCAAGAAGCGATACCAACTCATTGCTTCCAAGCGTTACGATGGCAAAGGCAAATTTGGCTTTACTCTAATTCGCGAGCGTCCGCGTAATGATGAAGAATATGACGAAGGCAGCGAATATCAGTATTTGATTATAGATGATGCGATACCAGCCTTCGACATCGACGAACTCGAACTTGGGCTGCATCGGCGCCGCTTCCGCACAGGCACTATTTTGAAACTCTATTCTTACGACGTGCATGGGAATCGCCATTTCATTCGTGATATGTCGCCGACTTTGAATCAGCATCTTTTTGAGCCGGCCCTACCCTACGCCGTCGTGGAGAGCGAGCAGCGCTACCGGCGGCCAGATGGCGGCAATTCTCTCGTCAATTTTGGATTAAGGCGCAGGCTGGACAAAAGCGATTATCTCGAAACTTCGTTTTCTGAAACAATCACGGATAGACGCTTCGGAAAGCTGCCGCTGAAAGTTTATGTGTTCAAACCTCGAACAGAGGGGAAAAGCGTAGCGGCTACTAAGGATACAATTCGCAACGAATTCTTCAAAAACAGAATGCAAGTTGTCTTTACTATCGGAGGACAAGTGCATGGACACTACACATCGGAATTCATTACACGCACCCTACAAATGAGCTTGCTGAAGGACTACCTGCTCATACACGTCGATTGCACTGAAATGAAGCGCGACTTCCGCCGCAATCTGTTTAAGGCAGACCGTGAGCGAATGAATCAAAGCAAAGAAGCGGCTGATCTCCGTAAGAAACTGAGCGATAGCTTAAGAGGCGGACAACTCAAAGAGATAAACAAGCAGCGCAGAAATCGGCTTTCCCTTGACAGCTCGGATGAAGAATCCTTGCTGAAAGATATTGCTGAAGACTTGACCTTCGACAAAGCCATGCAAGAACTCATAAAACAGACGCTCGAATTGGATGCAAAAGGCAAGAGAAAAAAACGGAAACCACCCAAGCCCAAACCACCCCCCGAACCATTCGAAGGAAAACGCTATCCTTCATTCTTTCGTATTGACAACAAACGGCATGGCGATACGTCGGTTGTACAGATTCCGCGCGGCGAATCCAAGACAGTGCAGTTTGACAGCGATGTCGAAAATCAGTATTTCGACCGCGCTGAAGATCCTGGCGCTCTGGAGATAACGGTGATGACGCACACTCCAAATGATGCCAGTGGTGGTAATCAGAAAGGAACAGTCAACGATATCAGCGAGTTCTTTTCAGTCACTCGCCGCAGTCCACAGGATGGCAAAATCCGTGTAGTATTCGAGCCTACGGAAGAGTTGGCAGCCGGGGACGAAGTCGAGATACAGGCGGACTTACTAAGCTCAGCAGATCCAAGAGGGGCACTGTCGACGCGATTTTGGATCATGATAGCCGAGCCGCAACCAAAGAAACAGCCGAAACCGCCGCCAAACGAAGACAGGCTCGGATTGCCGACGCCAGTCAAGGTGTTTGAGCGGGCAGGGGATGCCGACAATGTCAAGACGTGGGATGATATTGAGCAAAGCGGAATCACGATGAATTATGGCGTGGTTATGCACCCCGATGTGGAAGCCGACAAACTGGAAACGATTTTCATCAATATGGATAGCAATATCTTGAAGAACCATAAGGCGAAATCACGCAATATTTCCGAGGAAAACAGTAGGCGTACTGACCGACAATACATTTCACGAGTGTACTACCATACTCTATTCTTGTACGCGATAAACAGAGGTAGGAATTACGCAGTTACCCAATCTAATGGTGACGAGCAAGCGGACGGTGTTGAATTGACCGACTACCTGAAAGACCTTTTTGACAGCAACTACGCTGAGTTTTTGCTTAACTTTGAATCAAACGCAAGTTAAAGCTAATGCCCCAACGCACCGGCGGAGAAGCCACCGTAGAAGCCCTGATCGCCCACGGCGTCGACACCATCTTCGGCTTGCCCGGCGTCCAGAACGACTGGCTCTACAACGCCCTCTTCGACAACCGCGACCAGATCCGCGTCATCCACACCCGCCATGAAGAAGGCGCGGCATACATGGCTTTCGGCGCGGCCGCCGCCACCGGGGAGCCCGCCGTATTCAGCGTCGTACCCGGGCCCGGCTTGCTCAACGCCGGCGCCGCCCTCGCCAGCGCTTACGCGACCAATGCGCCCGTCTTCTGCATCGCCGGCCAGATCCACAGCGCGCGCATCGGCAAAGGCATGGGCGACCTGCATGAGATTGCGGACCAGTCGGGCGTCCTGCGCGGCCTGACCAAGTGGAGCGACCTGGCGCTGGATCCGGCTGATGCCGGGCGCAAGGTGGCGCAGGCATTTTACGAAATGCGCTCGGGGCGGCCGCGACCGGTCGGGCTGGAGATCCCGCCCGATGTACTCAAGCGTCAAGCCGACGTGCCGGAAACGCCCGCGCCCCTGAAGCATGATGCGCCGCCAGTGGATGCGGGCGTCATCGAAGCGGCCGGTGAGATCCTCGGCAAATCAGAGCGACCCATGATCTTCGTCGGCAGCGGCGCCCAGGGCGTCAGCGCGGAAGTCACAACTTTGGCCGAGATGCTGCAAGCGCCGGTGATGGCTTATCGCACCGGCAACGGCGTGCTGGACAGCCGCAATCCGCTCACCCTGAAATCGCCCGAAGCGCATGTCTACTACCGCGGGACGGACGCCGTCATCGGCATCGGCAGCAATATGCGCCTGCCCCTGCAGCGCTGGGGCACAGACGAGAATATGACGCTTATCCGCCTGGATGTCGACGAGGCCGCGATGGACCGCATCCAGAAGCCCGACCTGGCGATAGTCGCGCGCGCCGAAGACGCCTTGCCGGCGCTGCTGGATGCGGTGGCGCGGCACAATCGGGCGCGCGAATCCCGCACTGACGAAATGCTCGAGCTGCGGGCGCAGTCTGCAAAAAAGATGGCTTACCTGGAGCCGCAGAATACCTATTCACGCATCTTGCGCGAGGAGCTGGGCGAGGATGGCATCGCAGTCATGGGCATGACCCAGGTGGCCTACGCCGCGCGCGTCAACTTCCCGGTCTATCATCCGCGCACCTGTATCAGCAGCGGCTACCAGGGCACGCTCGGCTATGCCTTCCCCACCGGCTTGGGCGTCAAGGTGGCGCGGCCCGATGTGCCGGTGATCTCGGTCAGCGGCGACGGCGGCTTCATGTATTGCGCCGGCGAGCTGGCGGCCGCTGTCCAGCACGGCATCCCGCTGGTGGCGCTGGTATTCAACAATGACGCCTACGGCAATGTACGCAAGATGCAGATCCGCGATTACGATGAGCGCGTCATCGCCAGCGACCTCGTGAATCCCGACTTCGTCAAGTTTGGCGAGGCTTTTGGCGCCAACGCCTTCCGCGCCGAGACCGAACAACAACTGCGCCAGGCCATGCGCTACGGTTTCAAGAGCGACCTGCCCACCCTCATTGATGTGCCCATGGGCGATACGCCCAGCTTCGACAGCATTTACGATCAGGGACGGGTTCGTCCGCCGCGCCAAAGCTGAGCCGCGCGATGCCGTCAATCGTCATTCCGCCGGATTCGGCGCTGTACTCGACCTTCAGCGCGACCCTCGCTTCCGCCGATCTTGTTTTCTTTGCCGGACTGCCCGGCGTGGGCAAGAGCCTGCTGCTGCAGCAAATGGCGCTGATGGCGGCCGCCGCGGGGCGCCGCGTGACGCTGCTGCAATGGGATGTGGCGCGCCAGCCCTTTGAGTCGCCGCGTCACCCGCTGGTGGACGGCGCCACGCATCCGCTGGTGATTCGCGCCGTCGGCCATTGGTCGCGCGGGGCGGTCTTGCGCTGGTCAGCCGCGCGCACTACAAACGATCTGCTGCTGGGCGAGGCGCCGTTGATCGGCGGGCGCTTTATGGAGCTGGTCCGGCGCGCTGATGACGCCGCCGAAGCGCTGCTGAGCGACGAACGCACGCGCTTTCTGCTGCCCGCGCCGTCGGTGAAGCTGCGCGCCCATATCGAGGCGCAGCGAGGCAGGTCCATCGCCGCGCCCCGCCACGAAAACGAAGCCCATGACGCGCCGCCCGACTTGCTGCGGGCGCTCTGGCGCGACCTGCATCAAGTGGCTGCTACGCTGGGTCTCGCGCCTGCCGCCGCGGACGACGCCGACTATTCACCGGAGATATACGCCGCCGTTTATCGCCATCTCTTGCAGCATCGCCGTGTCAAACAAGTTTACATGCGCCGCCCGCTGCCGGCCATGACATCGGTATATGACGGCTTGGACGCGCTGCCCCAGCTCCGCGCCACCACAACGGAAGCAGCCGCTATCCTGACCCAATTGGAGGCCGCGCCGCCGACTGCCGATCAGGTCTGGTACGACGTTTAGTCCGCTAGGCGCGCTCGTCGGGTATCACGGCGAAGACGTCGATCTCGAAGTCGGCATAGGGCTTGCCCAGCGCGCTGATGACCACCCCGGTCGAGCAGGGGTGGACATCGGGCATGTGCTGCGCCAGAACCGGATAGACCAGGTCGCGGTAGGCGGCGTCGGTCACGTAAGTCGTGATTTTGCAAATGTCTTCCATGCGCGCGCCGGCCGCCTCCAGGATGATCTTGACATTCTTCATGGCGTTGTCGGCTTGGGCAGCCGGGTCGCCTTCGCCAACGAAACCGCTGCCGTCCATAGTCAAGCCGGTCTGCCCCTCGACGAAAACCATATTGCCCGCGCGCACGGCTTTGCAGGTCCGGTAGTCGATATCGGGAAAGATATTGCCGCCTTTGCTGGTCTTGGGCATGATGCGTTGATGCGCCATTCTGAGGTCCTTTCTTTTGAGAACTTATCCGCCGAGTATACCGATTACCGCCGCAATTGGTTATGATTCACGCGCCCTCGCCTATGGACTCTCCAGTTGGCCTTGCCGGATACCATTGAAACAGAGTAACCACTGTGAACCGTGTCTCTGCTTCGTTGTGCGCCTCCCGCTCTCGGGCGATTCACAGAATCCGCGCCACGCCATCGCAGCTATTGAGGCTTCCCCGCTACGGAAGTACCTCGGCGCACCTATAGTGAAAACGCGATGCGACCGCCGGCGAACCAGCGGGTGTATCCACGCCGACAAGCGGTTATAATTGCGCGCTGGCGAATACCGCCACTTCAAATGATTGCGAGCGAGATTTGGCAGAGTCCCGGGCAAGACAATCCGGCTATTGGCAGCTGATCCGGAGCAACCGCGCGTTCCGATATCTGTGGTCGGGGCAAGTCGTCAGCCTCACAGGCGACTGGTTCAACCTGATTGCCTCGGCCGCCTTGATCGCCACCTTGACGCAATCGGGAACGGCTGTCGGCGGGCTCTTCGTCGTGCGCATGCTGGCGCCCTTCCTGGTAAGCCCGATCGCCGGCGTCGTGGCCGACCGCTACAACCGCCGCGCCATCGTCATCACCACCGATGTCTTGCGCTGTTTTGTCGTGCTGGGTTATGTGCTGGCGCGCGAGCCGCAGCATGTCTGGCTGATCTACGCGCTGATGGCGATACAGAGCGCCTCGCAGGGTTTCTATTTCCCGGCCTGGAACGCCATTCTCCCGGATATCACGGAGCCGCACGAGCTGGGAGTCGCCAACGCGCTGTCGTCCGCGACCTGGTCGGTGATGCTGGCTTTTGGCGCCGCGCTGGGCGGGTTGGTCTCGGGCGTGGTGGGCGTCTATCCCGCCTTTGTCATCGACGCCTGCACCTTCCTCGTCAGCGCGTTGATCTTGCTGCGAATGCCCTATCGGACTCTGCTCAAAAGCGACTCGGACCGGTCGATTATCGCGGGCATCCGGCAATATCTCGACGGACTGGGATACTTGCGCCGGCATGTCGACACCTTCTCCATCGCCATTCACAAAGGCGTTCTGGGGCTGCTGATCATCGGCTTTTACCAGGTCATTCAGGTCGCGATTGCCGAGCGTTACTTCCCCATTGGCGAGGGCGGCAGCATCAGCCTGGGTTTGATCTATGTGATGTCGGGCATCGGCTCCGGCATCAGTCCCATTTTGGGGCGCAACTGGGCGCGCGACCGCGACCGGCATCTGCGTCTGGCGATCGCCGCGGGCTACGTTTTCTCTCTGGCCGGATTCATCGTCTCGGCGACCTTGATTTCATTCCCGGTCATCCTCTTCGGCGCATTTCTGCGCGGCATCGGCGGCGGGCTGATCTGGGTGCTGGGCACGCAGCTGCTGCTGCAAATCGTGCCCAATCAGGTGCGCGGGCGGGTCTTCTCGACTGAATTCGCCATGTATACGCTGTTTTCCGCGATCGCGTCGGGCACGACCGGCTGGCTGATCGACACGTCGATGGGTGTGAGCGGCGTCTTGCTGCTGGGCTGCGCGCTGCTGATTATTCCGATCACGCTCTGGCTGCTGTGGATCTATTTCGGCAAGCGCGACAAGGCGCCGGCGGAACTCTCCGCCGCTTGAGAGCTACCCCGAAGGCAGAGGGCTGGACTGAAATCGTAGTTTGAGCACCGAAAATCTACCTCACCCCCCGGCCCCTTCTCCGAATCATCAGAGAGGGGGAGCCAACTACATGCGTAGACTCGGGTTAAGTTTGAGAATCGCCACGTTGAAAGTCGCTGTCATGTGCAGGCGGGCACAAACCGGGCGTCTTTATGCTAATATCAATCAAGCAAAATCAGGTTCAGCAGCGACATAGTCGTTGACCATCGGACGAACAAGACATACATTGCTTCGGAGATTTCGAATAGCGGAGGAGAGCGAGGATTAACATGAAGATTCAGGGCATTGTACCGCCGATGGCGACGCCCTTTCACGAGGACGAATCAATCGACGAAGCGTCGCTGCGGGCGGAAGTCGAATACTTGATAAGCTCAGCCGGCGTGCATGGCCTGGCGGTTGGCGGCAGCACCGGCGAGGGGCATACGCTAAGCACCGATGAATTGCGCTGCGTCGTTGGCGCGGCCATCGACGCGGCCGACGACCGCGTACCCGTAATCGCCGGCATCATCGTCGACAGCACGCGGCAGGCGCTGGAGAAGGCGCGGGCGCTGGCCGACCTGGATGTCGCCGCGCTGCAAGTGACGCCCGTGCACTATCTCTTCCGCCCGACTGACGAGACCATGTTCGCGCACTTCGCGGCGCTGGCCGAGCAGGCGGCGCAGCCGGTCATGGTCTACAACGTCGTGCCCTGGTCCTATTGTTCGCCGGCCCTGCTCGACCGCATGATGCGCGAGATACCCGGCTTGATCGGCGTCAAACAGAGCGCGGGCGATCTCAAGCTGCTGGCGGACTTGCTGATGACATCAGCGGATGCCGGGCTGATCATGTCGGCGGTAGACGCCCTGCTTTATCCCTCCTTCGCCCTGGGCGCGCACGGGGCCATCGCCGCGATTCTGACAGCCGCGCCCGGGCTTTGCGTCAAGCTTTGGGATCAGGCGCAGGCGGGCGACTACGCCGGCGCGCTGGCGACGCATCTGAAGCTGCTGCCAATCTGGAACGCTATAATGGCTGATAATTTGCCGGCCAACGTCAAGACGGCGCTGGCGCTGCAGGGGCGCCCGGCCGGCGTCCCGCGCATGCCCATGCCGGCTAGCTCAGCCGAGCAGCGCAGGGCGATCGGAGCGGCGTTGCGGGCGGCTTACGCTTGACTCGGTCCATCGGCGGCTCTTCCGCAACGAATTACTGACGACAGGACAGCTTATTCTACCCCATCCCCGGCCCTTCCCCGTATCAAGGGAGAAGGGTGACTCGTTAGAGAGCGTGTACTGATTCTGCTGATTTCCGCGAAACTGAACAATCAAATCCATCTTCGTTCAATGCGCTCCCCCTCCCTGCCCCGTCGGGGAGGGGGCCGGGGGGGGGGGTAGAAT
>CAZWCV010000132.1:9110-10410 GCA_964632725.1 uncultured Anaerolineaceae bacterium
GTTTGTTTTTTTGTCCTAAAAAAAAAACAAAAAAAACATTTTTTTTCCCACGCCCCCCCCCGCCCTCCGGGGGGGGGGGGGGGGGGGGGGGGGGGGGTAGAATCTGTGATCCGCACCGTTTATTCAAGTGACCGATCCTCAGCAATCCATCAGGGATGGGCTTTACCATCGCGCCTAATCCACGGTGTAGCGCGCCAGGGCCTCGCGATTGAGCTCGATACCCAGCCCGGGCTTCTGCGGCAGTTGAATCTCGCCGTCAACCATCTGAATTTCATCGGCGACCAGTTCGTCGCGCAGCACCGACTCGGACATATGCGCCGGCAGCCACTCGATAAAGGGGCAGCAGGCGGTCGCGAAACCCAGGTGAGCGCTGGCGGCGATGCCGATGCCGGTCTTCCAGCAGTGCGGCACGATCAGCCGGCCGTAATCAGCTGCCAACTGCGCCACCTTGCGCGCTTCGGTGAAGCCGCCGACGCGCCCGACGTCGGGCTGCAGCACATCCAGCTTGCCGCGGTGCGCCAGGTCAATGAATTCCCAATGCGTATTCTGCCACTCGCCGGCGGCGATGCGGATCGGCGAATGATCGCAGATGAAGGCGTAACCCTCCAGGTCATCGATATTGATGGGCGTTTCGAGGAAGAACAGGTCGAAGGGCTCCAGCTGCTTGATAACCCGCAGGGCGGTGCGCGCGTCATCCCAGGCGTAGGCGACATCGACCATCAGCGTCATCTCGCTGCCGACGGCGTCGCGGCATTCGGCCACGATGCCGGCGATGTGGTCATCGTGCTCTTGCAGGGCGTTGTGAGTGTAGGGACCATTGATGCAAATCTCCAGCTTGGCCGCTTTGAAGCCGAAGTCGCGCGCGCCCAGCAGCTTGGCTTTGAGCGAGTCGCGATATTCCTGCAGGGTGTCGCCGGTTGGCAGCAGCGAGGCGTAAGGCGTGATCGTGTCTTTGACCGCGCCGCCCAGCAGCTTGTAGATAGACTGGCCCAGCGCCTTGCCCTTGATGTCCCAGAGCGCCATGTCTATCGCGCCCATGGCGCAGATCAAGGCGCCGCGGCGCCCGTTCATCTTGGAGCCGCTGTAGAGCTTGCGCCAAATCGCTTCCGGCTGCAGCGGGTCTTCGCCCAGCAGCATCTCTTCCAGGCCCAGGCCCATGATATGCGTGCCCATGGCCTGGATGCAGGCGCGGGCGATCCAGGGGTTGACGTCGGTCTCGCCGATGCCGCTGACGCCGGCGTCGGTGTGGATTTCGACCACCAGGTTGTCTTGCGCTGACGAGCAGGCTTCGGTATGGAAT
>CAZWCV010000133.1:0-10229 GCA_964632725.1 uncultured Anaerolineaceae bacterium
GTACTGGGTCATGTTGATGCGCTTTTTCTACCCCACCCCCCGGCCCCCTCCCCGAAGCATCAGGGAGGGGGAGCCTCATTGTGCGAATTCCGTAGAAATCAACAGCGTTTCACATTGATTGGCGCCCAGATTGGTTAAGATTCGGTACTTTGTCAGCTACTATAACGTTTGACTTGCAGTACCGGACAAGCCTTGTAGGGGCGACCCATTGGGTCGCCCGCCATCAATAGGATAAATTCAAAGGAGACCATAAAATGCACGAAAGATATATCAAACACATGGCCTTCGCCGTCAGCGACGCGCGCGGCGCGCTGCGGCATTATCAGGATTTTCTCGGCGTGGGGCACGATGCCGAAGTGCATGAATACGACAAGTCGCGCAATGTGGTCGCCATCTTCAATGTCGGCGATGTCGAATACCAGCTTTGCCAGTCCATGGACGCCGGCGGACGCTACGACGCCTGGATCAAAGAGCGCGGCTACGAAGGACTGCACCATATCTGTTACGCCGTGCCCAATATCGACGAGGCGCTGGCGGAGGCGCAATCCAAAGGCGCTACGCTCAAGGAATGCGCCGCTTGCAAGGTCGCGGGCAGCCACGTGCACCCCGAAGGCTGGGTCGCTTTTCTGGAGCAGGAAGCGGGCGGAGTCGAGCTGGAGCTGATGCAGGTGTATACGCCGGAAGAACTGAAACAGTACGAAGCGGTCAAGGGCATCTAGTGGACGCCGTCGAACTCTTGCAGCGCCTGGTGCGCATCCCCTCGCCCAATCCGCCGGGCGATACCATCGCCCTGGCCGATTTTGTCGCCGAGCGGATGCGCGCCATTGGCTGCGTGGTGCGGCAGCCGGCCCCGCCGCAGAAGCCGCAGGCGCGCAATACCATCGCGACCCTGGGCGCGGGTGAGCCGCGCATCATGCTCTACGGCAAAGGCAGCATTGACGACAAAGCCGTGCTGGCATCGATGATGCTGGTGATGATGCAAGCGGCCCGGCAGGACGACTTGGCCGGCTCGCTGATCCTGGTGGCGGCGGCCGAAGAAGAAGTCGGCGGCCAGCTGGGCACGAAGTGGCTGGCGGACAAGGGCCATCTGCCCGTCTGCGACTTCATCGTGGTGGGCGAGCAGACCGGCAACAGAGTGGCGACGGCGCATAAAGGCGTCATGCGCGCCACCGTCCGCACGGCAGGCAAATCCGTCCACGCCACCAACCCCGACCGCGGCGTCAACGCCATCGTGGCCATGTCCAAAATCATCGCCGCTCTCGATCACTATCATCACGACTTGTCGCGGGTGATCCACCCGGTCGTTGGCGCGCCAACCTGCAATATCGGCGTGATCGCCGGCGGCAGCACCGCCAACGCCGTGCCCGACGCCTGCGCCATCCAGCTTGACCGGCGCATGATCCCGGGCGAAAAGCCGGAAGATGTGGTCGGCGAATTGCGCGCGGTGGTCGAATCGCTGCAATTGGCGCCGGCAACGGTCAGCATCGGCGATTTCGTCTACTCGCGCCCCTTCGATTCGCCGCTGAAGTCCGACCATGCCCGCCGCTTCATGGATTGCGCGCGCCGGCGGCTGGACGATGATCCGGGGCCGGTCGGCTATTTGCCCGGCAGCGACGCCAAGCACTTGATGGACCTGGCCCGGGGCGACATGATCATCTTCGGGCCCGGCAGCTACGAGGTCGCCCACGCCGCTGACGAGCATGTGCGCCTGGACGACTACGCCATTACCACCGAGATCCTGCTCGACTTCGCGCGCGCGACGCTCTTCGCGGAGTAGCGCAATGAAACACAAGCTGAAAGGGCGAGCCAAGGCTCGCCCCTACACACTCACGACTATTTTGGCGGATTTCTTTCTTACTGTAACGATTCTCATTACTTACTTGGAACTACTTGAGACAAGGACCAATCTATGCGCCTCGACACGCTAATTACAAACGCGCAGGTCGTCTTGGAGACTGGCGTCGCGCCGCTCGCTGTCGGCATCCGCGAGGGCAAGATCGCCGCGCTGGTCGACGATTCGGCCGGCATCAGCGCCGCCGAGACCATCGACGCGGCCGGCAAGCTGCTGCTGCCCGGCGCCATCGACATCCACTTCCATTGCCGCGCGCCGGCTTATCCCCAACGCGGCGACTTCGCCACTGAGACGCGGGCCGCGGCCGCCGGCGGCGTCACGACCGTCTTCGAGATGCCGATTTCCAAGCCCTGCTGCGCCACCGGCGAGATCTTCCGCATGCGCCGCGGGCTGGCCGAGCGCGACGCCTATGTCAACTTCGGCCTGTACGGCGCGCCCGGCTTGCTCGATCGCGAAGTCATCGCCGACATGGTGAACGAAGGCGCGATTGCATTCAAAATATTCATGACCGCCGCGCCCAAAGGCCGAGACGACGAATTTGAGGGCCTGTGCCTGCCGCATACGCCGGAGCAGTATCAAGCGCTGCAGCTGGTGGCGGAGACCGGCCTGGTCTGCGCGGTGCATGCCGAGAACAACCAACTGCTCGAGTGGCATACCGCCCAGCTCATCGCCGCCGGACGCAACGATGTGCCGGCGCATGGCGAATCCCGCCCGCCCCACGTGGAAGCGCAGGCCATCGCCACGCTGCTGACGCTCAACGAAAGCATCGGCGCCAACTTGCATATCGCCCATGTCAGCTGCGCCGAAGCGCTGAATGTCATCCGCCGCTTCAAAGCCAGCGGCTCGAAAGTCAGCGCCGAGACCTGCCCGCATTATCTATTTTTCACCGAGGCCGATCTGGAGCGGGTCGGGCCCTACGCCAAGATCAACCCGCCGCTGCGCACAGCCGAAGACCAGGCGGCGCTCTGGGACGGCTTGACAGACGGCGCGCTGATGGCCATCACCACCGACCATTCGCCCTTCACGGTCGAGGAAAAAGAGCGGGCGCGCGAGGACATCTGGGCCACGCCGCCGGGCGCGCCGGGCGTCGAGGAGCTGCTGCTGGGCGTGATGCACGAGGCGCTGGGCGGGCGCATCAGCATATCGAAAGCGGTGGACCTAGTCGCCACCAACGGCGCGAAACGCTTCGGCGTTTATCCCGAGCGCGGGCATATCGGCATTGGCGCGGCGGCCGATCTGGTCATCTATGACCCGGAGGCGCAGACGACCATCAGCCCGGAGCGGCTTTTCAGCCAGGCGCGCGACTGCGACAAACTCTACGCCGGCATGACCTTCCAGGGCGCGGTCGAGCGCACCATCGTCAACGGCAAGACCGTCTTCGCCGGCGGCGAAATCGTGGGCGCGCCCGGCGATGGTCAGTTCGTGCGCCCCGACGCCGCTCGCGTCAGGCAGGACATCTAGCATGAGCTACGACATCGACTTCGGCGAGTATTTCGACTACGAAACGTTGGGCAGGCGCCTACGGGGGCTGGCGGAGGCCTACCCGGCCTTGGCCGCGCTGGACGTCATCGGCAGCAGCTGGCGCGGGCGCGATATCCACTGCATGACCCTCACTAACGCCGCGACCGGCCCCCACGACAGCAAACCCGCTTTTTACATCGACGGCGGCATCCACGCCGAAGAAGTCGCCACCACCCAGACCGCCGTCTACACCATCTGGTATCTGCTGACGCGCTACGGCAGCGATGCCGATGTGACCTGGCTGCTGGACAATATCGCCTTCTACATTATCCCGCGCGTCAACCCCGACGGCGCCGAGATCAGCCTGAAAACAGCCCACCATTGGTGCGGCAACGGCCGCTATCAGCCGGGCGAAGAACAGACGCGAGGCTTGTGCCAGCACGATATCGACGGCGACGGCTTGATCGTGCAGATGCGCCTGCGAGACCCGGCCGGCGAATGGCGCGTTTCCGCCGACGACCCCCGCTTGATGATTCAACGCGAGCCGGGCGAGGTGGGCAAAGGACCTTACTATCGACTCTATCGCGAGGGCGAGATCCGCGGCGAGTGGGACGGCGTCCACATCGAGATCGAGAAGCCGCGCGACGGCAATCTCAACCGCAACTTTCCGGCCGGCTGGCGTCCGGAATTCCGCCAGTACGGCGCCGGCGATACCCCCCTGTCCGAGCCCGAAGCCAAAGCCGTGGCCGACTTCATCCTGGCGCATCCCAATATCTGCGGCATGCAGTGTTACCATACCCACGGCGGCTTGCATCTGCGCCCGTCGCTTGTCGAGGCCGATAGCAGCCTGCCGCGCTTCGACCTGGCCGTCTACCATCGCATCGGCGCCATGGGCACGGCGCTGACCGGCTATCCGGTTATTTCCGTTTACGAAGAATTCACAACCGACCCCGATCAGCCGCGGGTCGGCTCGCTGATGCAGTGGACTTATGACGAATTCGGCATCATCACCTTTTCGACCGAGCTGTGGAATCCCGAGCTGGCGGCCGGCATCGAATTCCCGGCCAAGTATCAGGTGCGCGCGCGCTCAACCGCGGACGAGATCAAGCTGCTGCAATACAACGACGAGCACCTGGGCGGCGCCGGCTTCGTCGACTGGCGCGAATTTGAGCATCCGCAGCTGGGCGCGCTGGAAATCGGCGGCTGGACCCACATGTACACATTCCGCAATCCGCCGCCGGTCTCGCTGGCGAAGACTGAGAAAGCCAAATCCTTCCTCTTCGATACCATTCATCAGAATTGTCTTTTCACTTTGAAACACGCCCTGACCGCGCCGCTGCTGCGAATCGCAGATGTAGCTGTGGAGGCGCTGGCGGACGACCTATTCAAGCTGAGCCTGACCGTGGCCAACGACGGCTTCCTGCCCACGCATTTGACGCAGCGCGCCCTGGAGCACGAGACCGCCGGCCCGGTCGAGATCGAGCTATCGGCTGAGGGGGCCGTCATCGAAATGGGCCAGGAGCGGCAGTCGATTGGTCATCTGGCCGGGCGCGACGAGCGCGACGCTGCCTGGTCGCCCTGGCTGCGGCAGTGGAGCGCCACCAGCGCCAAAGTCGAGTGGCTGCTGCGCGCGCGGGCAGGCGCCAGCGTGTCCATCAGCGCCCGGGCGCAGAAAGCCGGGCGTCAAGAGCGTACGGTGACGCTGGGATGACGCCGCTGCGCCCGCCCAAAAGACTTTGCGTCTCGCTGCGATTAGCTCCCCTCCCCTGGCCTGCCGGGGGAGGGGGTTTGCGCCTCGGTGTACTCGGTGTACTCGGTGGTAAAATCCCGGTGTAACGCAGAAAGGAAAACGCAATGCCCGAAGCACCCGCCTGGCGTTTTGAAAAAATCATCAAACCCATGTTTGACATTCCCGCACCACCGCGGATTCTAGCTGGCGCGCGCGTGCTCACTTGTCGCGGCGACGAAATCATCGAGAACGGCTTCGTCGAAATCGCGGACGGGAGCATCAAAGCGGTCGGCCGCCTCAGCGACCTGGGCAGCGCCAGCGCCGAGCGCGTTGACTGCAGCGGCAAGACGATCATGCCCGGCTTAATCAATTCCCACGCCCACCTGGCCTGGGACGGCGTGCACGACCTGGCGCGGCAATCCCTGGACGACGCGCCCGAAATCAGCGCCTGGAAATGCGCCGGCAACATGCTCAAGAGCCTGCGCGCCGGCGTGACCCTGGTGCGCGACCTGGGCATGAACCAGAGCAACATCTTCGCCAAGCAGGCGGTGGAGCAAGGCATCTTCCCCGGGCCGCGCCTGCTCATCACCGGCGAAGCCATCGTGCAGACCGGCGGGCATACCTACTGGTGCTGCCGCGAAGCCAGCGGCGCCGACGAAATGCGGCGGGCTGTGCGCGACCAGGTCAAGTTTGGCGCGGACCTGATAAAAATCATGGCCAGCCACGACACCATCGAATTCACCGACGCCGAGCTGGAGGCCGTCATCGACGAGACGCACCGCAATGGTTTGACCATCACCGCGCACGCCACCTTCGACGCCGTCATCAAGCGCGTG
This sequence comes from uncultured Anaerolineaceae bacterium, assembly GCA_964632725.1. Taxonomy (GTDB): domain Bacteria; phylum Chloroflexota; class Anaerolineae; order Aggregatilineales; family Phototrophicaceae; genus UBA6055. Next base: position 5,879 of record CAZWCV010000133.1, read on the forward strand.
GCTGAATTCGGCGTCGATGTCATTGAGCACGGCGGCTCGATGAGCGATGAGACGATTCAACTGCTGCTCGACCGGGACATCCCCATCGTCACCACCTTCGCGCCGCTGGTCATGCAAGCGCGACCGGAGCTGGCGCGGCAATACGATATACCGGAGTGGAAAATCGCCGAGCGGCAAGCTGCTGTGGCGAGCCGCGAGCGCTTCGACGGGCTGATCCGCGCGGCCCAGGCCGGCGTTACCATCGCTTTCGGCACCGATGCCGGCAGTCCGGTAGTCGGCCATGAGGTGGTCGCGCCTGAGCTGAAATTCATGGTCGAGCTGGGTATCAAGCGCGACAACTACGACGCCCTGCGCAGCGCCACCAGCGTAGCCGCCGCCGTCAACAATCTTGATGTGGAGCTGGGCAGCCTTGAAAGCGGCAAGGCAGCCGATATCATCGTCATCGACGGCGATCCGCTGGCGGACCTGGACGCGTTGGAGCGGGTCGAGCAAGTCTATATCGCCGGCAAGCGTCTATGGCAAACGACGACAGGAGCGAAAAAATGAGTCGAATCAGCGGCATCTTCAACATCCTCGCCACCCCCTTCACAGCCGACTACGCGGTCGATTACGCCAGCTTGCGGCGGCTGGTGAAGTTCCAGATGGACATCGGCGCCCAAGGCTTGACCATACTCGGCGTCTTGGGCGAGGCGGCCAAACTCAGCCTGGACGAGCGCCGCGCTGTCATGGATACCGTGGTCGAAACGGTGGACGGCGCCATTCCCATCGTGGTCGGCACGAGCCACAGCGAGCTGGCGACTTGCATCGCGCTGAGCGAAGCCGCTTTCGCAGCCGGCGCCGACGGCGTGATGATCGCGCCGCCGCCGCTGGACGACAAATCCGACCCGGCCATCCTGGCGCTTTACAGCGAGATTGCCGAAACCATCAGCGGCGCCATCGTCGTGCAAGACTTCCCGCCGGTCAACGATGTCATCATGTCGCCGACCGTCCTGGCGCAGATCGCCGAGTCCATCCCCAACGCGCGTTACCTCAAACTGGAAGACCCGCCCCTGATGCAGAAAATTGACGCCATACGAGCGGCGACCGACAAGTTCGAAATCTTCGGCGGCTTGGGCGGCATGTTCCTGCTGGAAGAATTGCAGCGCGGCGCATCCGGCACGATGACCGGTTTCGCCTTCACCGAGATCCTGGTTGCGGTCTACGAGGCTTTCAAGGGCGGACGCAAGCGCGAGGCGGAGGCGATCTTCGACCGATACCTGCCGCTGATCCGATATGAGAATCAGCCGCAGATCAATCTGACGATACGCAAAGCGCTTTTGCAGCGCCGCGGCGCGATAGACAATGCCACGCCGCGCCCGCCCTTCAACCCAATCGACGCCGGCACGCAGGCGGAAATCGACTGGCTGCTGCAACGCGCGGGCATCGACGACCCGACGCAGAAGGTATGCCTTTAGTTGGGCGGGCGAAAAGCGCAAACCATTTGCACGCCCGTTAAGACGCTGCGGCATCACGCTGCGAATGCCTGCTTTTCCCCACTGAACAATTGACGCGCGAGCGATATAATCCCCTACGTGATGAATTCGACGCAACCGGGGAGACTAATATGCTTGGTCGACTGCTAGGCAACGCCGGCGCTGTTAGCAGCGACGGGATTCAGCGAGACTTCGGCCGGCTGCTCGCCGACGACGAGCAGGTCTACGCCGGCTTCAAAGTCATCCGCGACACCTGGATTTTCACCGACCGCCGCTTGATCCTGGTGGATGTGCAAGGCATGACCGGGCGGAAGAAAGAATACCTGTCCATTCCCTACGGCAAAATCACGATGTACAGCGTGGAGACAACCGGCACATTCGATCTGGATGCCGAACTCAAGCTGTGGATCGGCAGCAACACGCAACCGATAGAAAAGAAGTTCAACAAGAGTGTTGATGTTTATGCGGTTCAAGGTTTATTGACGCAATTGGTGAAGTGACGGGAGAAGAGCTCACATGGATTTGGGATTACAAGATAAAAAGGCGCTGGTCGCAGCTTCGAGCAAAGGCTTGGGTTACGGCATCGCCAAAGCCCTGGCCGCGGACGGCGCCAAGGTTTCCCTTTGCAGCCGCAGCGCCGATGAAGTTGCCGCCGCCGCTGACACAATCGCGCGGGACTATGGCGTGGAGACGCTGGCCACCGCCTGCGATGTGCGCGTCGCCGCTGAACTCCAAGCCTGGGTCGATAAGACCGTCGCCGCCTGGGGCGCCATCGATTGCCTGGTGGTCAACGCCGGCGGTCCGCCTGCCAAGACCATCATGGAAGTCGGCGAAGACGATTTTCAAGCCGCCTTTGAGTTGACCTTGCTCAGCAGCTTTCGCATGATCCGCATGACGCTGCCGCATATGACCAATGGCGGTTCGATACTCACAGTCACTTCCGGGTCGATCAAAGAGCCAGTCCCGCGCCTGGGCTTGTCCACGATCATGCGCGCGGGCGTGGCCGGCATGGTCAAGACGCTGGCGGATGAGCTGGCGGGCGATGGCATCCGCCTCAACAATCTGATACCCGGGCGCATCGATACCGACCGCGTGGCGCAGCTCGATGCCGTCACCTCGGCGAAGACCGGGCTCAGCATGGACGAGGTGAAAGCGCGCTCCATCGCGGGCATCCCGCTGGGGCGTTACGGCACGATCGACGACTTCGGCGCGGCCGGCGCTTTTCTGCTATCGCCCGCAGCCAGCTATATCACCGGCGCCACCTTGCGCGTCGATGGCGGCTCGATGCGGTCGATTTAGCCGCGGGCGCCCCACGTGCATAAAATCCGTGAAGACCAAAGTGATAGCAAGGAAATCGAAAGGCTGTACGGGCGAGCCGGTGGCTCGCCCTACCGCAAGCGACGACATTAGGGCGACACATGTGTCGCCCCTACGCGTCCCGCAGATTAGGAATTCCAGTATGACCGCAACCGATGAACTGACGGCGCATATCGCCGGCTACCACGATCTGCTCTGCATACTCAACACGCTGAAATGGGATATGCGCGCGATGATGCCGGCCGGCGGGGCGAGCAGCCGCGGGATGCAACTGGCGACGCTAAGCAAACTGGCCAAGTCAATCTTCGTCAGCGATGAAACGGCGCGCCTGCTGGACGCCGCCGAAGCCGAGCGCGCTGGCGCCGACCCCGATTCGCTTCAAGCGCGCGCCCTGCGGCAGACCCGCGACGCCTACGAAACCCAGCGCCGCATACCAGCCGACCTTGTCGGCAGGATGGCTTCGCTCGGCGCCGAGTCGGAAGCGGTGTGGGCGCGCGCCAAAGATGAAGACGACTTCGCCGCTTTCAAGCCCTACCTAAAGCAAATGCTGGCGCTCAACATCGAATTGGCGGAGGCGATCGGTTACGACGAGCACCCCTTTGACGCCTTGGTCGGGCAGTTTGAACCGGGCATGACCGCCGCTCGCCTGCATAAGATCTTCGCCGAATTGAAAGCGCGCATCCTGCCGCTGCTGGAGCGGATCGTCGCTGCCGACGCGCCGCTGCCCTTTGACCTGTGGGCGGCTGAATACGACCTGGCGTCGCAGAAAATGCTGTGCCAGGAGTTGGCGGCTTTGATCGGCTTCGACTTTGCGCGCGGCCGGCTGGATAGCGCGCCGCATCCATTCGAGATTTCTTTCACGCGCGACGATGTGCGCATCACCACCCGCTACGATGCCAACTACCTGCCGATGTCGCTCTTCGCCGCGCTGCACGAAACGGGCCACGGCCTTTACGAGCAAAATATCGCGCCGGCATTGACGCGAACGGCGCTAACAGCCGATTTCATCGGTCAATACGCCGTCGGCGGCGCCAGCTATGGCGCGCATGAATTCTCCTCGCGCCTGTGGGAGAATCAGATTGGGCGCAGCCGCGATTTCTGGCGCCTGCATTTCAACCGCCTGCGCGCTCACTTTCCTGATCAGCTGGCGGGCGCCGATGCCGAGCTCTTCTACCGCGCGGTCAATCGCGCGCGCCCCAGCTTGATCCGCGTCGAAGCCGATGAAGTCACCTATAATCTGCATATCATGCTGCGCGCCGAGATCGAGCTGGCGCTGCTGGAGGGCGCAGTGAAGGTGGATGATCTGCCCGATATCTGGAATGCGAAGATGCAAGAATACCTCGGGCTGACCCCGCCCGATGACCGCCGCGGCGTCTTGCAAGATGTGCATTGGTCTTTTGGCGGCTTCGGCAACTTCCCCACCTACACCATCGGCAATATCATGGCGGCGCAGGCGCTGGCCGCTGCTCACACGCAGTTGCCCGATCTGGCGGCGAAACTGGCGCAGGGCGATTATCAGGCGCTGCTCGGCTGGCTGACAGAAAACTTTTATCGCCATGGAC
>CAZWCV010000134.1:0-10135 GCA_964632725.1 uncultured Anaerolineaceae bacterium
GCGAATTTGCAGGCTTGCGCCTGGTATTCCTTCAATTCGATATCGGGCAGCTTGACGCCGCGCTCCCATTTGTGGTCGACAGTCGGCACGGAATCGAGCAGCAATTCGGTATAGGGATGGGCGGAATCGGTGAGGATTTGATCTGAGGGTCCGTATTCCACCACGCTGCCGCGATACATAATGGCGATGTAATCGCTGACATAGTATGCGGTCGAGAGGTCGTGGGTGATGTAGACGAAGCTTACTTTGTAGCGTTCTTTCAGCTCCAGGAAGAGGTTGACGATGTTCATACGCAGGGAGGCGTCGATCATGCTAACCGGTTCGTCGGCGACGATCAGTTTCGGCCGCGGGATCAGGCTGCGGGCGACGGAGATGCGCTGCAACTCGCCGCCGGAGAATTGATTGGCGTATTTGCCTTCGACGCGCGACAGATCCAAGCCGACGGATTCCAGCGCTTCGGCGACGATCTCGCGCGCTTCTTTGCGATTCGCCGCGATTTTCAGCCGCAGCGCCGCATTAAAAAGATACTTGTCCACTTTTTTGCGCGCGCTGAAGGCTTCAAAAGGGTTCTGAAAGATCGGCTGAACCGCGCGATAATAGTCTCTCCCTTTGAGTCCGGCGCCGCCTTTCGCAAAAAGCGGATGCCCGTCAATATACACATCACCGGCGGTCGGATCTTCCAGCTCGAGGATGATGCGCGCCAGCGTGGTCTTGCCGCTGCCGGACTCTCCGACGATGCTCAGAATCGATGGCTCGGCCGCCGGCAAGCTCAGGCTGACATCGTCGACGGCGACGAGTCGCGTACCGAAGACCAGGCCGCCAATGCGGAAGACCTTGCTGACATGGCGCAGTTCAAGCAGGTTGGCGCTCACGCGGAGACCTCGTTATACAGATGGCAGGATACGAAGTGCTGCTCTTCGACTTGGAGCAGAGCGGGTTCCTGATGGGCGCAATGGTCCATCACTTTGGGGCAGCGCGCGGCAAAGCGACAGCCGGAGGGCGGATCAATGAGATTGGGCGGCCGGCCCGAGATGCCGGAGCGCTGCGCCCGGTCGCCGACGCGGGGCAAAGCCTGTATCAGCATCTGCGTATAGGGGTGGCAAGGATTCCGGAAGATGGCATCGGTGGGACCATATTCGACAAGCTTGCCAGCGTACATGATCGCCAGTCGGTCGCTGATCTGATAGTGCACACCCATATCATGCGAGACGACCACCAGTGTGTTTTCCATCTGCCGCTGCAATTCGGTCAGCATCAGCAGGATGCCCTTCTGCACCACCACGTCGAGCGCGGTGGTCGGCTCGTCGGCGAGGACGATCTGCGGATGAAGAAAGGTGCCGAGCGCGACCAACACGCGCTGTTTCATGCCGCCGCTCAGTTGATGCGGGTAGGACTTCAGCGCCTCAACCGGCAGTTCCAGCTCTTTCAGATAGGCGGCAACCCGTTCGCGTATCGCCGTTTTGCCAGCCGCTTTGAGGGGGTGGCTCTTTGGCACGGCGTCGAAGAATTGATTCTCGATGCGGATGACCGGGTTCAGCACGCTCATCGAACCCTGTGGAATGTAGGAGATGAATTCCCACCAATGCTTCCGAATTTCACCTGGTCCGATGGTCTTCACGTTACCCTTGCCATCGGGAAAGTCGGCTTCGTAACTGCCGGAGACGATTTGCAGCGGCGCCTGAATGTAGTCGTAGAGCACCTTGAGCAAGGTCGATTTGCCGCAGCCTGACTCGCCGGCGACGCCCAGCACCTCATTGGGCTTGATCTCGATTGAGACGCCATCCACCGCCTGGACGATCCCGCGCGGCGTGTTGTAATGGCACTTCAGCTCGCTTAATCTAAGCATCGCCGTGCCCCCGCCGCTCGGCTGAGAGGCTGGAAATGCCGGTCGATATAAGGAACAGGCTGACGAAGAGCACGATGATGGCAACCACGGGCGAGCCAATCCACCACCAGCGCTGCCCCAGAAGCGCCTGATGCTGCAGCGCCCAGTAGATCATCGTGCCTAGCGTGGCTTCTTCCAGGCTCGACAATCCGATCACGGCCAAGCCGGACTCGATGGCGATGGCGACCAACACCGTGTTGACAAAGTTCGCCATCGCCCAACTGAAGATATGCGGGACGATCTCCTCAGCGAGTATGGCTAGCGTGCTGGAGCCGGAGAAGCGCGCCGTGTTGACGAACTGCCGCTCGCGCATGCTCAGTGCGATCGAGCGCATCTGGCGCGCGGGCCAGGGCCAATTGAAGAGAATCAAGATGATGCTGATCAGCAGCAGCGAGGCGCGCCCCTGCAAGAGCGACGACATCAAGATGAGAATGGGTAAGGACGGGACCACAATGAAGACATCGGCCAGCAGTGTTATGACGCGATCAGGCATGCCGCCGAGGAAACCGGCCGCCAAACCGGCGAAGACACCGACAAGCGTGGCGAAGAAAGCCACAAACACGCCAATGAAAAGCGAGTTTTGTGTCGCGTAAGACAAAAGCCAGAAGGTATCTTGCCCAAGATTTGTCGTGCCCAGCAGATGCTCGGCGCTAGGCGGCAGGTTGCGCGGGTGTCGGATCCAGTCGCGCGGGTCTTCCGGCGAAAAGAAGGGCAAGATGCCGCCAAGAATGATAAAGGCGCCGAAAATGATTAAGCCGATGGTCAAACGAGGGCTGGTTCGGCGCATCGCTACTTCTGCCTGATCCGCGGATCAAAAAAGGGATACAACAGGTCGATGATCAGCGTGGACGTGGCGACAGCGATAATGGAAATCGTGATCGTACCCATGAGCAAATTGTAATCGGCTTGCAGAACCGCGTTATAGGTCATCGTGCCCAAACCGGGATAACTGAAGAGAATCTCCGCGATCAAGGCGCCGTTGAAGATGGCGCCGATCTGCAGCGCCAGCACAGTGACCTGCGGCAAGATGGCGTTGCGCAGCACGTAAGCAGTCATAATCCGGCCTTCGCCCGCGCCTTTCAATTTGGCGAAATACACGAAGTCTTCTTCCGAGATACTTGACGCCAGCGCCTTCATGCTCAAGACCCACCAGCCGAAGCCGACGATAACAATCGATAGCGCCGGCAGGATGGAGTTGTAGATAGCGCTGGAGATAAATTGCCAGGACAACGGCTCGCCGCGGACGGAGAAAAACAGCGGGAAGATCGGATTGATATGAATGAACAGGATGATCAATATGAGCGCGGTGATGTAATAGGGTATGGGATAGACAAGGATAGCGACAACTTCCAAGGCGCGCGACGAGAGCCAGCGGCTCCTGTATCCAGCGAGCAAGCCGATAGCGTTGCCGACGATCCAGGCGATGATGGTCGAGGTCAGCAGCAGGCCCAGTGTCCAGGGCAGCGCGCGCCCGATCAATTCGTTGACCGGCGTGGGAAACATGGAGAGCGAGGGACCAAACTCGCGCGTTACAAAAGTCCGGTGCAAGAAGCCGAAGTACTGCTCGGCCAGCGTGCCTTCCAAGCCGAAAGCCTGCGTCAGAGTGGCGCGCATCGCCTCGACCTGTTCCGCCTCCATATAGGCGCCTTGGCTCATGATTCGGCCCAGCATAGACTCGACCGGATCTGACGGCATAAATCGCGGCACGAAGAAGACGACCGAGATTCCGATCCAAATCACCAGCACATAGGTGATGGACCGCGTGACAACAAACTTCGCGAATTGCATCTTGCGCCCTCTCGCTAGTTGGCAAAGTCTCCCCCCATTGCAATGGGGGGAGATTTAGAGGGGGGTTCCTAAGCGTCAGACTTCGGCTGGATGAAGGGCGTGTGATACTTGAATAACGACCACCACCACCAGGGTCCTTCGTAGAAGTTTTCGGAGGTGGGCATGCCGTCCCAATAAGTCGTTACGACCGGCACAAATTTCGAGGTGCCGAACATCGGCAGCCAGGGCCGCTCCACCACAAACTGCTTCTCGAATTCCGTCAGCAGCGGGATGGTGTCCGGATGATCGCTCGGCAAGGGCGCGATCTGATCCAGGATGCCGCTCAGCGCCTCGCTGTCGTAACGCATGGCGTTGCCGCCCGCGGGCTGGCCGATGGGCACGATATGGCGTCTGTGCCAGAAGGCGTCTAGCAGGTCCCAACTATCGGGCAGGGCGCCACAGCCGGGCCAATACGAGCCGGCGTCGAAAGTACCGTTATTGTAATTGCTCCAGAATGTTCCACCGTCCATCTGCTGCACGGTAGCGTCAATGCCGAAGTCGCGCCAATTGTCCGCGACGGCGAAAGCCAGGCGCTGCGATTGCACCTCGAAGTTCGACGGCGAGTTAATCGTGATCTGCCAGGCGCTTCCGTCCGGCTTATGCCAGGCGCCGTCTTCGAGCGTGAAGCCCTCGGCTTCCAGCATTTCTGTCGCCTTGGCCGGATCATGCTTCCACCAGCCGACGCCGAACAAGTCCACCAGGGCCGCTTCGTCTTGAGGCAAGCCCTCAACCCCTTGCTCAGCCAGGATGGCGGCGATGTCCACCGCATAATTCGGATCAAAGGGCTGGTAGCCGTCTTCGAAAGCGAATTCCGTCATCCAGTCGCGCATCGGTTTGTGGAAGGCGTCATGTATTGCTTGCACCGGTGGCACAGCCAGCGGCGATACCCGCAGGATGCCCGCGAATGTGGCCAGTCCGACGCTCTTGATATCGGTCGCCAGCGCCATCGCCCAGCGGACATTCTGGTTGTCCCAGGGCTCCATTGTGTTGGAGAAAACAATGCCGCGTTCGCAGGGATCGTCAAAGTTGGCCCAAGGGAAGTTTTCGTGCCAGGCGCGGGCGTTCGGGTTGCCATCGCGCAGGATTTCCCAGGCTTCGGGGGAGATATCGGTGAAGATATCCAACTGGTTCTGGATGCCGGCGATGATGCGGCGCTCTTCTGTGCCGTAAAAGCGGAAGAGGATGTATTCGGGGCCGGGCTCGCCGAAGATCTGGCCGACATCGGTATGCTGCCAGTCGTCGCGTTTGGTATAGAGGAACCAATTGCCGTTGGGGTCGACTTCCGTCATCGTGTAGGGTCCGCTGCCGACCGGCGGGTAATTCTGGAAGGTGGCCGGGTCTTCATTTTCCCAGATATGCTTGGGCACCATGCGGAAGTTGTCGCCCCAGATGTGTACGCCGAGGGTATAGGCCAGGCGCGGCTCCGAGCGCTTCAAGTTGAGAATGATCGTGAGGTCGTCTTCGATCTCGTAGTTGTCGATAACCTGCGACAAGAAGCCGCTATAGGGGAATTCCGGCGTGTTTATGACCATGTCGATGTTAAAGGCCATGTCGGCGGTGGTGATCCGTTCGCCATCGCTCCAGCGCAAGTTGTCGCGCAGCGTAACCCGGAAGCTGGTGTAATCATCGTTGAGCGCTTCCGGCATCTTGGCCGCCAAAGCCGGGAATTGCTCGCCAGTGGCGGTGTTGATCTCCCACAAGGTCGAGTAAATCAACTGGTGCAAGCCCGCGCTCATGTGCGTGCCTGCTTGATAGGGGTTGGTCTGGGTCGGGTTGTTTATACGACCGCCAAGCTGATCGACGATCAGCGTGGTCGCGCGGGGCGTCCCAACCTCAGTCTGCTCTTGCGCCGAGACAAATCCAAAGCAGAACGCTGCGACCAGCAACAACAAGGTCAACGATAGGGCTAATTTCGTGTATTTTTGATGAATCACAACTCACCTCCAATATGCTTACAATTCAGTTTCCTGGACATCTTGTAAAGGGTCTTGCGCACTCTCCTTTCTCTTGACTTCAATCTTGTCTAACCATTCCCGCCAATTTACTGGCAGGCCGCAACCCTTCCGGCAGACTGTCGCCAGCGTGGAATTGCTCCGTGCGGAATTTCCATTGGAATCCCTTATGTCTGTCGGTGACAAATGCGATTATAGCGAATGCAACGATTTGGGCAAACGACTCCTCACAACTGTCGATAGGCTATCATTCACCTGATGGTTAAGCTGGCGGATGACCACCTTGCGACGTCCGATAAAAAAGGTCGCCGCTGAGGCGATCGACGTATTGCTGGCGCTCATCGACTCACCGGATGATCCGGCTTTGCAGAAACGAATTCTGGTAAAGCCTGAACTTATCGTGCGCGACTCCTGCGCGCCTGTATAGCTGGATTTGTTTCCGGCCCGCGCACAAAGGCGCCGTGAGGCTAACTTTCAGCGCCAGACAGGAAATAACCCGGCTGTTATTGGCGTCAAAATGAACCGGGTCCGCTAGCAGCGGGCTTCCGTGAAGCAGACGGAAAGCGAAGACACACTCACCAAAGCGAGATGCCGGCGAGCGCAGGTCGCCAGGCTGAAACCTGGCAACAGCCCATCTTCATCTGTTGAAATACCGGCTCACCAGGATGACCATGACCAGCAAAGCGGCGCCGACGCCGATTGACAGCAGGGTCACTAGGAACTCGGCAGTGTCCGGCTTTACAACGAAGAGCAAGGCAATCGATACGCCCAGAACAAAAACAGCGAATCGGTAAAAGGCTTTGAGCAATTCAGGCGTCATGTCTCACCAACTCCATGCCGCGCTCCAGCGGAATGCAGGCCACTTCTACGTCGCTATCGGCTTGCAGGGGGATGGACAGCTGGGGCACTTCCCGGTCGCAGACAGCGTCAACATACCAGGGACAGCGCGGATGGAAGGAACAGCCGGGCGGCAATTCAGTCAGTCGCGGAATATCTTCGCTGCGCAGCTGAATGTGCTGCTTGCTGCGCGTCTTTTCCGGGTCGGGTTCAGGAATGGCGGAGAGCAGCACCTTGGTATACGGGTGCTGCGGATCGCGAATAATCTGCTGGGTGCGACCGATTTCAACCAGGCGTCCCAGATACATGACGCCGATGCGGCCATCCCAGGCGAAGTATTTGGCCAGCGCCAGGTAGTGAGTGATGAACACGATATTCACATCCAGGCGATCGCGCAGGTCCATCATCATTTGCAAGAGACCGATGCGGATAGAGACATCCACCATACTGACCGATTCGTCGGCGACGATCACAGAGGGCTCGGTCGTCAGGGCGCGGGCGATGCTGACGCGCTGCCGCTGGCCGCCGCTAAGCTGATGCGGATACTTGTCGATGAAGTCTTCCACAGGCGTCAAATCGACCAAATCAAGCAATTCGCGCACCCGCTGCAGAACGCCGCGCCGATTCGACGCCAGTTTATGCCGGCGCAGGGGATAACTTAGCATTTCGGAGACGGTCTGCGTCGGATTCAGCGAAGCGTAAGGATCCTGATGGATGATCTGAACCGATCGGCGAAAGCGCCGGTAATCATCGCCGCGCAAGGAGGCGATGTCCGCGCCTTCAAATTCGACGACGCCGCGGCTTGTCGGCAGCAGCCCGCAGATGATCTTGCCGGTCGTCGTCTTGCCGCAGCCGCTTTCGCCAACCAGACACAGGAACTCCAGCCGGTTGACAGCGAGACAGATATCTTGCAGAACGGGTACAATCTCGCGACCGGATTTGAAATTGCGGTCGACGTGTTTCAGTTCAATGATGGGCGTCGACACTAGCCCCTCCCCTCCCGGCTTTCGAGCAAACGATCTTTATGCCAGCAAGCCGCCAGATGCGCGCCGACATCATCCGTGAGCGCTGGGTTATCCTTCTTGCAAATATCGTCCGCGAAGGCGCAGCGCGGATGAAACTTGCATCCGCTTGGCGGCGTGATGAGATTGGGCGGCGAACCCGGGATGCTCTGCAGCACGTCTTGCGCATGCTCGAGCGTGGGAACTGATGTCAGCAAGCCATGCGTGTAGGGATGGAGCGACCGGTAGAAAATATCGTTTACGCCGCCAATCTCCACAATTTCGCCGGCGTAAACAGTGGCGACATGATCCGCCATTTCAGCCGCCAAAGACAGGTCGTGACTGATAAAGATAATGCTGAAATCCAGTTGTCGCTGCATGTCGTTCAATACGTCAATGATGGCGCGCTGCGTCAGGATATCGAGCGCGGTGGTCGGTTCATCGAGAATGACGATCTGCGGCTGGAGCAAGACGCCGAGGGCGAGCAAGGTGCGCTGTTTCATGCCTCCGCTTAATTCATGCGGATAGGCGTCGTATACGCGCTCGGGGTCCAGGCGCACCAGCTGGAGCAGGCTGAGGGCGCGTTCGCGGACAGCCGCTTTGTCCGTCCAGCCATGCGACTGGGCGGTGTCTTCAAACTGTCTGCGGATTTTCAGTACCGGATTGAAGGCGTTCTGCGCCCCTTGAAATACCATCGCGCAATCATTCCAGCGAAACTCGCGCAGCTGTCTGTTGTTCAAGGCCAGTACATCCTGGACTTCGCCATTGCGCTGATAGAGGATCCGTCCGCCGGTGATGACGGCGTTCCTGGGCAGCTTTCGGATCAGCGCCAGGCTGATGGTGGTCTTGCCGCTGCCGCTCTCGCCGATGAGCGCCAGGGCCTGGCCGCTTCTCAACTCGAACGAGACATTGGCCGTCGCCTTGACATCGCCGCGATCGGTGCGATATACGATGGACAAATCGTCGACTTTGAGCACTACATCGGGCGGCAGTATCGGCGACATGACTGCGATCCCTAGACCGAGGCCCGCAGGCGCGGATCAAAGAGCTCTTCGAGCGCGCGCGCGAAAAGCACCAGGCAAACCTGGAAGAAGGCGATGGCCAGCACCGGCGAGAGCGCCATACTGGCGCCGTCTGGATTGTACAAGGTCCCGCGCGAGCGACCGAAGTAGAGCATCACGCCCCAGGTGTAATCATTGATCGGCGCCAACCCCAGGACGACCAGCCCGATCTGCTCGTACATGGCAAAGGTGATGGAAAAGATAAAGTTGATCATGACGTAACTGATCATGTTGGGCAGGATTTCGCGGAACATGATGTGGTTGGTGCTCAAGCCGAGCGAGCGCGCCGCTTCGACAAAGTCGCGTTCGCGCAAGCTGAGGACCTGCGAGCGAATGGCGCGCATCAAGGGCGGCCAACCCAGCAAGCCGATGAGCACACCGAGGTAGAGCGTATTGTCGAATCGAATCAAGCCCGCCAAAACGACCAGCAGGGGAAATCGCGGTATCGCCAGAATCAGATTCGTCAAGGCGGTTAAGCCGCTGTCCAGCACGCCGCCGGTTAGCGCGGAAATCGACCCGAGGAAAAGCGCAATCACGGTCGAGATGACGCCGCCGATCAGGGCAGTAAGGATCAGTATGCGGCCGCCGTGCACGACATGTGTGGCGATGTCCCGCCCTTGCGTGTCCGTGCCCAGCAGGTGGGGCGGGCCCAGCTCGGGATTGCTGATGACGATGTTTTCGGCGAAGAGCGCCTTTAATTCCGGATCCTCCTGCTTGTCGATCAATTCCGTGACTGTTTTGGAGAATACCAGCAGCGCGTCAATCTCCTTATTGGCCAGGTCAATCAAGGACGCTTCCAGGCCCGGCCCGCTGCGGCGGCTGGTCCAGCGGTAGGTTTCCACGGTCAAGGTATCGGCGTAGGGCTCAATGAGATCGGGTCCGCCGGTTTGATCGACGACGCCCACCGTCTTCCCAGCCAAATCCTCGAATGTACGCAGATGAGCGTTGTCGGGATGCGCCGCAAGCTGGATACGCGACCCGATCGGACCGACAATCTCGTCAAGATTGGGTTCGTTATCAAACTCGATTACGCGGGGCATGATAAAGGTGACGATGAAATAGGCCACCAGCCCGATGAAGCCGATCATGCCGGGCGTGTTGGAGCGCAAGCGGCGGATAAAGCGACCTGCCGCGCGCAAGACAGCCCAGGGAATCAGCAGAATTGCGATCACCGGGTTGGGGCCCGCCTGGGCAGCTGCGCTATCTTTCACCGGAAATCCTCACGCGCGGATCCAGCAGACCATAGGTCAGATCGGCGAAGAGATTGGAGAATACGACAGCCATCGTGAGAATGAGGAAGACGCCTTGCATTGATGTGTAGTCGCGCACGGTGATCGACTGAAAGAGGTAATGGCCGATGCCCCAATAGACAAAGATCTCCTCGATGACAACGCCGCTGCCAAGCACGAAACCGACGGCGATTGTCAACTGCGTGAACAGGGGCAGCGAGGCGTTGCGCCCGACATAGGCCGTGATAATGCGCTTGTCCTTGAGACCGCGCGCCTCCGCCACATTGACGTAATCTTCATTGAGCACACCCACCGTGCTGCTTTTCATGTTCAGCATCCAGCC
>CAZWCV010000135.1:0-10127 GCA_964632725.1 uncultured Anaerolineaceae bacterium
AGACAACGACGCCTATCTGGTGATCGAAGGCTGGCCGGGGCCCGGTTCCCTGGTCTGCACGCCGGAGACCTACCGTGCTTTCATTGAGCAAGTCGGCTCGCCCAACATGGGCGTCAACTACGACCCGTCGCATCTCGTGCGCATGGGCATTGACCCGATCCGCTTCCTGCGGGAATTCGTCGGCCACGTCTTCCACGTCCACGGCAAAGACTGCATGATCATCGACGAGAATCTCTACCAATACGGCAATCTGCAAGAAGCGACCTTCGCCGCGCCCTACAAGTACGGCGGCATGAACTGGCGCTATACCATCCCGGGCCACGGCATCTCCGACTGGAAGATCATCCTGGGTATCCTGCAAGACAGCGGCTACGACGGCTGCGTCAGCATTGAGCTGGAAGACCATTACTACGACGACACGGAATACGAGCAAAAGCAAGGCGTGCTGCAAGGCGTGAAGTTCCTGGCCGGCTCGTAATCTTTCGCGACAATCAAAACATGTATGTAGGGGCGATCCTTGGATCGCCCGCTGATAAACAGGACGGCACGCGATGAAAAGCGCAGCCGTAGTCGGTCTGGGAAATATGGGCCTGGGCATGGCGCGCAACCTGTTCGCCGCCGGCTTCGACGTCATTGGCTACGACCTGCGCCATCTCGCTGGAGTCGGTCTATCGTCCGCCTGGCGGCAGTTTCGAGGATGGCTTCCGCGCCTCGGTGGGCGTGATGAAGGGGTTGTTTGGCTGAGCTTGCTGGTATAATCGTTCTGTTAATTTTTCCGCACAAATGAGTCGAAAGAGACAATCCCATGACCATTCCCAGAAAAGCTTTTGGACGCACAGGACACATGAGTACACGCACGCTCTTCGGCGCGGCGGCGTTCAGCGCGGTCACGCAGGACGAAGCCGACCAAACCATGGAGCTGCTGCTCGCCCATGGCGTCAATCACATCGATACCGCCGCCAGTTATGGCGATTCGGAGTTGCGCCTGGGTCCCTGGATGGAGAGGCGCCGCGATCAATTCTTCCTCGCCACTAAAACGGACGAGCGCACTTATGACGGCGCCAAACGCCAGTTCGAGCGCTCGCTGCAGCGACTGCGCGTCAACGAGGTCGACCTGATTCAGCTGCATTACCTTGTCGGCGAAGACGAGTGGCAAGTGGCGATGGGCCCCGGCGGCGCGCTGGCATACCTGGAAGAGGCGCGCGAGCAAGGGCTGGTCAAGTATATCGGGGTGACCGGTCACGATGTCGCTATCGCCCGCATGCACCAGCGCAGCCTGGAGCGCTTCGACTTCGACTCGGTGCTGCTGCCCTACAACTACCTGATGATGCAGAATCCGGTTTATCGCGCCGGCTTCAATGAAGTGGTCGAGGCTTGCAAAGCGCGCAACGCGGCCGTGCAGACCATCAAGGGCATCACGCGCCGGCCCTATGTGAGCGAGCAGCGCAACCACAATACCTGGTACGAGCCGCTGACCGACCAGGCCAGCATCGACAAAGCCGTTCACTGGGTTCTGGGGAATGAGGATGTCTTCCTGAATACCGCCGGCGATATCCACATCCTGCCGCTGGTGCTGGACGCCGCCGCGCGCTACCAGGAGCGGACGCCGGACGCGGTCATGCAGGACATGGTCGCCGAGTGGGAGATGGCCCCGCTGTTTGTGTAGCGTCGGCTCATTGAGTCAGCCTACGGCAACTGTGGCAAGCGAATCGTTTTGCCTGCAACATAATTTACATTCCAGGAGGCTTGCATGCGCCTTTGGCGGTGCGCTGTATACATAATCCTGTTACCTTTGTCGCCGATTTTCGTGTGCTTGCTCATCATGTTTGGACAAGTTGAAACATCGGCGACAATTGAAGAAGTGCTGGGCGGAACGGAGCTATTCTTTACGGCCTTGGTCGTCATCTGTATGACGCTGCGCGATGTGGAGTCAGTCACCGATGAGTACAAGATGGGCGGACGCTTTGATCTGGTCCGCCCCGTGCTCCTGCTGGCCACTTGTTTCGTCTCCATGAGCGCTTGCTTCGCATTCATTCATGACCGTGTCTTTGATTTTGGTCTCGACCAACGTGTTCTAGCGGCATGCGGCGTTGGCGCGATGCTGCTTGCAAGCGCGCTTTGTATCACAGCGCAGTCCAAGCTTGCGATGTTCAGGCTGGCAAATGCGCCAAGCGACAAGCCTAAGCGACTTGCTTCCGTTCTCGATTGAGCTAAGTCATTGACGAAATTATCCGCCGGATCCGCTCCGCCGAGGCGTAGGTGCGGGAGTACTCCGAACTCTGGTCGCCTAGAGCAAGCTGCGGCTGGCGATACGCCATCGGCCCATCCACCGTCTCCCTGCCCGACAGGTGAAAGGTACGCGCGCCTGTCGCTTCCGCGATGCGCCCGATATTTTCCGCGTTGATACCGGCGCCGGGCATGATGTCAATGCTGCCCTCGGCCCGCGCCACCAGCTCGGCAATCAGGGCCATGCCGTCTGCGGCGGTTTGCGCCTGCCCCGATGTAAGCAGCGTATCCACGCCCAGACTCATGAGCTGCGCCAGCGCGGTATGCGGCTCTCGGCACATATCGAAGGCGCGATGAAAGGTGACGCTCAGCGGTCGCGCCAGTTGCAAGAGCTCGCGCGTCCCTTCGCTATCGATATGGCCGTCCGCCAGCAGCATGCCGAATACCACGCCATGCGCGCCGGCGGACTTCGCGACTTCAATGTCGCGCCGCATCATCTCGTATTCCGCCTCCGTATAGAGGAAGTCTCCCCGCCGCGGCCGGATCATCATATGAATTGGGATTCGCAGCCGTTCGACCGCCATTTGCAGGGCGCCCAACGAGGGCGTGAGACCGCCGCTGGGCAGGTCGGCGCAAAACTCGACGCGGTCGGCGCCGCAGTCCTGCGCGGTCAGCGCGGATTCCAGCGAGTCGACGGCTATTTCAAAGCGGTAGGCCATCAGCCGAGGTAGGGGATCAACTGAACTTGCGGCAGGAAGCGCTGCATATCGGCGATGTCATAGGCGGCGGTGCCCGGCTGCAGGCAGACCGCTGTCGCCGCCGCTACGCCCAGGCGCAAGCCCTCCTCCAGCGGCTGCTTGTGATGAATGGCGTGCGCCAGGCCGGCCAGCACCGCATCGCCGGCGCCGGCGGGACTGCTGACTTCGACCGCTATAGGCGGGATGCGATAAGAGCGCTCGCGCAGGACCGCCAGCGCGCCATCCTTGCCCCTGGTGATGACCACTTGCGTGCCGTAGCGCTGCAGGATTTCGCGCCCGGCGTCGTAGAGCTCGGCGTCGGTCTTGAGCCTGCGCCCGGCCAAGGCGGACAACTCATGCTCGTTGGGCTTGATGTAGTCGGGGCGGGCGCTTAAGCCGGCGCTGAGATTCGGCTCGGCGGCGTCGAAGATCACGGGGACGCCCCGCTCGCGCGCCAGATCAATCGCGTCAACGTAGAAGTCGGGGTCCATGCCCGGCGGCAGCGACCCTCCGGTGATCAGCACTGTGGCCCGCTCCAGCGCCTTCAGGTAGCGCTCGCGAAGCAGGTCCAGGTGCGCTCGCAGCACGTGCATGGACGCAGACGTAATGGTAGTGTGTTCGCCGCTGCTCTCGTCGATGATGACGGTATTGATGCGCGTCTCGCCCGCGGCGGCCACAAAGTCGGTTTGTACGCCAAGGTCTTCCAGCAGCGCCTTGACTTTCTCGCCGATAGCGCCGGCCGCCAAGCCCAGGGCCAGGCTGCCTACGCCCATGCGCCCGAGAATCCAGGCGGCGTCGGTCGGCTTTCCACCCAGGCTGTAGACTGTGCGCGTCGCGCGGATGGTGGTATTCGTTTGCAGGCGCTCGACGAAGACTGTGAGGTCAATGGTGGTATTCGGCGTCAGCGAAACGATCATCGCTTAGCCGCGGCCGAAGTCGGCGATGGCCGCTTCCATGGCCGCGCTCTCGTCTCGCAGCAGCGGACTGGCGTTCAGTTGCCGCGCCATCATGATGCAGTAGGCATTGGTATCCAGGCGCTCGACCGCGTCCAGGGCGGCGGGCAGGTGCTTGCCCATGAGGAACAAGCCGTGCCAGGGGGCGATGGTACCGGCGGCGTGTTTGGCGATCATGGCTTCCCGTCCGCGCATGGTGGCGGCGACACGCTCGCCCAGCCTGGGGCTGTGCGCCGGCGCGTAATCAATCACGGGCGTCGTGCCGAATTTGCGCGTGGCTTCCATCACCGGCGGCATGGGCAGATTGGCGCAGGCGAAGACCATCAGATTGCGCGGGTGGGCGTGGATCACCGCCGCGCCGTAATCGCTGAAGTTCTCATGCAAGCCGAAATGCACCGAGATCTCGCGCGTCAGCCCACCGTCGCCCGCCAGGATCTGGCCGCCGCGGTCCACTACGAGCACATCATCCGGCGTCAGCTGCCACTGTTTGTTCTGCCCGGCCAGGGTGGGGGACATGCAGAAGACTTCGCCGACGCGCAGGCTGATATTGCCGCCGCCGGCATCGGTCAAGCGACGGTCGAAGAGGAAGCGCCCGATGCGCGCCACCTGCTCGCGCCCGGCTTGCACCTCGTCCGTCAGCGCCGATTCGATTTGCAGCATTCGTTTTTCTCCCGCATTTCAAGATATTGTAGGCTATCCTATATTGGCTGATAATGGGAAATTCGCAGTATGAACGACTTGCCATTATAGCTGTTCAAATTTGCATGCTAGAAGTTTTTGTTACGCCAACATTCTTCCTTGTCCTGTTGCAAGCAATTGATAGTCGCTTCTCCCGTTTTGAACGATTGACTTTAGATTAGGTGGAAAATGAATACTGTTCACCAGCGACAAGAGTCGTTATCAAATTCGATAGCAGTTGCTGCGCCTAAGGTATACACGCCAACTTTCAGCTTTAATCGTATCATTACGGGAGACGCCAGAATAGTGATGCCATCTATACCCTCTGGTAGCGTTGATCTTAGCTTTTGGTCGCCTCCATACTACGTTGGCAAGTCGTACGAAAGGGATTGGAGCTTCAGCGAATGGCAATCACTACTTAGTGAAGTTATTCATCTACATTCAAGAATCTTAAAACCGGGCGGCTTTATGGCTGTCAATATAGGAGATATTTTGTGTTTCCAGGACGAGTCAATGCCTCGCTATCAAGCAGATAACGTGCGTCGCAAAAAGAGCCCTGTTACGAGAGAGCAAATTATCAAGTCAAAACAGCAGTTTCCGAATGCTAGACGCACCGACTTGGCGAGAATGCTCGGATGTAGTGAACAGACCATTCAACGTCGTTTGGAACACAACAATGTTCGCGGGGGAAAACAGATCGCCTCTACACGAGTCAAGTTGACGGGATGTATGGTCGAAGAGTGGGCGCTGCAGGCTGGGCTTTATCTGTATGATCAGAGAATCTGGCATAAAGATCCTTGTTGGGCGAATTGTCGCTGGCATTCGAATTCGTATCGAGCAGTCGATGAATTTGAACACGTCTACATATTCTGGCAGCCCGGTATAACGGAGTACGATCGTCAGCGATTGACCAGTAGCGAATGGTCCGAATGGGGGTCGCGCGGCGTCTGGCAGATTCGTTCGGTACAACGTAACAATCGACACGAAGCTGAGTTTCCCGAAGAACTTGTCCGTCGAGTAGTTCGACTGTTCTCACCGGCTAAAGGAGTAGTTCTGGATCCTTTTGTCGGCTCCGGTACAACAACCGCCGTGGCTAGACAGCTTGGGAGACGGTGGCTTGGTATTGAGTTGAATGAACAATATGCCGATATAGCCCGGAAGCGCGCGAATGTCACCTGACCAGATGGAGACCCTGGAACAGACGTCATTTTCGATGGTTGTGCAGGCGCTATCGGATTATGCATCGCAAGCCGTTAGTATATTTAGAGAAGAAGTGGATCAACCTCAGGACATAGCCGAAGACGTCACGCGAGAGGCGATAGAGTTGATGGGTTACCGCAAATACATATGCGACTTTACGGGAAAGTTGATATTAAGAAAGCCGTGTATGTGTTTATGCCAGAAGCTATTCCTGTAGCCCTTATGCTTGACGCGAAAGCCGAAAAACCGAGCGGCAGCGCTACAGCGACAATTCAAATGTCACAAACGTCGATGCGTGTAAAAATGTTGCGTCAAGGCAGTGCCATTGATGAGGCCGGCAAACTGCCCTCATTTATTGACCGCGATGGCCGTTCACTGTATGTAGTTACTGTATTCGCTAAATACATCTACGATGTCGTGAATGGCGCGCGCATACTCAAAAGGATAATCGCAGCGTGCTTGCCAAACGGACTCTTACAAGACCAATATAACCCAAGTGAGAACGAAACCATTTGGCGTGTTGGACGAAACGCGCCGACCTTAGGAGAAGATTTCCGAGTAAGGATCAGCTTTGCAGAGCTTCGCGCTAAAGCACCGTGGCGCGTCCAGGACATTGACATACCTGGATCAGATTCTTGACTTGTGATCGATTTGATGCGCTTGGGTAGAATTACCTAAATACAGTTTGAGTTCGTCATCGCGAACCGCATCATATTCGGCGGTGACTGCGCCGTGCTCAGAGCGCCATGTTGCCCGTCTCGTCGCTGCGGTAGCCGCTCTGCGCGCCGAGCTCGCGCTTGAAGTCCGCGTTATTCAGCGTCTCCAGCAGCGCCTGCATGCTCTCAAGCTCAAGATGCCGTCGCGGAATCGCCAGATCGAAGCGTTCCCAGGCAAGCCCGATGAAGTCGAGACCCATGGCTTCGGCCGCGCCGCGCAAGCCCATGCCGCAATCTCCGATGCCATCCGCCACCGCCGCCGCCACCGCCAGATGCGTGACCTCCTCGTGCGCGTAGCCGGCGATCCCGGCGGACGCGATATCATGCTGCGCCAGCAGATAGTCGAATAAGACGCGCGTGCCGGCGCCGCGCTGCCGATTGATATAACGCGCCCGGCGCAGGTCAGCGATGCTCGTGATGCCCAGCGGATTGCCGGCGGGCAAAATCAGCCCTTGCTCGCGCTGGGCGAAGGTCAATAGCGCGACCGGCTCATCGCGCAAGTAGCGAACCAGGTATGGCGCGTTGTAGCTGGCGGACTCGGGATCAAAGAGGTGGCAGCCGGCCACATGCGCCTCGCCGCGCCGCAGCGCCACCAGGCCGCCGATGGAGCCGACATTGACCGAGACAATCCGCGCCGCCGCCGAGCGCGCGCGCAGGTGCGTCGCCAGCAAGTCGAGCATAGGGTCATGGCTGCCCATGACCATCAGCGTCCGCTGGATAGCGGAAAGTGGCTGATACAGCGCGACGCTGAGCCGGCCGCCGCGGTCGACGCCTTCGTGGAAGCGCGGGATATGCGCCAGGCCGTCGGCGCGCACCAGCGAGGTAATCACGCCCGCGCCCCGCTGCAGGGGCGTCGCTTGCACCCGCCCGTCGATCTGCGCCAGCGCCACGCGCACGAAGTCGTCATCGCCGATGGGCGACGCGATCTTGCGCGTCGATACCGCCTCAATGGTGGCTGGCTCTGCCGGCGTCAAGCCCAGCCAGGCGCGGATCAATGGCAGCACGAAGAGCTCGCCCGTGAGCGCCGCGCTGACCGGATAACCGGGCACGCCAATGACCGGCGTATCCGCCGCCATGCCCAGAATGACGGGGTGCCCGGGCCGCACTGCCACGCCGTGAACCAGCACCTCGCCCAGGTTGGCGACGGCCACCGCTGTGAAATCATGCGCGCCGGCCGAGGACCCGGACAGCACCAGAATCAGCGCGGGCTTTTGCGCCAAGGCGTCAGCCAGCGCGCCGCGCAGGGCTTCGACATCATCGCCGACGATATCGGTCACCTGCGTCTCTCCACCGGCCTCGCGGATCTGCGCCGACAGGATGAGACTGTTGTATTCGGTCAGCTGCCCACGCCCCGGCTCCTGCTCAAAGGGGACGAGCTCGCTGCCGGTGGGGATGATGACGACGCGCGGCCGCCGCCGCACCAATACCTGCTGATGCCCGCAGCCGGCCAGCGCGCCCAGGTCGACCGGGCGCAGCTGATGGTTCACTTGCAAGACAGTCTCGGTGGCGACTATGTCCTCGCCCATCAGGCGCACATGCTGCCAGGGCGCGACCGCGGCGTAAATCAGCAGGGTCTCCTCATCGGCCTGGTTGACATTTTCGATCATGATGACGGCGTTGCAGCCCTCGGGCAGGGCGTCGCCAGTGTTGACCGGGCGAGCGTCTTCGCCCAGGCGCAGGGCCAGCGCCTGAGTCTCTCGCGCGGAAACAGTGGCGGCGGCGTCCACCGCGTAACCGTCCATGGCCGCGCAGTGAAAATGCGGCGACGAGCGGCGCGCGCGCACTGGCTCGGCGGTGACCCGCCCCAGCGCATCGGCCAGCGGCAGGCGTTCACCGTCCAGCGGACCGGCCCGTCCGGCGGCAAGCAGCGCCGCTTGCAGCTTGGCCCGCGCCTCGTCCAGCGGGATGTCTTCCAGGTAGATATTACGTTTTGTCATCAGCGCTTCTCAACTTAGCCTTGGTCAGGCGCGCGACTAGCGCGAAAATTCACCTCAGTAATTCCAAGTTAGTCATACGAAAATCAGAAGGCTGACTGTAGGGGCGACCTATCAAATCGCCCGCTCTTTCAGGCCGAGCTTTCGGGCGACTCAATAAGTCGCCCCTACAATCGACTTGATTCCGGTTTCTCATTACTTTGTTGGTTTTACTTCTGTGTCCTCTTATTGACTCGGTGTACTCGGTGGCAAGATCAGGCGACAAGCTCTGCCACTGCGCATGCTCCAAGCAAGCTCAGAAGCGCTCGACATCAACCAGGCTGCCGGCATCATAGCCGCCGGTATTCAGCGGGACGCGCAGCAAACCGTCGGCGTCTATCAGCGTGAAAATCAAGTTTGACTTGCCGAAGATCGGCTGCGCTTGCAACTGCCCGTCGCCCTCGCTCAGTCTCACGGCTACCCAGTCTTCGCGCCCGGTTGCTGAAGCGACGCGCTGGCTCAAGCGCGCGTTGACGGCTTTCGGCGTCGCCAGCATCTGCCCGCCGAAACGCGCGATCAGATGAGGCAGCAGCTGGCGCGCCACCAGCAGGGCCGAGACCGGATTGCCCGGCAGGCCGATGACGGGCTTGTTGTCGCAGAGGGCGAGGATCGTCGGCTTGCCGGGTTTGGTGGCCAGGCCGTGCTGCAGGACGCCCGGCTGCCCCAGGCCGGCGATGACATCGCGCGTGTAGTCGCGCGCCGAGACCGAGCTGCCGGCGCTGAGCAGCAGGATGTCGCAAGCGGCGAAACCGTCGCGCGCCCGCCGCTGATAATCGGCGAATTCGTCAGAAGCGATGCCCAGGCGAATCGGCGCCGCGCCCAGCTTTTGCGCCAGCGCGCTTAGCGTATAGGCGTTGATGTCTCGGATATTGCCCGGGACCAGCGGCGAATCAGGCGGCAGCAATTCGTCGCCGCAGCTCAAGATGCCGATGCGCGGCCGACGCAGCACAGCAACTGACGTGACGCCAACCGCCAACAGTCCGCCGATGTCCTGGGGTCGCAACTGGTGACCCGCGGGCAAGACCAACTGCCCGACGCCGACATCTTCGCCAGCCTGGATGACATTTTCGCCCGGCGCCGCCGCGCGCAGCACTTCAATCTCGCTGCCGCCGAGCGCCTGCGTATATTCGAGCATGACAACCGCGTCCGCGCTTACGGGCAACATGCCGCCGGTGTGGATCAGCAGCGCTTCCCCCGCGCCGACGTCCAGCGCCGGCGCCTCGCCCATTGGCAGCTCGCCGGCCACAGTCAAAAAGGCGGGCAGTGATTGGCTGGCGCCGAAGGTGTCGCTGGCGCGCAGGGCGTAGCCATCGACCGTGCTCTTGCGGAAAGCCGGGACTTGCTCCGGCGACGTGATGTCGGAGGCCAGGATGCGGTCAAGGGCGTCGGCGGTCGCTATCGTTTCGGCTGGCGGTTCGGGCCGCCAATGCGCGTCGAGTAGTTGCAGGGCATCGCTGACGGGCGTGACTTGGAAGAATTCGGGAGAGGGCATAATATACAAATGTAAGCGCGATTGGTTTAAGAAATTCTACCACAGAGGCACTGAGGAAAATCCGAGCACACAATGGGAAGCCTGCATCAAGTCGGTTGTAGGGGCGACTTATTAAGTCGCCCGAATACTCGACCTGAAAAGCGGGCGACCTG
>CAZWCV010000136.1:0-9995 GCA_964632725.1 uncultured Anaerolineaceae bacterium
TGTCGGGGCGTGGCGCAGCCCGGTAGCGCGCACCGTTCGGGTCGGTGAGGTCGTGGGTTCAAATCCCGCCGCCCCGACTGAGGAGTCAGAACTGCCATGCCAAGCGTGGCAGTTTTTCCTTAGGCTGAGACGGCCCATCCCACACCTTTCTCCGCCGGATTGCTGCGTACCCACTGCCACAAGAAAGCCGCCGGCAGCAGCGCCACACAGTACAAGACGCCGCCCAGCCAGTTGGGCGCGGTCGGATCCAGCGCGAAAAGCGAGCCCGACACCGCCGTCGAAATGATCACGCCCAGGCTCATCACTGAGTGGTAAAGCCCCAGCACGGCCCCGCGCATCTCGACCGGGACAGTCTTGGTCACCAGCGATTGCAGCGGCGGCAGCAGCAATCC
Organism: uncultured Anaerolineaceae bacterium; assembly: GCA_964632725.1. Taxonomy (GTDB): domain Bacteria; phylum Chloroflexota; class Anaerolineae; order Aggregatilineales; family Phototrophicaceae; genus UBA6055. The sequence continues at coordinate 393 of CAZWCV010000136.1, forward strand.
GCTGCCGATGGCGAAGAAGACCATGCTAACGGAGCCAAGAATGGGTTCGGTCGCGACGGCCAGCAAGAACATCGCGACAGTACGCGAGCCGGCGCCCAGCAGAACGATCAGCGGGTCGCTGTAGCGGCGCAGCGCGGCCGGCAAAAGCAGGATCTGCGTGATGAACTGGCCCACGCCCACCACCATCAGCAGCAAGCCAACGCCCAGGCTGACCGCGGCAAAGTCGTATCCGGCGAAGAGGACCTTCTCGGCGAATAATGCGAAGGTGCCGATCAACAAGCCGAAGCCGAAGCGGCTGACGAAGGAAACGCTCATAACGGCCAACAGCGGCACATTCCGCACCAGTATGGCGGGGCTCATGCGCGCGCGCTTGCTGTCTCGGTTGCGCGCCTGATCGCTCTCGCTAAGCGTTTCTTCCAGCGCGAAGAAGGTCAGAATGACGGTCGCCAATGCCGCGCCCGCCGCAAAGAGAAACGGGACTTGCGGCCCAAATTGGCTGGCCAGCACACCGCCAAGGCCTGGACCCACGATGAAGCCCATGCCAAAGGCGGCCATTACGTAGCCCAAGGCCTGCGTGCGTTTGTTCTCCGGCATGATGTCCGTGACATAAGCCTGCGCCACGATGATATTGCCGCCGGTGACGCCATCGAGTACGCGCGCGAAAAACAGCAGCGCCGCCGATTGCGCGAAGCCGATCATCAGGAAAGCGATGACCGTGCCCACCTGGCTCAGCAGCAGCACCGGCAGGCGCCCGCGCCGGTCGGACAAGCGGCCGATGAAGGGCCCGGCCACAAACTGCGCCGCGAAAAACGCGGTCAGCAGCAGGGTGATCACCTCAGGCGACAGGCTGAACTCGCTCTGCGCGTAGAGCGGCAAAATCGGATTGACCATCGCCGTGCCGATCATCTGCACGAATACGATCAGCAGGATGGTCAACAGGCGGCGGTCAAAGGCCCAGTGCTGGAATCGCAATAGCGGACTGCCTTGGAGAATACGCTAAGACTTATCGTCCTATCCTATGCCAAATCCCAAGCGAAGGTAAGTCGCAATACCAGCGCCCGCGCGTTTGCGACAGCCGCGGCGCAATGCTAGACTTCAGCCCATTCCAGGTTCCCGGCGAGGCGGAGGGACAATCGCTTGTCAACTACCTTATATCTCATGCGGCACGGCGAAGTGCATAACCCGTCACACATCCTCTACGGGCGCATGCCGGGCTATTTCCTCAGCGAAGCGGGCAAAGCGCAGGCGCATGCCGCCGGCGGCTGGCTGGCCGATAAGCCGCTGACCGCCATCTATTCCAGCCCTATGGAACGCGCGCAGCAGACAGCCGGCATCGTGGCCGGCTATCTACCGGAGCTTTCGGTGGCGACTGACGAGCGCATCATCGAAGTCAGCACGCCTTACGAAGGCCGCCCCATCGACGATCTGGCCGCCATGGGCTGGGACCTGTATACGGGCAATCAGCCGCCGCACGAAATTCCCGGTACGGTATTGGATCGCGTGCTGGATTTCTTCGACGCCGTCGTCGAGCGGCATAGCGGACAGTCGGTCGCCGCGGTCGCGCACGGCGACATTCTGGTTTTCGCCTGGCTGCACGCGCAGGGAGTCGAGCCCGCAGCATTGATGAAAGACCGGCTACGGGTGTACGCGCTGCCGGTTGACTATCCAGCCACAGCTTCGATCATGACATTTGAACTGCGGGCTTCGCCGCGTCAAGCCCGGCCGCAGGTCGCCTACCATTGCCCCTACTGACGGTGGCGCGGGGCCCGATATGGCAGGAGCCAAACTGCCGGCCGAGCAAATCTGGCGGCAAGCGCAGGCTTAAGATTGACTCAGCGCAACTACCTGATCTATATAATATGTATAGGAAATTCGCGTCTGACCCTGTGCATTGTGCCCGAATCTGATATACTGGGCTTCGTGACTGCATTATCAAGAGGAGCATCAAAATGCACAACATTGCCCTGGTCGCCGCGCAGCTGCAGAAGCAACGCGCGCAAGACCTGATGGAAGAAGCGCGGATCGAGCGGTTCTTACACGAAAAGAAGCATCGAGACGCCAACGAGTGGCTGCAGCGCCGTCTTCATCGCCAACGCAACACCCGTTGACCGCACAGTGTCCGGCAATCGACAGCCTCGCGAATGCGGGGCTTTTTCTTTTTCCAGCTGGCGCGTCTAATTGCCGCCAGCTGGAGTTCCGCCTATAATCAATTCCAATTACTCGCTCTACCGTTCGCGAAGCCATTTACCTATGCGAATCCTGCTGCTCACGCTGATCGCAATGCTTGGCGCCAGGGCCGTCTTCGGTCAAGACGCGGCGGGACTCGGCGTACAAGGCCTGAGCTGGGATGTATTTCTGCGCGCCGACGCCAGCGAAAACGGCGACGCCGACCTCATTTTTGTCGACTTGCTCAGCGGAGAATCCACCGCCGTCGCCACAGCCGGCGAGCGCTATACCTTGCTCGACGACGCCGTCTTATACTTTGATATAGCGGATAAGCAGGTCAAGCTGGTCAAGCCGGACGGCGTCATACGCGCACACCCCTTCATCAACATGACGAGCGCGGACTATCGCGTTGATTGGGTAGTCTCAGCTGATCGCCGCCATATCGCCTGGGCCCTCAGCCAACGCGCCGCCGACCAACAGCTAACTACCGTCGTCCTGCTGGCGGACGCTTCCGGCAGTCAAATCCGCCGATTGCTCGCCTACGGGCCGCGCGAGGGCATCCGCTTGCTGCCGGTCGCTTTTGGCGCGGACGGCGCCACGCTCTACATCGACGTGCATGCCGAAGGCTCGGAGCTGGCGAGCCTCTACCCGCGGCGGAGCAATGTCTTCCTGCTGGACTTTGGCGGCGATGGCGTGGCGACGCGGCTGTTGCCGGGCGGGTCGCCTTGCTTTTGCGCCGTCGGCTTCGGCAATGACATCATGCTGCGGCTCACGCCAGGCGGGGAACCCGACAGCACACAAGTCGAAATCCTGAATATCGCGAGCGGCGAGTCGCGGGTCGTCGCTCCCGTAGCGCGCGGCGATTACGACCAGGCCGGTAATTTGCTCGTCAGCCCGGACGATTCTCGGGCCATCTACGCGCTTTCCCGGTCGGGCGGCGTTCATTCCGCCAAGCAGGCGCCGCGCACGGTGCTGGTCCTGGCCGACCTCGTGGACGCCAGACAGCGCGTTGTCGGTGGCGTGTTGAAGGCCCGCGCCCGCCCCATCATGTGGACCGAAGACCAGAGCGCCGTGCTCTTCACGCTGGAAGACCAAGCCGGCACCTGGAAACTGCAATTTGACGACGGGGAGGCCGTCAAGGTCGCGGATGCAACCTACCTCGGCAGATTGAACCTGGCCGAGGCGTAGTCAGGAGGCGTAGGGGCGGGCGAACTTGGGCCGATTCGCCCAATCCCAGACGGCGTCAGCAATCTCCCAGACGGCGTCGGGGCGCGCGATTCGCCGGGCGTTGTCAGCGCGCTGCCGCAGCCGCTCCGGCCCTTCGCGCAGCCATTCAACGATGAGATCCGCGACCTTTTCCGGCTTGGGCACATACACGCCGGCGTCGTTCTCAGTCACCAACCGAACGTTGCCCGTCTCTTGACCGGGGATGCGGTCGCTGATGATCATGGGCAGGCCGGCGATAGCGGCTTCGCTGATCGTGGACGGGCCGGCTTTGGTGACAATGAGGTCTGACGCGGCCATCAATTGCGGCATTTCGTCATAGTTGTTCACGTAGCCGAAGATTTGATGCGCATTCTTCCAGTCGCGGCTTTCCAGCTGGGCCTTCAGCGCGGCGTTGCGCCCGCAAACCACGATCAGCTGGGCGTCCAGTTGCTGCGCGTCGAGAACCGGCACCAGCTTGGAAATGCCGCCCATGCCTTCGCTGCTGGCGACGATCAGCACGGCCGGCAGCTGTGGCTCAAAGCCGAATTGCCGCCGGGCTTCAGCTTTGGAAGTGATGGAATTGATGAAGTGCGGGTTCACCGGCAGGCCGGTAATCTGCATTTGCGACGGCGACATGCCCAGCCGCAGCCCGCGCCGATACGCGGTTTCCGTCGGCACGAAACAGTGGTCAACGCGCGGGTCGTACCAGAAGGAGGGCGTGGTGACCAAGTCGGTGACGACGGTCAAAAAAGGCGGCCGCTCTTCCAACGTCAGAAAGGCGCGAAAAGTGGGGTTGGCGATGACGGAATGGGTGCAGACCACCACATCAGCCGGATGCTCGGCGACGATGCGCCGCAGCGCCCGGCGATTATTGCGATAGATGAACTGACGAGCCAGGCGGGCGCGGCGTTTGCCGTCGAAGCTGTGGTACATCAGCGCCCAGAGCAACTTGGATGTATTGACGACGCGCGGATACAATTCCGGCTGCTTGTTGAAGGGCCAGCGGCATTCACGCAGAACGTCAACATCGTCAAAGGCGACGGCGTCGCCGTAACGGATCTCCATCGCGTCCCGAATCGCCTGGAAGGCGGAGCGGTGCCCGCCGCCGGTATCGGAGAACAAAAACAGGACTCGTTTGGCCGTCAAGATGGTCCTCGCTTCAGAACGATGCCGAAGCATCCACGCTGTTATTGTACAACGGCGAATAGAGTCGCAACAGGCGACGGTGGTTCAGGGCTCTTAAGCGTATCGGGCGGCTTGGCGCGCGGTCGTCAATCTGCAAATCCGACATAGGCGGCGAGCTGAAATGTAAAGATGTCGTAAAGTCACCTCAAATTGCCGCCAAAATCAGGTATATTAAGCATAGTTCCAGGACAAGCCGCGAGCAAAGCCATGTTGCTGAATCTACATCCGATCACCATCATCATCAATCTGGTTGTGCTGGGCGCGGCTATGACCGTGCACGAATTCGCGCACAATTTCGTCGCCTGGAAAATGGGCGACGAGACGCCGAAATTGCAGGGCCGCCTGACCTTGAATCCGCTGGTGCATATCAATTGGATCGGCTGGCTGATGTTCGCCGTCATCGGCTTTGGCATCCTGGGCAGCGCGCCGATTGAGCCGCAGCGCATGCGCGATCCGCGCAAGGGATTTCTGGCCGCTGTCGCCGCGGGCCCCTTGTCCAATCTGGCCCTGGCGATAGTGTTTGGGCTGCTGCTGCGCCTCATTGGGCTCAGCGCCCTTGGCTTAAGCGCGTACTACACGCCCGATCGCATTGTTGACCCGCTAACCCTCCTGGCGGCCATGCTTTACGCGATGGTCTTCTGGAATATTCTGCTCTTCGTCTTCAATATGATCCCGCTCTTCCCGATTGACGGCTGGCATATTGTCTTGAGCCTGCTGCCCGGTACCTGGCTGACCCACATGCAGATTCCGGTGGTCATCCAGCGGGGGATGCGTCCGCTGTCCGAGTTTCTGATGCGGCCGGCATTCAAGTGGCGCGATTGGCGGACGGCCAGCTACTACGTCTTCATCGCGCTGATATTCCTGTCGTTTCTGCCCTTGAGCGGGTTCAGCCCCTTTGGAATTTTCATCGGCCGGCCCACGAGCGCCTTGATTGGTTTCCTGCTCTTCTAATCAAATGAAACAGGTCCGCCGCCGCCTGACGCAAGGCCTGCGCGCACTGTTGGCCTTCGCCACGACGCCCGACCTGGCGCTGGCGCAGACTCATCTGACCAGCTGCGAGTTCGCCGCCTTCCGAGCTCTGGCGCGTTCCGAGCAGCTGCACAGCCTGAACGTGCTGCGCGCGGTGCTGGATGGCGCGCCGAACGCGCCACGGACCTTGACGGCGGCGGCGCTCCTGCATGATGTCGGCAAATCGCGCCGGCGGCTCGCCGTCTGGCAGAAGACCCTGGCGGTGCTGGTGCGGGCCCTTGCCCCGGCGCTTAGCCGGCGACTCAGCCGCGACGAATCGCCCGGCGCCTGGCGCATGCCATTCATCGTGCGTCAGCATCATCCCAAATGGGGCGGCGAGATTCTGCGCGCCTGCGGCTCGGATGCGCAGCTGGTCTGGTTGGTTGAACAGCATCAGGCGCCGGCGCACATGCATAGGGCGCATCCGGCTTACGCGCTGCTGATACGCCTGCAAGCCGCTGACAACGCCTCTTGAGCCGGCTTGACTTTGCTATAGATTGAAGCCGGCAATCTGCGATATAGTAAGCGGAAGCGACCTGGCCTGGCGCCGGCGCCCGCGGACAAGCTAGACCAGAGGAACTGTTCATGGCGAAATTGACGGTAGCCATTCTTGGGCTGGATCGGCTGGGCATGTCAATCGCGTTGCGGCTGCGCGCCTATGTCGCCAAAGGCGGCAAGCACGAATTCGAGCTGATCGGATACGACAGTCGCGACGATTTCGAGAAACCGGCGCGCAAGCTCAAGGCGCTGGACAAAGTCGAGCGCAAGCCCTACTCGGCGGTGGCGTCGGCCGACCTGGTCATCATGAACCTGCCATACGAAGATCTGCGCGCCGCTTACGAACTTATCGCTTCCGACCTGCGCGAGGGCGTCGTCCTGCTGGATACCGCTGTCATCAAGCAGCCGTCCGAGGCCTGGGCGGATCAGCTGCTAAGCCCGGAGCAGCATTGGATCGGCTTCACCCCGACACCAAACGCCGACTTCCTGCTTGAAAGTCAGCTGGGGCCCGAACACGCCAGCGACGAATACTTTCACGATAGCGCGATATTCTTGACGCCCTCGGTCAAGAGCATGAAGGAGGCTATCGACCTGGCGGTCAATTTCTCGGTTATCCTGGGGGGCAAACCGGCTTTCCTGGACCCGGCCGAGCACGACAGCCTGACCACCATTACCGAAGAGATGCCACAGCTGCTCAGTGTGGCGGCCTACTCGGCGGCGATTCGCCACAGCGCCTGGGGCGACGCCAAGCGCCTCACCAATTCTCCCTTTGGCGTGCAAACGCGCTACCTGTTCACGCATCATCCCGATGGCCTTCGCGACGAGTGGATGGCCAATCGCGAAAGTCTGGGCCGCGCCATTGACGACGTGGTTGATGTGCTGCGCGACCTGCGCGAGCGGCTGGCGGCCAATGACGAGGCTGCCGTCGAAGCCTTTTTAATGGAAGCCTCGGACGATTATCAAGACTGGATCAATCGGCGGCACAAAGGCGACTGGGACGAACACGCTTCGCAGCGCGCGCCCCTCGACAACACGATCGCCACCTCACTCTTCGGCGGCGCCATCAGCAAGCGACTTTTTGGCGGAGACAAGGACGGGCGGTAGTGAGTCGCTGTCATGTGCAATCGCGCGGCAACTCGACGCTTGTATTGCGCGCTCCAAAATTGATTGGCGCAATAGCCGCGAATAATTTGACGCCGGGCGTCAAATCGGATAGAGTATGTGATTGAATCGAAATAACGTAAGCAAGGTCTGTTTCAATTTGATGTCCGAAGTAAGGGGGCGCCCCACAATGTTAGGTGTAATTAGCAAACTCATTCGCCTTTTGGCCGTCTTGTCGCTGGTGATGGTGTCGGCCGTCGCATTCGCGCAGGACGACTTGGAAACACAGACTACCCAGGTGCCCTTCATCGGCATTCGCTATTGGGGCGTCGACGAGGGCCTGCTGGTGACCGGCGTAATCGCCAACACGCCGGCGGAAGCGGCCGCGCTGCAATCGGGCGATGTCGTCACCGCGGTTGAGGGCGAGGCCATCCAGGTGGATACCGTCCGGGATGTCGTCTGGAAACATGAGCCGGGCACCACGGTTTCGCTCAGCCTGGACCGCGGCGGCGACGCCATCGAGCAAGACTTGACCTTGATGGCGCGTCCGGAAGACCTCTTTGAAAATCCGATATACGCAATTCCGCTGGATCTGGCTGCGGTTGGCTTGTACGTCGGCCAATGCGATGACAAGCTGTTGGTGATTGGCGCCCTGGCCGGTTCCGATGTCGCGACAGCGGGCTTCCAGGTCTACGATGAAATCGTGGCCATTGACGGCGACCCGGTCAGCAATTACGGTGAAGCTGACGCGGCCGTTTCCGATCTCAGCGAAGGCGACGTTTTGAGCTTCATCGTCAGGCGCGGCGACCGCGAATTGACCATCGAGACGGTCGCCGTTGACCACCGCAAACGTCCGCCGCGCCAGCGCCGTCCCCATCCGCGCCTGGATTACAGCCATACCTACGTCAGCAACAGCATCGGCCTGGGTTACGGCGACGGCTTCATCGAGGTGCAGGCGATTGACCCGGCGCACGAACTCCACGCCGCCGGCATCCGCCGCTTCGACTTCATCACCGCCGCCAACGGCGCGCCGCTGGAAGAAGCCAAGGACTACTTCTCCGGCGACGACATCGCGCTGACCGTAGCGCGGCAGAGCGGTACGCTGGAATTCGACGTGCCGGCCACAACTGCGCCATTGCTGCTCTACGGGCTGGATGCGCCGGTTGAGCAAGATCGTTCGCAGTGGCTCGGCTTGCACGAGAAGCAGGTTACGCTGGGCGTGCGCTACTTGCAGCTGGAGCCAAACAACGCCTACTTCGAGGGCAGCGGCGTCTCACACGGCGCCTATGTCGCCGAGGTCATCGAGGGTTTGCCGGCCGCCAAGGCGGGCGTCCAGGTGGGCGATGTGATCGTGGCCGTAGCCGGCGAAGACGTCACTCTGGAGCTGGATCTGCGCAATCGCATCTATTTCCACCAGCCGGGCGAGCAAGTGACGCTGGATATCCTGCGCGCCGGCGAGATGATCCAGATTGAGGTGACGCTGCGCGTAGCGAGCTAACTGGCTCTCCCAGTTAAGCAGAATCAAAAAGCCCCTGTCAGACGGCAGGGGCTTTTCTTTTGCGCTAGAGGCGACAATGCGACCGCTCGCCGAGGTGCTTGATTTCAACTTTCGCCCGTCAATTATGAAGGATGAGGGGACAGTCAGCGCGTTTGCCTGGGGAGGAACAGAGCATACGCCTTCGAGCTAACGTGTCGCGGATTGACGGAGACAGGCGCTACGCTTGCCGACCCGAGCAATGGCGTCACAACGCAAGTCGTTTTGAGGTCGCGGTCCATAAACCATGGGACGTACTCATGTCTGTTGCACACGTCCGATCCCCAGCAGCGCTTGCGTCGAAATCAGCAAGGGCAAGCCATCGGCTCGCCCCTACACACTCTGTTGAAGTGGTTTACTAGTTTATGTGAGCAATGGTGACTTGCGAAGGGCTCCGCATAGGCATTTCCGTGCCGTCGGATACCTTCCTGTACTTATTGAGTCGCGGTCTCGCCAGCCTGCCTCACTTCGCGTACTCGACCCGCCGCGTCTCGCGGATGACGTGCACCTTGATCTGGCCGGGATACTGCATATCACCCTCGATCTGCTTGGCGATATCGCGCGCCAACTGAATTGAGGAGTAGTCGTCCACGACCTCCGGCCGCACAATGATGCGTATCTCGCGACCCGCTTGAAGGGCGTAGCTCTGCTCGACGCCATCGAAGCCGTTGGCGATTTCTTCCAGCTGTTTGACGCGCCGGATGTAGGAGTCGAGGCTCTCGCGCCGGGCGCCCGGGCGCGCGCCGGAGATGGCGTCGGCGGCTTCCACGATGAAGGCTTCCACACATTCTTTCTCGACCTCATGGTGGTGCGCCGCGATGCAGTTAACAACCGCGTCTTTGCCGCCGTAACGCTTGACGAATTCGGCGCCGATTTGGGCATGGGTGCCTTCGACATTGTGATCG
>CAZWCV010000137.1:0-9955 GCA_964632725.1 uncultured Anaerolineaceae bacterium
CTCGCGATTGAAGAAGGCGCCGAGATACTCCTGGATTTTGCCCCAGTACTTCTGCATGGAATAACGCGTATCGACCTCTTGCGCCCAGAGATTGTCGGCGATTTTGGTGGCTTCGGGACCGACTTCGACATCGAGCGCGTCGCCGAGGCTGTGCGCCGTGTCAGTGCTGATTACAATAGTGCGAAGTCCCAACTCGGCGCAGCGCAGGGCGGTCGCCGCCGAAATGCTCGTTTTGCCTACGCCACCCTTGCCCGTATGCACAATGACGCGCATGTAGTCACCTCGAGTTGTCGTGTTGAATTGGTCAAGCGTTTGTTTCCCATATCAGTATACGCAAGCGAGGCTTGAAAGGTGCGCCGGATCCGCCATGATTCGAGCTGGCTGGGAGGATTCGGCTTGTGAGCGCCGGGTTGCGTATACGCAAGTTTCCTGTCCGGCCAATTTCCAAACGGGACTTGACAGGACTAGAACAAACAATCTAAACTCTCGGCAATGATAGAGAATCCGCCTGGCGGAGGAGCGTGCAAAATGCGTCAAATTGTACATATTGAGATTGCCTCGGCCGACAACGATGCGCAGAAGGCGTTTTACGGCGCACTGCTCGGCTGGCAGGCCATGGACATCCCGATGGGGCCTGACTTTACCTACACCATGTTCGACCTCGGCAACAATCGTGCCATAGCGCTGTCCGAGGTGGGAGACGGAGTCAAGCCGGGCGATGTCATCTTATACTTTGAAAGCGACGACTTGGAGGCCGACATGGCGCGGGTCAGCGAGCTGGGTGGCCAGGTGATTTTGCCGCGGCAGGATGTGCCTGGCTTCGGCGCGTTGGGCATGTTCCTGGATCCCACTGGCAATCGCGTCGCCTTCTGGCAGAGCGTGGATGAGGCGCAGGGCTAGCAAACGCCAACCCCACCCCCAGCCCCTCCCCATTGCTATGGAGAGGGGTGACTCTGCTATCGAAACAGCTCAATGAGCGCGCATTCGTCAAGGCGAATAATGCTGGAATACGGGCGACCTAGTCGGTCGCCCCTACGGTTTAGATCTGTATAGAGGCGTGACGTGGCCGAGTATCCGCTGTTGAAGGACTTCATAAACGCTGAGTTGGTCGCGCAGATCGCCGGCCGCATCGTGGCCGCGCATCCGCCCTTCGACGCCGACGCCTTCGCAGCCGCGGTTGTCGCCAACCTGGACGAGCTCGAGCTCAAGGCGCGCCACCGCCTGATCGCGGCTGAGCTGCGCGAGTTTCTGCCGGCTGATTATCCTGAAGCGCTGCGAATCTTGCTGGCGATGCTGCAGGACGAGCAGGTTTCGCCCAGCAAAGATGCCGGGCTGCGGCTGATGGCGATTCCGGCCTTTATTGAAATCTACGGCCTTGATCATCCGCGCGAGTCGCTGGACGCCATGCCGGCCATCACGCGCGTCTCGTCCTGCGAGTTCGCCATCCGGCCCTTGCTGGTCGCGCATCCACAGGCGACGCTGGCGCGTCTGCAATCTTGGACACAGCATGAGGACGAGCATGTCCGCCGCCTGGTTAGCGAAGGCAGCCGGCCGCGATTGCCCTGGGCGCCGCCGCTGCGCCATTTCATCGCCGATCCGGCGCCGACGCTCAGCCTGCTGGAGAAGCTGAAGGACGACCCGTCACTCTATGTCAGGCGCTCGGTAGCGAATCATCTCAACGATATCAGCAAGGATCACCCGGAGCGCGTACTGGAGCGGATGGCGGACTGGCATGAGGGTGCTTCGCCGGAGCGGTCATGGCTGATTCGTCATGCCCTGCGGACACTGGTCAAGCGCGGCGATCAGCGGGCGCTGGCGATCCTCGGCTTCGGCGCAGCCAATGTCGAGTTGCGCGGCCTCATATTGACGCCGGAAGTGCTACAATTCGGCAACGCGCTCGAATTCTCTTGTGAACTGCTAAATCGCGAATCGGGCGACACGAGGCTGATGATCGACTATGTCATGCACTTCCGCAAAGCCAACGGCAAGACCGCGCCCAAGGTATTCAAGCTGAAGCAGGCGCGGCTGGCGACGGGCGAATCGTTGCAGATTACGAAGAAGCTGGCGATCCGTCCCATCTCGACGCGAAAATATTATCCCGGGCGACAGCGGCTGGAAATCCAAGTCAACGGGCGCGTGCTGGGCGGCGCCGACTTTGAGCTTGTGATGCCCTGGCGCGGATAAACCCTCACCCCCGGCCCCTCTCCCATAAAGTGAGAAGGGAGTTACTCGAACAAAGGCCCTCTCAATTCGGTACAATAGAATGGACTGAATCCACATTGGGAGACCGACAAAATGGCTGCTCCGCCATCCACACTATTCGCGCCGATTCCGCTCGACGGCGCATTCAACTGTGAGCGCGAGACGCTTGACGAGAGCCTGCGCTTGCGCGCTGACGAAGCCTTCGGGCGGCAATCTTTCCGCGGCATACCCTTCGAGCTGGGCGCGGCCGGTCAGCCGAACGCGATCCTGCTCGATGGCAATGAAGTGAGCATTGCGGTGGATGGCCGGCGGGCCTCTTTCATCGTCTTCGCGCATATCATGGATGAACGGGCGGAGACCCTCCCAGGCGATCTTCAAGACGCGCATGGCCGACTTTATGAGCAGGCTGGCAGACCGGGCAACGCGCTTGGCGATTTGGTCGCCGAGTATCAGCTGGTCTACAGCGACGGCGACTCGGCTGCGGTTCCGATTCGGCGGCGCTTCGCTATTCAGCAGGCGCGCATCGACTGGGGCGCCAGCCCCTTCGCCGCGGCAGCGCATCAGCACGACAGCGTACGCGCTAGCTCTGCAGAAGCCATCGCGCTGGGGCGCAGGCCGGAGTCGGGCTATGGCTTTGGCGAGACGCGTCACGCCAGCGGACGCGACAACTACGACGAGCATGTCTGGCTCTACGCCCTGCCCAATCCGAAGCCGGACAAGCCGCTGAGCGAAATCCGGCTGATCGGCAACGACCAGCGCGCCCTGATCTACGGCATCAGCACGACGCAAATCGAGGCGCATCCGCTGCGGGCGCAGGTCCGGCGCAAGCTGGCGCTGAGACTGCCCGAGGGCGTCAGCTTCAACGCCATAGGCGAGTTGGACGGCGTCGATATCGATCTGGGCGTCGTCATCTCGGCGCGGGCGCAGTTGAATTACGAAAGCGAGGCCTGGTTCAGCGACGTCATCGACGTGCAGCCGCAGCGCTCGGAGACGGTGGCGATCATCGAATACGCGGCGCATCCCCAGGCGAAACTCTATCTGCGGCCGCACGACGGTGAAGCGCTCGCATATGAGCTCAGCCAGCTTGCCGGCGCTACGCTGGAAGTGGCCGAGGCTCGTCAGCTTGTGCGCGTCCGCGTGGTCGACGCGGCCGGGCGCGAAGTAGCCGCTCGGGTTCACTTTCACGGCGCGCAGGGCGAGTATCTGCCGCCGCGGGGCAATCACCGCAAGGTCAACGGCAATTGGTTTGAAGACAATTACGGCGAGTTCGTCAATTCGCTGAATCAGTACGCTTACATACCTGGAAGCTGCGAGCTCGAAGCGCCTCTGGGCGAAGTCTTCGTCGAGATCACGCGCGGCTACGAGATCAAGCCCATCCGCAGCAGCTTCATCGTCACGCCGGAGACGGACGAGGTCACCTTTACCCTGGACCAGCTACTGAATTGGGGCGAGCGCGGCTGGGTATCCGCCGATACGCACGTGCATTTCCTGAGCCCGCAGACGGCTTGGCTGGAGGGCGCGGCCGAGGGCGTCAATGTCGTGAACTTGCTGGCCAGCCAGTGGGGCGAGATGTACAGCAATGTCAGCGACTTTGACGGGCGCACGACCTTCGGCGCCCGCGATTTCGGCGGCGACGGCGAGTTCCTGGTGCGTGTGGGCACGGAGAATCGTATGCAGGTGCTGGGGCATATCTCGCTGCTGGGGTATTCCGGCGCGATGATTCACCCGCTCTGCACGGGCGGGCCAAGCGAATCAGCAATCGGCGACGCGCTGGAAGTCAGCATGGCCGACTGGGCGCAGCGTTGCATCGACCAAAATGGCCTGGTCGTGCTGCCGCACGCGCCCAACCCGCAACTGGAGCGCGCCGCCGATATCGTGCTGGGTCTGGTGCACGCCATCGAGATGATGACCTTCAATCCCAGCAACTGGCAGATCACGCCTTACGGTCTGGCGGATTGGTATCGCTATCTCAATCTGGGCTACCAGATCCCGGTGGTCGGCGGCTCGGACAAGATGAACGCGGCGTCGCTGCTGGGCGGCATCCGCACTTACGCCCATCTGGGCGAGCGCGAGTTTACTTATGAGAATTGGATGGCTGCGGTCAAAGCGGGCAATACCTTCGTGACCGTTGGCCCGCTGCTTGAGGTGGCAGTAGAAGGGCTGGCGCCGGGCAGCCAGCTTGATCTGCCAGCCGGCGGCGGGACAGTCAGCGTCAACTGGCGGGTCGAGTCGGCGGCGCTGCCGATTGAACGCGTCGAGGTCGTGGTCGGAGGCTTCGCGGTCGAGGAGACGACGGTTGAAGGCGCGCTGTCGGCCGCCGGCAGCTGTGAAGTAGCTATCAGCGAGTCAAGCTGGATCGCCCTGAGAGTCCGCGGCAGCCACGCCGGGCGGGCGGACGAAATCGCGGCGCACAGCAGCGCGGTGCTGCTGCGCGTGGGTGGCGCGCGTCCCTTCAAACAGGAGGACGCAATGGCCGTGCTGGAGCAAATTGAAGGCGCGTTGGCCTATGTCGACACGCTGGCGCCGCGTCCGGCGGCTCGGCAGTTCAAGCAGATCCGCGCCACGATTGAGGCGGCGCATAATCGCCTGCACCATTTGATGCACCGGCAAGGCATTTACCACGAGCATAATCCGCTGCACGAGCATGGTGAGCATTGATGACTCACCACAGAGACATAGAGGGTACTGAGAAAAACCCAGAGTTCGCTTAGCAGCAGATTTGACTCGTACCTGCGACGATAATCGCCGCCTGCTTGTATTTGCCCCTGTCGGCGGCGCGTCAAGCCGCGTCTAGGATGACAATTCTCTGTCCTGGTAGCAATAGGCGGCCACCATCCGCCAACTGGTTCCGGTTGGCGATTCTAAAGGGACTGAACCCATAAGCATTTGCGATTGCCCAGAGCGTATCGCCGGGTTGAACAATATGCGTTAGCGACCCATCTGCGTTCTTAGCTTGGGGAACGACATAGGGCGCGTACTTAGCTGCATTGGACGGCCGCGAAGCCGTGCTTCCGACTGCAGTCCGAGTGGGGGCGACTACACCGGGCAGACCGGTGAGGGTATCCACCGTGCCAATGACATGGCCGGCTATACCGTTGTCGAAAACAACGCTGTATACCTTTCCTTCAATATTGGGACCCACAGAAACGATTGTGAATCGTTCTGGTGAAATGGGCCCGCCCGCGGGTCGGGTCAACTCGCTGGCGATACACTCTGCTCTGGTGACCCTTGGCCTTGATCGCTCGTCGCGCCAGACGCAGCTGTCGCCGACGACACGCACTGCCACCCGCCCATCGGATGAACTTACAGCGAGTCCTGCTGACTGCCGCGCCATGATTTGCGACTGTGCCACGGATAAGATATAGACGCCCTCGCTTTGAGCAGTGACTTCCCATATATGGATAATAGGCTCGGGCGCATTCAGCGGCCGACAGACCAGTCCTATTTCGCCAAGCTGCTGAAAGCAGTTTTCGAGTGGTGGAATCTTGCCGCTGAGCAAGTCTACCGGCAGGCCATCCGAAGGAATGGTGACAACGCCAACGGAATCGCCCGGGCCGCATTCGCCAGTGCTGTTGTCGACGATATTGCCGGCGTGATTAGCGGCGGTGTTGCCCTCGAAAGTGATACAGCCGTTAAGCGTGATGACGCTGGACCCGCTGGTGCGCAGCACGGGCGCGCCGCTGGACGTGATGCCCCGGAAAACCGAGTCGGTGAAGGTCGTGTCGCCATCGCCATAAAAGCGGGCCGCTACTAGAACGGCGGCATTGTTCGCGGTGCGAGCAGTGGTTATGTTGCTAAAGAGGGTGTTGCGGAAGGTTGCGCTGCCCACGTTATAAAAGATCCGATCGGGGGTGTTGTTAAATGTCGTGTCGCTCACGTTGACGGTTCCCCAGGTAAGAAACTCGGTGTGATCAACGATAATGTCTCGCAGCGTCAGGACGCCGCCGGCAGCCTGGTAAATCCAACGCGTGGTATCGCCAGTGTCGGAGGACATTCGATAGCCATTGCCCTGAATGGTTATATTGACGCCGTCGGATATGCGCCAAACAATCGCACTGCTGGAATTGGAAAGGTTGCAATGGGAACGGAGTGAATAGGTGGTTGAGGTGTCTAGGTTGCCCGAAGCCGGCAAGCCGCAGGGCATCAGCGCCGGCGCGGCTTTTACGGCATCGTCGCCGTTGCCGATCGTCCCGCTGCAGGCGCCGGTCGAGTTATCCGTCCAGGAGCCAACCACATTGCGCGGCATATTGCCGGAAAACGAGAGGCAGCCATTGGTCGTCAAGCTGCCGGTGGTGGATGGGATTATGACGACCGCGGCGCCACCACGCTCATTATCCCGAAAAACGGCATTCGTAATTGTAACCGCGCCGCCAAATTGGCCTATATTGAGGGCGACGCCATTGCCATTGCCGGAAAAAGCGGACGAATAGTTGTCCTCGAAAAGCACATCCGTCATCGTTGCCGAACCATCAATGTTGAGCATGACCGAAGTGGGCGAGTTCTTGAAGGTGACGTCGTCAGCTGTCAGTGTACCGCTAATCTGAACTTTGGTTGGCGCAGCTGTGCTTCCCAGCCCGGCTGCGTCTATGGTGACTGAGTTAAACGTCAACTCTGAGCCAGTTATACCTTCTATCATGGCGCCCGCGTCGGTGTAAGTGGAAGCCGCCGAGATGGTATAGCCGCCGCCATTTATCGTAACTTCGCCATTAAACTGGAGGGCGCCAGTCTGTACGCAGTCGGAGGTCAGCGTATAGGTGGCGTCAGCGACTACCCTGCCCGCGGCTGGAAAGCCGCAAGCGGCCGGCTGCGCGTCAGTCTGCGCGAAAACGCGGGGGGGGGGGGCGAGAGCCCAAACCATAGCAGCAACAAGAAAACAAACCTGAAAAAGCCATTGAAAGGCAGGCATCGAGTCATCATTACACACCATAACATATCCGAAACAAATTGAATAGATAAATACCTATTATTACTGGAATAACTGCAAAAGCAATAATAAATCTGGATAGCAAATTGTGTCAAGTGCGGTTGTCGGGCGTGGGTTCGACGATGACGTTGACAAATTCGAATTTCTGCTTGTTGCGATATTGGTCATTGGCGGCGTGGTTGACTTCGACCAGGGTCACCTGCGCGCCCAAAGTCTCGAGGATATAGCTGGTATGCCACTCGCCGGATTGCTGCACATTGCGCAAATAGCGCAGCCGGCACTTGGGGTCCATCAGACGCAGCTTGAATTTGGCGCGCCAGAGTCTCATGCCGCTCAGCTCATCCAGCAGCGCTTTGCGTTGGGCCTGATTAAGAAACGCCATCTGCCATCCTCATTCGCCTAATTCGTGAAATCAGCGATAATTGTAACTGTCGAGGCGGCTTGCCACAACAGGATAAATTCAGGCTGGTTATGCAAACATATTCAGTGCGCGAGCTCACGCGCTACATTCGCGATCTCTTTGAGGTCGATGAGATCCTGCATGACATCTGGGTGCGCGGCGAGGTGTCGAATCTGACCAAGGCGCGTTCCGGCCACTGGTATTTCACGGTCAAGGACAGCGACGCGCAATTGCGCTGCGTGATGTTCCGCGGGGCGGCGCGTGGCGTCCGCGCCGATGTCCAGGCCGGCGCCGAGATTCTGGTGCATGGCCGCGTTGGCGTGTACGAGGCGCGCGGCGAGTATCAGCTCTATGCCGACCAAATCCAGGCGGTGGGCGTCCTGGGTGACTTGCACCTGCGATTCGAGGCGTTAAAAGCCAAGCTGGATGCCGAGGGCCTGTTCGACCCCCGGCGCAAGCGGCAGATACCCGCCTTTCCGGCGCGCATCGGTGTGGTGACCTCGTCTACGGCAGCCGCCTGGCATGACATACAGAATGTGCTGCAAAGGCGCTTTCCGCTGGCCGAGGTCGTGCTCAGCCCCACGCTGGTGCAAGGGGCGGAGGCGCCGGCGCAGATCGTCGCGGCGCTGCAGCGGCTCAATCGCGGCGCCGATGTTGATGTCATCATCGTGGCGCGCGGCGGCGGATCGCTGGAAGACTTGTGGAGCTTCAATGACGAGGGCGTAGCGCGGGCGGTCGCGGCCAGTCGCATTCCGGTCATCAGCGGCGTTGGCCACGAGATCGACTTTACCATCGTGGATTTTGTGGCCGATTTGCGCGCGCCCACGCCCACAGCCGCGGCCGAATTGGCGACGCCCAATCGCGACGATCTGCTGCTCGATATCGACCGGCTGCGCAACAGCCTGGCCGCGTCGGTCGGCGATGCCGTAAACGAACGCGAGCGCGACTTGCGCCGGCTGCATAGTGCGCTGCGCTTCACGACGCCCTTAAAGGCCATACAGCAGGCGCGTCCGCGCGTCGAAGAAAAGCGCGAGCAATTGGAGCGGGCGGAGCGGATGCAGCTGAATCAACGGCGCGAGCGACTGCTGCATACTGCGAAAGCGCTGGAGGCGGCCAATCCGCGGCATATACTGGCGCGCGGTTACGCCCTGGTTCGCGACGACGCCGGCGTGGTCATCCGGCGGGCGGCTCAGGTCAGCAAGCATCAGCGTTTGAACGTACAATTGGCACAGGACGAGATTGCTGTGAGGGTCGACGATTGATGGAAGAACTGACGAATCTCAGCTATGAAGCGGCCTTCCAGGAGCTGGAAGCGCTGGTTGCGCGTATGGAAAGCGGCGACCTGCCCCTGGAAGAATCGGTAAAATTATACGAGCGCGGTCAGCAGCTTGCGGCGCATTGTCAGGCGCTGCTGGAAGACGCCGAACTCAAGATCAAGCTGGTGGACGATGTCTAGCCGCGCGGCGCCGGCGGAAGCGACAGGCGCGTTTGACCTGGACCAGCTACCGCAGAGGGCCGAGAAGAATATCTCGGTGCGGGTGAAGAGCGCCGCCGAGCGCGCCCTGCGTCAGGGCCATCCCTGGGTCTTTGAAGACTCGATCATCAAACAGAGTCATTTGGGCAACGGCGGTGACCTGGCGGTGATCTACGACCGCGCGGACAACAACTTTTTGGCGGTGGGGCTCTACGATCCGCTGTCGCCGATACGCATCAAGGTGCTGCAATCGCTGCAGCCGATGCGCATCAATCAGGGTTTCTTCGCCGACAAGCTGCGGGCGGCGCAAGCCAAGCGACAGCCGCTAATCAGCACCGAGACCACCGGCTTCCGCCTGGTCTACGGGGAGAGCGACGGCTTCCCGGCGCTGATCATCGACCGCTACGGCAGTACGCTGGTGCTCAAGCTGTATACCACCGCCTGGATTCCGCACTTGAAGGCGCTGATTCAGGCCTTGCAAGAGACGGTGATATTTGACGATCTGGTGCTGCGCTTAAGCCGCGCGCTGCAATCGGACCGGCTCAATGTCGCCCGGCTCTTCGGCCTGCGCGACGGCCAGCAACTCATCGGCGACAATCCGTCGGGCCAGGTCGAATTCGTGGAAAACGGCTTGCTGTTCCAGGCGGATGTCATTAAGGGACACAAGACCGGCTTCTTTTTCGATCAGCGCGACAACCGCCGTAAGGCGCGCGAGCTGGCAAAGGGTCGGCGCGTACTGGATGTCTTCGCGTACACCGGCGGCTTCTCGGTCTACGCCCTGGCCGGCGGCGCGCGCACCGTGACGGCGCTGGATGTCAGCGAGCCGGCGCTGGAGACGCTTAAGCGCAATGTCGAGAATAACGGCTTCGCGGCTGATCAGGTCG
This sequence comes from uncultured Anaerolineaceae bacterium, assembly GCA_964632725.1. Taxonomy (GTDB): domain Bacteria; phylum Chloroflexota; class Anaerolineae; order Aggregatilineales; family Phototrophicaceae; genus UBA6055. The sequence goes on from CAZWCV010000137.1 coordinate 9,885, forward strand.
ATGTCATCACGTCTGACGCCTTCGAGGGCATGCGCCAGTTGATCGCCGCCAAGCGCAAGTTCAACCTGGTC
>CAZWCV010000138.1:0-8340 GCA_964632725.1 uncultured Anaerolineaceae bacterium
TGCATAGAGCGACTCGTCGCCAAATGCCAGCAGGGCGCCTGGGCGGTCAACATCAGACAGATGCAAGCCGAAGAGCGCCACCGCCGGGCGCTCGGCCGCGCCGGGCAAAGGCAAGGTGTCGGCGCAGTCGAGCCAGGCAGCCTTCCGCGCCCGCCACAGCCCGCGCAGCACCTGCGTCCAGCTGAAGCGCGCGCGGGACGGCGCGAGCCGCAGACACGCATCAAAATCCAGGAAGCGCGGATGCGCCCCGTGATGTTTGACCGACTCGGCCAGGTCATGGCTGGCGTTGGCCGGGATACCGACCCATTCGCCCGGCTGAATCCCCGCCGCCTGATGCAGCAAGCGGCGCGCCCGGTAAGCATCGCGCGCCAGCACAACCTTCGCGCCGTCCAGTTGTTCCGACCATGCCTGTTCCGCGGACTCAAGCGTCACATCGGAGCGCAACCCCGTGTCAGGGGGCAAAGTCAGCAAATCGTCCAGCGGCGGATGGGCGGCGTAATCCGCAGCGCGCACCGGCAACCCACCCAGCGCCCCCACCGGGCAAAAGCCGCCAAGCCACATTGTTTCCCACTCGACCGGCAAATTCATCGTGTGCTTCCTCCTGAATAATTAAGCGCTCTGCTGACAGTCCGAGCAGGCGCCGAAGAGCTGCAAGCGACTGTCGGTGATGTGATGCCCGCTGGTTTGTTCACTCTGCTGAATCAGATCGTCCAGCGGTTGGCTGTCGAGATAGTCCGCGCGCCCGCAATAAAGACAGATAAACAGCATCATGAGCTCTGGAAGGGTTGGCACGAAGTGAGTGCAGCCCTGATAGCCGTGAACGCGGCGTATCAGGCCCAGGCTTTCGAGTTTTTCGATCATGCGGTAGACCGTCGCTCGGCCCGTTTTTGGGCGCGACTGACGGGCTAATTCCCAAGCCTGCTCGGCGCTGAGCGGATACTCGCTGCCCGCGAAGATATCGATCAAGGTTTCCTGCACTGATGTCACGCGGAAGCCGCTCTCGTCGAGAGCGGTCAGCCAGTCTTCGGGATTGACGGTTTTGCCGGGCATGCGCCATCAGACCTCGCGCTTCTTATTGATACCATGTATCATTTACTACCTTATTGATACCATGTATCAATAAGGGTGACAAGTGGGAAATCTGAATCGATCGTGTTGTTGGGTATCAGAATTTCGCCCTTGCGCCCCAAATGAGACTATGTATCATTCACGCCACTTATTGAGACTCAGTATCAATAAGCCTCTGAAACGGGTACAGGATGAATGAGGAGAAAACCCATGAAACAAGCTCTAATGTATGCCGCGCTGCTTTTGATGCTTCCGTTCGCATTTATCGCTAATGCGCAAGACGAGGGCGCCTTCCCGGTCACAATCGAAAACTGCGGTTTCGAGGCGACCTATCACGCGCCGCCGGAAAGCGCCATAACCATGAACCAGGGCGCCACCGAAATAATGTTGGCGCTGGCTCTCGAAGATCAAATGACGGGGACCGCCTATCTCGACGACGCCATCCGGCCCGAGTTTGCGGATGCTTATGCGAGCATTCCCGTCTTGTCTGACACCTACCCGTCGCAGGAGGTCTTGTTCGGCGCCGACCCGGATTTTGTCTATGGCTCTTACAGCAGCGCCTTTGGCGAGGCGGCTGCCGGACCTCGCGAGCAGCTTGCGGAACTCGGCATCGGTTCCTATGTGTCGCCGGTGGCCTGCGCGGATCGCTCGCTGCGTCCGGAAATCGCATCAATGGAGGACGTTTACGGTGAAGTCCACGATATTGGCGCCGTCTTCGGCGTTGCGGACCGCGCCGAAGCGCTGGTCGCTGCACTTCAGGCGGAATTGGACGACATCAGCGCGCTTCTGGAAGATGTAGAAGAAACCACGTCGATGTTCTGGTTCGACAGCGGCGGCGATGATGTTTACGCCGGCGCCTGCTGTGGCGGGCCGGGCATGATCATGGACTTGCTCGCTGTGGAGAACATTTTCGACGATGCCGAAGGGTCCTGGGCGACTGTGAGCTGGGAAGAAGTTGTTGCCCGCGATGCCGATGTTATCGTAATCGTCAATGCCGATTGGGATACCGCCGAATCAAAGATTGAAACGCTGACGACCAACCCGGCTTACGCGGAAATGACCGCGGTCCAAAACGAAAACTGGGTGCTGATCGACTTCAGTTACACGACGCCGAACATTCGCAACGTGGAAGCCGTCCGCATCATCGCCGAGTTCCTCTATCCAGAGCTCTTCGCCGAGGTTGACGCGGAAGAAGCCGCGACAGAAACCGAGCAGGCCGAATCGGATGACTAACTCTGAGGCAAGTAGTCTGCTGGGGCGGCGGTCGCTAGTGGCTACCGCCCCGAGCAAGCGCAAGGCGCCGCCGGAGCGTAACGCCGCCCGCGCGCGGCTGCTAATCGCTGTGCTGGCGCCGTCCATACTGGTGTCGATTACACTGGCGGTGATAATCGGGCCTGTGGAAATCGCCCCGCTTACCGTCTGGGAAATTGTCTTCGGAAAAGTGACAGGCGCGGAGGGCGACTGGTCCAACGCGCAAGCCAATATCGTCTGGCTCATTCGTTTCCCGCGCGTCTTGTTAGCAGCTGTTGTCGGCGCTGGCCTGGCGGTAATCGGCGTCGTGATGCAGGCTGTCACCCGCAATCCACTGGCGGACCCCTTCCTGTTGGGGATTTCGTCCGGGGCGGCGTTGGGCGCTGTTTCCGTACTGCTGATCGGCGCCTTTGCCGCTTTCGGTATCTATGCCCTGTCGGTCGGCGCCTTTCTCGGCGCGCTGCTGGCATTTGTACTGGTCTTTTCGCTAGCCATTCAGCAGGGACGGCTCTTGCCCACCCGCATGATCCTGGCGGGCGTCGCCGTCTCGTTCATGTTCTCGGCGGTGACAAGCTTTATCACCCTCAGCGACGACAGCAGCGGGGCGGCTCGACGCGTATTGTTCTGGATGCTCGGCGGACTGAGCGGGACGCAGTGGGAAGACCTGACGCTGCCGGCGCTGGCGCTCGTTCTGGGGATTGTCTACCTGATGGGGCAGTCCCGCGCCCTGAACGCGCTCATCATCGGCGACGAAACGGCAACCACACTCGGCATTGAAGTACACAGACTGCGGCGACGCCTGCTGGTCGTCACCTCACTGCTGACGGGACTGATTATCGCAGTCAGCGGCGCCATCGGCTTCGTCGGGCTGATGATGCCGCATATCGTCCGCCTCATCGTCGGCGCAGATCATCGCCGTGTTCTGCCAGTCAGCCTGCTGGCGGGGGCGGTGTATCTCATCTGGGTGGACGTGATCGCCCGGACGCTGTTCGCGCCAGAGGAAATCCCGGTCGGGATTATCACATCGCTATGCGGCGCGCCCTTCTTCCTGTGGTTGATGCGTCGCAACAAGGACGCCCTATGACTCTCAATGTTCACGGGGTTGGCTGGTCGGTCGATGCCCAACGGATAATCGACGATATAGGGCTCTCGGTCGAAACGGGCGAATTCGTCGGGCTCTTGGGTCCGAACGGCAGCGGCAAGTCCACGCTCCTGCGCTGCATCTATCGCAGTCTGAAGCCGGACGCCGGGACGATTTCACTTGACGGCGAAGACCTGCTGGCAATGCCGCCGCGCGATGCCGCCCGCAAGATGGCGGTCGTCTTGCAAGAGACCCCGATACAGTTCGAATTCACTGTGCACGAGATGGTGCTGATGGGGCGCGCGCCGCACAAAAGCGCCTTTGATCCAGATACCATTGATGATTGGGAAATCGTGGCGGGCGCGCTGGCTCAGGTTAACATGCTGGGCTTCAACGAGCGCAGCTTTGGCACACTCTCCGGCGGAGAGAAGCAGCGGGTTCTCATCGCGCGCGCGCTGGCGCAGCAGTCGCAATTTCTGGTGCTGGATGAACCCACCAACCATCTTGACATTCGCTACCAATTGGAAATCCTGGACATCGTGCGCGAACTGCGCGTCACCACGCTCGCCGCGCTGCACGACTTGAACCTGGCGACGCTCTATTGCGACCGACTTTATGTGCTTAGCGAAGGGCGCGTTGTGGCGTCTGGCGCGCCGGAAGCAGTAGTGACCGCGGATCTCATTGACGAGGTTTACGGCGTTCGGGCGGATGTCGCCACTGATCCACGGACGGGGAGAACGCATATCACCTACTTCCCAACGCGTGTGAGGGCGAGCGCATGAATAAAGACAGCGCTGTGATTTTGCTGGGGCGAAACGGCTACAGCAGCGCGCCCGGCGAGCAGATGAACCGACTCGTTGAGGCACTGCGTGAGAGTAGCGCGCATGGACTGGCGACAAGCGCGTTTATCGACGGCGGCTCGCCCGCGTTGCCGGATGCGCTGGAGCTGTGCGCCGCGCGCGGTATGGCGCGGGTGCTGGTCGTCCCGGTCTACCTGCCGTCCGACCGCAACCTCGATAACTGGCTGAATCGGGTTGTAGGGCGCTGGCTGCATCACAATGCCAGCGCGAATTTTACCGTTCAGATGACGCCGCCGCTGGGTGATGCGCCGGAGCTGGCAACCGCAGTCGCGGAGCTCGCAGCGCGCTATGGCGAAGCGCCGATGGCGCCACTGTCCGCCAATCACGCCAGCCCCAACAGTCCCGAATGGTCGCTGATTCCACCCCACAGCTATCATGTGCTGCTCTGCCGCGGTCCGCGCTGCAACACCGCCGGGGCGGGTGAAGCCGCTGAGGCGCTCAAGCGGCGCCTGAAAGCGAAAAATATGGGCGAAGACGCCGTTCTCGTTGCGCAGACCGGATGCCTGTATCCCTGCAACCTGGGCCCGGTCATGGTGGTCTACCCTGACGGTCTCTGGTATGGCGGTCTGACCGACATGGCAGTCGAACGCATTGTCGAGGAACATTTTGAGCGCGGCCAGTCAGTAGCGCATTACGCCCGCTATCCATCGCGGCAGACGCAGCAACGTCCAACCGACGTTGAGCAAGTATAGATAGCGCCAAAACCTAAACCATCCCGCTCTCGCTTCGACCGACTTGTTACGCGCTGGCGGTAACTCTCTTTCTTGCGACCGACCGTCGTCAGCGCGACTTAAAGCCGCTCTAATCCTCCCCTAACATACGGACTTGCCCACTTAACAAGCATGACATAGGCTAGGAAGCTATGTCGACCGCACAGACTTCAGAACAGGAAGATCCCGATGGCTGACTCCGCCAAGCCGACAATCCTCTTCACCAACGACGATGGCATCCGCTCGCCCGGCTTGTGGGCGGCCGTGGAGGCTTTTCGCGGCGCGGGACGCCTGCTGGTGGCCGCCCCGCGCGAGCAGCAGTCGGGCATGGGGCGCAGCATGCCGCACTACAGCGAGGGGCGCATCTTCCCCTACGACTCGCCGATTGACTGCGCCGACTGCAGCGCCTACGCCGTGGACGGCACGCCGGCCCAGGCCGTGCAGCACGCCGTGCTGGAATTGTCCGAGGAGCAGCCGGCCCTGCTGGTCTCCGGCATCAATTATGGCGAGAACACCGGCAACGGCGTCACCATCTCGGGCACGGTCGGCGCGGCCCTCGAAGGCGCCAGCCTGGGCATCCCATCCCTGGCCGTCAGCCTGCAGACACCAACCGACCTGCACCTTAGCCACTCCAACGATGTCGACTTCAACATCGCGGCCGCATTCAGCCGGCAGATGGGCAGCTGGCTGATGACACATTCCAGCCTGCCGGATGATGTCGATGTGCTAAAAATCGATGTGCCCTGGGCCGCCAGCAGCAAGACTGATTGGCGCTTGACGCGGCTGTCGCGCCGGCGCGTCTACTGGCCCACCCGACCCGAGCGGCTGGCCCTGCACGACAGCGCCAAGCTGGGCTACCACTACAACAGCGATCCCTCAGCGGCCGAGCCGGACAGCGATGTCTACGCGCTGCTGAATGACGGGGTCATCTCGGTGACGCCCATCAGCCTCGACATGACCTCGCGCACCGACATGTTCCGCCTTAGCCAGATCATGCTGGGCAAGATCGAGCTGGGACGGTAGCCGCGCGGCTCGCGTCCGTTAGACGCGCCAACTGAATTGTGGTAAAATTCAAGCGTGATAAGCGGTAAATGGGGTTGGAGGTCTCAGTGAGCGAAAAGGTAATGCCGCGTTCTGATGCCGCGCGCTCAAGCGCCGACCTCGCTGTCGGGCATGACGGCCGCTTGTCGCGGCTTGAGACCGACACGGAGTGGGTAAAGCGCTTGCTCTGGTTCCTGATTGCATTAGTTATTGGCATTTGCCTGGATCTGCCGGCAGTGGTACAAGGCTTAATGCCACAGTAGTCAACCCCGGCGCTACCCGCTGCGCCTGCCGAAGCGCGGGAAGTTCAGGAGTAACTCGGTGGCTCGCCCGTTCGGCCCTTTTCACCGCGTCTCCCCTAACACCGCCTCCACCTCCCGCTCCCAGCTGCCGGCCACGACCACGCCGTGCTCCTTCAAGCCGCCGGACGCGTCCTCCCCCGTAAGGTAGGGCCGCTTGCCCAGCGGGAAACCGCTTTTGGCGGTCGCATCCATGGCGCCATTTATGAAATGCAGCGCTACGCCGGCGCGTTCGTTCTCAGTCGTATTCGCCAGCGTGCAATGCGCCACGCCGTAAGCGAAGAAAGCCACGCCGCCGGCCGGCAGCTCAATCGCCAGCGCCTCGTCTTCGGGCGGGTAGCAGCGGATGTGATGGTCGCTATAGGGGTCGCGGCTGTGTTCGTAAGCTGCGTGATAGCTGCCCGGGATGACATGGATCGTGCCGTTGGCCACGGTCGCATCATGCACAGCGGTCCACATCGCCGTACCCTTGAGCGGGTCGTCAATCTGGAAATAGGCGTTGTCCTGGTGCCAGTTGGTGCCCATGCCCTGCCGCCCCGGTTTCAGGAAGACCTGATCGAGATGCAGCACGACCGGGTCGCCGATCAGCTGGCGCACCGCGGCAATCGCTTTGTCAGCGAAGGGCATGGCGCGGTAGAGGTCGCTGTGCGGGAACATGGGGCAGAGCTGCAAGTTGACCCCCTCGTCCGCGGGTGTGACGCCGTCGCCGGCGGTGGCGACATTGCGCAGCAGGCCCTCCGCTTTCAAGCGCTCCAGCTCGGCCCTCATCGCCGCCACTTCGCGTGCTGACCAGAACTCGTCCTTGGCGACCCAGCCCTCGCTGCGGAATTGTTCGATTTCGGATTGGGTGAACATGGACTACTCCCGTTGGTTGAAAGGCTGAGTATATCACTTGGTACGCCTCATTTGCTCTGATCGACGCCGCTGTTACCACCGAGTACACCGAAGCAGTACCTGAAAAATCACATATCAAGTCGAATCGTAGGGGCGACTTACCAAGTCGCCCGAATATTCCACCTGAAAAGCGGGCGACCTGATAGGTCGCCCCTACACTCAGCCTTCTGATTTTCGCATCATTTACTTGGAATCGCTTCTGTGCCACTGTGGCCGATAACCCTACTCCCGCCGCAGCGAATCCGCCGGCTTGAGCCGACCCAGCAGCAGCGCTGGATACAGGCCCGCCAGCAACGCCGCGACCAGCGCCACCAGCAGCGCCTCGGCGAACTGACCCGGCTGCGGCGCGAACTGCATCGACCAGCCGAAAGAGCGCATATTGATGACCTGAGTCAGCACCAGCGACAGCAGCAAGCCGATTGGCAGCGCCAATAATCCGGCGACCAAGCCCATCAGCCCGGTCTGGATCACGGCGAATCGCGTCAGTTGCCGCGCTGTCATGCCGGTGGCGCGCATCACGCCGTATTCGCGCGCGTGCTCCAGCTGCAGCGCCATCAGCGCCGACAGGATGCCAATGAAGGCCACCAGCGTCGTCAGCAGGCGCAGCGCGATGGTGATGGCGAAGGTGCGGTCGAAGACCTCCAGCGCGCCGCCGCGCAGGCTGGCGTTGTCCTGAACGCGCAGATCATAATCAGCCAGGCGCGCGCGCAGTTCCGCGATGACCGCCGCCGTATCCGCGCCCTCGTCGACGAAGACGCCCAGCGAGCTAACGAAGGGGTCATTGAAGTATTGATCGTAAACCGAGCGTGCGATATAGACCGCGCCCTGATCGGTGCTGTAGTCGTAGTAGACGCCAAAGACCTCGAAGGTCCGCGCGCCGACTTCGGTGTCCAGCCTGATGCTGCCCCGCGCCTGATCGATGCCGCGCCGCGAGGCGAAGGATTCACTAACCATCACCCCGCCCGCCTCCAGCGCCGCCTGATGCGCCCCGGCCGCGACCGTGCTCCACTTGAAGTGGCGTCGTTCGCCGGCGATATCAAAATCGCTGGCCAGCAGGTTGACCGGCGGCAGTTCGGGATAATCGGGCGCGCTGACGCTGACGTGCCGCGCCGACGACACCGCACGCACACCCGGCG
>CAZWCV010000138.1:8350-9847 GCA_964632725.1 uncultured Anaerolineaceae bacterium
CTCATGGCGCTGACGCCGACGATGACGCTGACGGCCACGGTCAATGCGGCTACCGCCACGGCGGTGCGGCTCAAAGAGCGGATGACCGCCCGCGCCGCCAGCCGCCCGACCACTCCGAACAGCAGCGTCGCCGGGCGCTGCAGCAGGCGCATGGCCACGATCATGGCCGCCGGCGTGAAGAGCGCGCCGCCCACCACGATGCACAGCAAGGCGGCGAATCCCAGCGCCAGATTGCCATTCGCGCCCAGCAAGGCAAAACCCAGCAGATTCAGCGCGACCGCGCCGAGCGTCATCGCTGGCAGCAGACGCCGCGCCGTCTCCTCTTCGACCGAGCGCTTCATGATGCCGGCGGGCGGCGTGCGCGTGGCGTCCCAGGAAGGCAGCGCCGCCGCCAGCAAACTCGCCGCCACGCCGATCAGCGCGCCCTTGGCCAGCGTCCCCGGCATGATGCTGATACCCTTGACGTTGACGCTGAAATAGAGATCGCTGATGGTCTGCGAGACCAGCGCGACCGCGCCGCGACCGAGTATGACGCCAAGCGCCAGACCCAGCGCCGTGCCCACCAGGCCCAGGATGAAAGCTTCCAGCAGAATGAAGCGGAAGATCTGCCAGCGGGTCGTGCCCAGCGAACGCATGATGCCCAGCGCGCCGCGCCGCTGAACCACGCTGAAGGTCACGGTGTTGTAAATGAGGAAGAGCCCGACCACCAGCGCCAGCAAGCTCATCGCCTGCAAGTTCAGCTCGAAGGCGGCGATCATCTGGTCCAGCGAATTTTCTACTTTGATATCGACCAGGCGGATGCCGGCCGGCAGCGCCGCGCGCAGCTTTGCGGCCTCATCCGCGTCCAGGATCAAGTCGATGCGGCTGATGCGCCCGCTCATGCCGATCAGCTCCTGAGCTGTGGCGATATCGCTAATGATCAGGTCGTCGAGCGCTTGACGGCTGGCGTTGTTATCGGGCTGCAAAGTGCCCACCAGTTGGGCGCGGCTGAAGCGTCCGCCAGCGCTGATCTCGAGTTCGTCTTCCAGCGCCAGACCCAGCCGCCCCGACAGCGACTCGCTGAGGACCACTGCGCCCGGCTCGACGATGAGACGGTTGAGCGCGTTCCAGTCGGTTTCAGCGCCCGCGCCCGCCAGATAAGAGCGGAAGGGCGGCTCCGCCAGCGGGTCAACTCCAAGCAGGCGCAGCGTCTGCTGGCTGCCCGAGACGCGAACAAACTCGGTCACAACCGGCGCGCTCCGCTGGATGCCCAGCTCCAGGCGCAGGCGCGTGTAGATTTCGCTGGCGAAGCCGTTGGGCCCGCCGAGGATCTGATGGGTGGCGCGGCCGACGATGCTCTCGCTGCTCAGCGAGAAGGCGCGGCTGGCGGAACTGTTGGCGATGTCGATGGCGACCACCACGCCCACGCCCAGCGCCACGCCCAGCACAAACATGGCGCTCTGGAAGAAGCGCCGGCTGATGTAGCGCAGCGCCAGCCGGACGATAATGAGGAGCATT
>CAZWCV010000139.1:0-9565 GCA_964632725.1 uncultured Anaerolineaceae bacterium
CAAGGGCTAGCGCAGTCGGAACTTTAACCATGTCTGCACTCCCGTTAAGCTAGTTCAATGAGCGAAGAAAAAGAGTTCTTTTCACGCAAGTCCTACCAGCCGGGAGTGGTCTTCCAGCCGGCCGCGCAGCAGAATATCGGTCGCGGCATCGACAAGCTGGTGGCAGCCATCCGCCCGACCCTGGGGCCGACGCCGCGCACAGTCGCTGTAACGCGCCTCGACGACGCGCGCAAGACGCCTGACGTTCTCGATAGCGGCGGCGCCATCGCCCGCAAGGTGATCGAAATGGGCGCCCGTGACGAAGACATCGGCGCTATGTTGGCGCGGGCGCTGATCTGCCGTCAGCAAGATAGAATGGGCGATGGCAGCGCCACGGCTGCCGTCCTGTTGCAGGCGATATATCGCGGCGGCATCCACTATCTGGCGGCCGGCGGCAATGCCATGCGCTTGCGGCATCACCTTGAGCGCGCTCTGGCGCTGGCGCTCGCCGGCCTGGATGAGCTGACCGCGCCGGTTTCCGGCAAAGGCAAGCTGGCGCAGGTTGCCGAAGCGATTTGTCACGACCGGCCCCTGGCGGAATTGCTGGGCGAAATCTTCGACATCATCGGCAGCTATGGCCAGTTGGACATCCGCAAAGATCATAGCCGGGCGCTGCGCCGCGAGTATATCGAGGGCATGTTCTGGAACAGCGGCCTGGTCTCGCGCGAGATGATCGCGGATCAGAAGACTTTGCAGACGGTCTACGAAGAGCCGGCTATCGTCATCGCCGACTTTCAGATCAACGATCCGCGCCATATCATGCCTATGCTGGAACTCGCTGTCGACCACAAAATCGAGAAGCTCCTGCTGATCGCCGGCGAGGTTTCCGGTGATGCCATAGCCGGCTTGACCATGGCGAATGGCAAGCTGAAGAACTTCCAGGTGATGGCGGTTCGCAGCCCGGGCATGAATCCGGATGATCGGCAAGCGGCCATCGCCGACTTGGCCGTGCTGACCGGCGGGCGACCGCTGCTCTCGGTAGCGGGCCATAGCTTGAGAGACATTACGCCCGTCAACATCGGCCGGGCGCGGCGGGCTTGGGCCAGCACACATAATTTCGGCATCATCGGCGGCAAAGGCGATCCGCGGCAGCTGCGGCGGCACGTCAGCAATATGCAGACGCAATACCAGCGCTCCGATGACCCGCAGCATCGCGACAGGCTGCAAGCGCGCATCGGCAAGCTAATGGGCGGCTCGGCAACGCTATGGATTGGTGGACTCTCCGAGACTGAGATCGACCGGCGCAAGGAACTGGCCGAAACCACCGCCGATGCCATGCGCGCCGCTGTCAAAGAGGGTGTGTTGCCCGGTGGCGGCATGGCTTTGGCGCGCTGTCGGCAACGGCTCGCGCCCATGCTGGCCAATGGCGCCGACCCCGACGAACGCGCTGCCTTCCTCATCCTCCACGACGCCCTGCTGGAGCCGGCGCGGGCGATCTACGAAAACGCCGGTTTTGAACCGGGCGAGGTCTTCGCGCGGCTCGCTCACGCGGCTGATCAAGGCAGCTTCGATGTCATCAGCGGCGAGATTGTCGAGGGGAGGCAGCTCTTGGATAGCGCCGCGACGCAGAAGGAGGCGTTGCGCAACGCCGTTTTGACCGCCGGCATGGCCTTGACGATCGATGTACTGGTCCACCACAAAACGCCGGAAATCGCGCGCTCTCCCGGCTAAGGCACACAGCAATGACATTTACTCTCGAATTCGAGACAGCCGACGATTCGGTCTATGCGCTGGCCGCCGACGGGAAGGGCTGCTGCTTCGCCGCCTGTAGCGCGGGGCTGTTCCGCTCAAGCGACGCCGGCGCCAGTTGGCAGCGGCTGAGCCCGTCCAGCGAAATCGTCACGACGGCGGTGGCGCTCTCGCCCGCATTCGCTAACGATCGCTCGCTGTTCGCCGCGGTCAAAGGCGGCATCCTGCGCTCAAGCGATGCCGGCGACACTTGGCATACGGCCGCTTTTCCCGCGCCGCCGCCGCTATTTTCCTGCCTGGCGGTCTCGCCGGATTTTGAGCGCGACGGCGTCTTGCTGGCGGGCACGCTGGAAGACGGCATATTCTCCTCGGCCGACCGCGGGCTGCGCTGGCAGCCCTGGAATTTCGGCTTGTTCGATCTGAGTGTGCTGTGCCTTGCGCTGTCCCCGCATTGGCCGGGCGACGAAACCGTCTTCGCCGGCACGGAGACCGGCTTGTACCGCAGCGGCAATGGCGGGCGAGCCTGGCGCTTCACCGCCTTCCCGACCGAATTCGCCCCCGTGCTCTCACTGGCAGTGGCGGCGGATCAGGCCTCGGGCGAGACGCTGCTTTTCGCCGGGGCCGAAGCGCATGGCCTGCAAGTTTCCGGTGACCAAGGCGAAAGCTGGCAGGGCCTGGCGCTGGACTCGGCCGTGAATCACCTGCAAGTTCAGTGCGCGGGCGATGGGCGTTTTGTGCTCTACGCCCTGGTTGATGACGGCGTCGCGCGCTCTGAAGACGGCGGGAAATCGTGGACCTGCGTACAGCGAACGGACGCTGTGCCGTCGGCGATGTTGCTGCTGGACGATGCCCTGCTGCTCGGCTTGCACGGGCGCGGCATTATGCGACTGCCGCTGGCCTGATTAGAACGAGACGAAGGAGCGGGCGGTGTCAGACGGGGTCTTCACATTTTCAATTGGCGACTTCAAATGCGTCTCCATCAGCGATGGCTCGCAGCTGCTTGACGCGGAAATTCTGGCGACCTTTTTTGCCGGCTCGACAGCCGAGGACAGGGCGCAGGCGCTGCGGCAGCACGGGCTTTCGCCGGATCACCTCGATTTGCAGAGCAATTGCCTGCTGATCGACACGGGAGCGGAGCGCATCCTCGTCGATAGCGGCGGCGGCTCGGTATATCACTCGGTCTTGGGCAAGGTCGTCCCGGGTTTGGCGGCGGCGGGTTATCAGCCCGGCGACATCGACAAAATCGTGCTGACACATGGCCACCTGGATCACGTCTGCGGCGGCGTCGATGAAGACGGCGCGCTGGTATTCCCCAATGCGCGTCAGATCATGGCGCGGGGCGAATGGGAATACTGGACTGAAGAAACGGATGCGTCCGCCATGGGCGCCGCGCTGGTGGCCGATGTCAAGTTTGCCCAAGATTGCCTGCGGGCGATGGCGGCGCAGATGCAACTGATCGAGCCCGGCGACGAAATCGCGCCCGGTATCCGCAGCATCGCCACGCCCGGCCATACGCGCGATCATATATCGCTGGCCGTGGCATCGGGCGCGGAGCGTCTGATTTGCGTCGCTGACACCATGGACCTGCCGATCCATATCGAGCAGACGACCTGGCATCCCGCTTGGGACCAAGATCCGAAGCAAGCTATGACTTCGCGGCGGATGCTGCTGCGGCGCGCAGTCGAGGAAAACGCGCTGATCCACGCTTTCCATTTTCCCTTCCCCGGCGTCGGCTATGTACGGGAAGACGGCGACGGCTGGCGCTTTGAAGCCCTCGAATAGGCCGCAGATTCAGCGCGAAAGTGAGGCGCGACATGCGCTTGCAAAGCAGGGTGGCGATTATCACGGGCGCGGCTTCGGGCATCGGCCGAGCCACTGCTCAGCGCTTCGCCAGCGACGGCGCGGCGGTTGTCATCGCTGATATCAACCGGGCTAGTGGAGAAGCCTGCGCGCGCGAGATCTCGGCTGACGGGGGTCGCGCGCTCTTTGTCGAAGCGGACGTCAGCCGCGAAGGCGACCTCCACGCCATGATTGACGCCGCCGTGCAAACATACGGCCGCCTGGATATCTTGCATAATAACGCCTTCAGAAATGTGGCCGGCGCCGCCGCGTACATCAGCGCGCAGGATTGGCAGGCGACGCTGGATGTTACTTTGACGGCCGTGTGGCAGGCGTCCAAGCTGGCGATTCCGCACTTATTGAAAAGCCCGGCCGGCGTCATCTTGAACACCGCTTCGGTGCATAGCATTGTCGGCTTAACCGGCAGCGCGGCCTACCAAGCGGCCAAGGGCGGCGTGCTGTCCTTGACGCGCGCGCTGGCGCTGGAGCTGGCGCCGACGGTGCGCGTGGTCGCCATCCTGCCGGGCGCGATATCGACGCCGGCCACGCAGTCCGTTCCCGCCGACGAGCACCGGCACTTCGTCAGCCAAGTACCGCTGGCGCGCATGGGTCAGCCAGAGGAGATCGCTGATGTGGCTGCTTTCCTGGCGTCCGATGAGGCGAGTTACATCACCGGGACCGGCATCGTCGTCGATGGCGGCTACACGACGCGCTAGTGGTCCGACGCCCGGCATGGGCATATATTCTTGTGAAGTCTAGTTAAGAAAGACAACAATCGTGAGCGCAGAAAACAATCCGGATTACCGTTCCAAAGTACCGCAGTATAACTTCGCCCACAGCCTGGCCGAGCAGGAGGCGCAGCTCGCCGCCAACCCTCTAATGGCGCGCTTCGCCCAATCGCGGCGGGAGCTGGCTGGCGATCCGCATCGCCCGCTATATCACTTCGTCAGCCCCGAGAGTACGCTGAACGACCCCAATGGCCTTAGCTTCTGGCAAGGGCGCTGGCACCTGTTCTATCAGGGTTATCCGCCGGAAGACAGCCGCCAGCATTGGGGTCACGCCATCAGCGACGACCTGATCCACTGGCGCGATTTGCCCTACGCCATCTACCCGGATCCGGAGGATTGCTGCTATTCGGGCACGGCGCTGGTGGAGGAAGACCGTGTGATCGCCATGTATCACGGCACCAAGCTGGGCAATATGGTGGCCGTTTCCTCCGATGCGCTGCTGCTGAATTGGGAGAAGGTCGGCGATGGCGCGGTCATCCCGCTGCAGCAAGAAGGCGAGCCGCCGCTGCCCTACACCGTCTTCGACCCCTGCATCTGGAAACAGGGCGAGCATTATTACGCGCTTTCCGGCGGCTGGCTGCCCAATGGGCCGGCTAAGAAGCAGGTGCGCGCCAATTTCCTCTTCCGCTCGGCCGATTTGGAGAACTGGGAATATCTGCATCCCTTCATCGAAAATGATCAATATACGGTTGTGGGCGATGATGGCGCTTGTCCCTATTTCTGGCCCATCGGCGCGGATAAGCACATCTTCCTGATGTACAGCCACATGACCGGCGGGCAATACTTGCTGGGCGATTACGATACCGCGCGCGACAAGTTCGTCGTCAGCGATGGCGGCTTGTTCAACTTCGGTCCCTCGACGCCCTCCGGCGTGCATGCGCCCTCAGCCGCGCCCGATGGCGAAGGCGGCGTCATCGTCATATTCAACATGAACCAGGGCAAGCCGACCGAGGTCTGGAATCAGATCATGACCTTGCCGCGCCGGCTGACGCTGGATGCGGATGATCGCCTGCTGCAGGAACCGGCCGGCGATATCGAGTCGCTGCGTTACGATCCGGTCAGCATCGGCGAGACAGTCTTGCCGGCCAACGAAGAAATCGTGCTCGATTCGCTACAAGGCAATGCCATGGAGCTGTCGATCGAGCTTGACCCGGGCGCTGCGCCGCTGGTCGAATTGAATGTGCTGCGCTCGCCCAATCGCGAAGAGTACACCCGCATCGCCTTCTTCAAGCATCGCGGCAACCGCTTCAAGATGCGTCTGTCCAAGACCCAGGCCATGAACGCCAGCTCGGCGGCGATGCAGCGCTTGCCGCAGCGCTACGACAGCTTGATTTGCATCGACACTTCCTACAGCTCTACTCTGCCCGAAGCGCTATCGCGCGCGCCGGAGACCGCGCCGGTTTATCTGGAGGACGATGAGCCGCTGCGGCTGCGCGTATTCATCGACCGCAGCGTGGTCGAGGTCTTCGTGAATGGCAAGCAGTGCCTGGCTGCCCGCGTCTACCCGGGGCGGGACGACAGCCTGGGCGTTTCTCTGCGCGCGCAAGGCAGCGCCGCGACGCTCAAACGGCTGGATGCCTGGCAGATGCGCAGCATTTGGGACTAAAGCGCGTCACAGTATGGCTAGCCCGCATCTGTGAACAGTACGACGGCTTTACCACCGAGGGAAAGCGAGGACACAGCTAGGTCAGCGGCAGAGTCGGGGGCGTTGCGGATCAATCTTAAGTCGCCCAAGCTCCTAACTCATGGTCACACACTCAGTGCCCTCACTTTCACTCGGCGCCCTCTGTGGCAAAAGTGTCGTATATCCGCTGATATGTGGGGTGGGGGTGGACCAAGCTAGCCTTTGACCGCGCCGGCGGTGAGACCGCGGGTGATGAAGCGCTCAAGCAGCAAACCCATGATGATGACCGGCACAACCGCCATCAGCGTCAGCGCGCTGATGAACCACCATTCGATGCCGCGCGTATTGTTCTGCCCGGCGATCAGCACCGGCATGGTGATGGCGTTGAAGTTGGTCAGCATCAGGGCGAAAAGGTATTCGTTCCAGGCGAAGATGAAGGAGAAAATCGCCACCGCCACCAAACCCGGCGCGCTCAGCGGCAGCACGATACGGATGAAGGCTTGCCAGCGCGTGGCGCCGTCGACGCGCGCGCTCTCCTCCAGGTCGACCGGCAGCCCATTGAAGAAATCGCGCATGATCCAGACGGCGAAGGGGATATTGAACATGGTATAGGCGATGATAAGCCCGGCATAGGTATCGACCATGCCGAAGAAATTGTACAAGAGCAAGAAGGGCACGATGAATATGGCCGGCGGCAAAAAGCGCTGCGAGATGATCCAGAAGGCGATATTGTCATTGTCCCAGCCCAGGCGCCCCCAGTAATAGCGGAAGCGCGACAAGCCGTAGCCGGCCATGGCGCCGATGATGACCGATAGTATCGTGCTGCCAATCGCCGATACCAGACTGTTGCGGAAGTGGCGCTCGGTTGACTTGCGCTGGCTGCCGAACATTTCTTCCCAATGATCCGGTATCGGCTGAAAATCGACATAGGGAATGTAATTGGGCCCGCGGCTGACGTCTATCGGGCGCTTTACCGAGGTGGTCGCCAGCCAGTAAAAAGGGAAGAGCACAATGAAGCACCAAAATATGACAATGGCGTAGAGCACGGCCGACTGCCAGAGCGGGCGCCGGCTGCTGCGGCGGAACCAGGTCTTCGTCGCGCCCGGCATCAGTCCGCTCCCCCGGCCGAGCCGCGGATCCAGCGCCGCCCCACGGCCAGAAATATGGTAGCGAAGATGATAACCAGCACCAGCAAAACGTAGGCGATGGCGCTGGCGTAGCCGTAATTGCCATTGCTCAGCGCCTGCTCGAAGATATACAGCGTCAGCGACTCGGTGGCCGAGCCGGGTCCGCCGCCAGTCGTCACCACCACCACATCAATGATCTTGAAGATTTCCAGGCCGCGGATCAAGATGACCGTCATGGAAATCGGCAGCAGGATAGGCACGGTGATGCGCCAGAAGATCTGCAGCACGCCGGCGCCGTCGACCCGCGCCGCCTCATAGATGTCATCCGGGATGGCTTGCATGCCGGCCAGCAGGATCAGCGTCATGAAGGGAATCCACTGCCAGGCGTCGATGATCAGGATGGCGATCGGCGCCCAGCCGGTATCGGTGAACCAGGGCACGGTGATGCCTCGCTCCGATCCCAAAGCTTGGGAAAGCTCGCGCAAGAAATGCGCCAGGGGCGAGCGCAGCGGGTTGGAGTCGAAGAACATGCGCCCGGTATAAGCCGCCGCCACCGGTGTCATCATCATCGGCATCAGGAAGATCACGCGCACCAGATTGCGCCCGCGGAAGGGCTGGTTCAGCACAGTCGCCAGGCCCAAACCGATGACGTACTGAATCATCACGCCGAAGAAGACGTAAATCATTGTATTACGGACGGTGCTGTGCAAGCGCCCGTCATTCAGCAGGCGCTGGTAATTGCGCCCGGTCAGCTCAAAACCCAGGCCCAGGAAGCCGACGCCTTCGGTGATGCCCTCCGCCTCGGCTTGCCGCGCCACGGTCGAGCCGCCGCGCTGCATATCCGTAAAGCTGATGCCGAGGGACCAGATCAGCGGGAAGATGGACAGGGCGAGCAAGAGGATCACGGCCGGGCTGAGGAAAACCCGCTTCATGAGCCTGTCTTCGGTAACCATTACCCCCCTCGGTCCCCCCGTCGGGTCGGGGGGAAGCTCCGTTGCGTGTGGTTTAGCGGCTAACATCGTTTGGGTCCATCAGAAAGTCGGAGACTGCGGGGTCTACCCCCCTCAGTCCCCCCGTCGGGTCGGGGGGAAGCTCCGTCGCATAAGAATTAGTTGCTAACATCGTTTGGGTCCATCAGAAAGTTGGAGACGGCGGGGTCAACCCCCCTCAGTCCCCCCGAATCATCGGGGGGAAGCTCCGTCGCATAAGAATTAGTTGCTAACATTTCCAAGGTCGTTAAGAAAGGCGGAGATGGAAGCTAACACCGTGTTTGTGTCGTTGACGACCTGCGCATTACAAAAGCGCATTACGGTCAGTCCCCGTTGTTCGAGAAACTTCTGGCGCGCCTCATCGTATTCTCTGGCTTCAAGCGAATCATGAACTGAGCCGTCGACCTCAATCACGAGGCCGGCTTCGCGACAATAGAAATCCACGATGAATCTGTCAATGGGATGCTGGCGGCGAAACTTTAAGCCCTTCAGCTGTCTATTGCGGAGTCTGTTCCAAAGTACTTTTTCGGCAACCGTAGGCTGCTTGCGCATGCGTAAGGCGCGCAACTTGATATCATCGTAGACTTCGCGGTTTGTTTGCGTAGGAATCCAAACTTTGCATTCGGGCATTTCAGCCCCCGATGACTGCTTGAAGATGACGTACTGAATTCAATTTACCCCAGCCCCGGCCCCTTTCGCCAAAGAATTGGCGGAAACAAGGCCGCGCAGCGTAGACTTTCGCGGTTTGGGCTAGGGTAGATTTCCCACACGCGTTTGACGCGCTCCCCCTCTCCGATGATTCGGAGAGGGGGCCGGGGGGTGAGGTAGAACTACCCTACATATCACCCATATAACCGACAGCCGCCCGATACTGCGCGGCTTGCGCGTCGCGGCCGAGGCGGTCGGTGATGGCGTTCCACAGCTCGGCGACATTATCCAGCGCTTCCTGGGCGCTGATCTCGCCGGCCAGCGCGCGAGCGATCTCGGCGTCCAGCGACGACAGATACTCGGCCGAGCCGGTGATGCGGATGTCGAGTACAGCGTTGGGGTGGTTGATGGTGTTCTGGATGGCGTCCAGGTAGTCGGCGGCGCTTTCCTCGTCAAAGCCGGCGGCGACCCAGGGCGCGGTATCGGCCAACTGGCTGAAACGGGACGGGTTGATGCCGGTGCCGCCGGTGACGGCCAATTCGTTGACCACGTCCTTGCTGGCCAGGAAGGAGGCGAAATCAAGCGCCGCTTCGCTGACATCGCTGTCGGCGGCTACCGAGATAATCCAGCCGCCAAAGGCGATGAAGGGCGCCGGATTCTCTTCCATGACCCATTCGCCCGCTTCGTAATCCCAGTAGGAGTCGCCGCCGGGCAATACGCCGAAGCCGACCGCGCCCTTGACCAGCGACATATTCTCGTCAACCGAGATCGTGCCGACATCGCCCCAGTCGAGGTTGAGCACGGCGGTGCCGGTGGCCATCA
>CAZWCV010000140.1:0-9504 GCA_964632725.1 uncultured Anaerolineaceae bacterium
CGTCAGCCGCCGCCGCCTGCCGCCGCGCCAGGTCGCTCGTGACCGTAAGATAAGCGCCGATGGACGGGTCGAGGGCGTCGATGCGCTGCAAGTGCGCCTCGGTCAGCTCGCGCGCCGAGATCTCCCCCGCGCGCAGCAAATCAAGCGCTCGGCTGATGGTCAGGCTGGTGAGTTGGGTCATGCAGCTTCCTGTTGAAACTTGCTGTCTGACACGGCGCAAGAGTATATCACAACAAAAGTCGGTTGTAGGGGCGAGCCTTGGCTCGCTCGTATCAAGATGCTGCATTACCTAGCGTAGTGTTAGGATTGCGCCGCAAGTTGATACAAGATCACGGCAAAGATAATGAACGCTAAACCGGTAAATAGGCAAGCCGCTTGGAACGCGCTGGTCTTTGGAGCGATGACGTCCTCATGTTGTTTCCATAGCTTAGTATATTGAGCCAGCAAGTTTGCCCGGTATTTCGAGGGGCTTAGCTTCCGCCACTTTTCTAAAGCGCTTTCGCTTGGCTGTATAATTGCGATGGGCTGATAGCGTGGCCACATAACAGCTAGTGTACAGACGACCGCAAGTAGATCAAAAATCACAAACAATCGAATGGCGTCAACGCTAACTTTAGCAGCCAGATCGGAGGCATTAGTAAAGGCAAACAGCACAAGAGCCATTGCGGAACTAAGAATAGTGAAGCCAAATTTTGCCTTTGCCTCCAAGATTTCGTGTGTCTTTACCGTGGCCTCGATCACGCTGTCAAGGCGTTTGATGATATCTGTTTCCGTTTCCAGCGGATCCTGTGTTACAATGTTGGTGTCAGAATCCATCATACCCTCAAGTAGATTAACTATGCTCAGCGATGAACCGCAGAATGATAACAGCCAACAAGGTGAATCAGTAGAATTTATACCATTGGCGCCCTTGCTCGAAAATCCCGACCCGGACTTTGACGTGGTAGTCAAAAGGCGTGTCAAAGACGAACCCGGTTGGCTAGAGCGAGTCAAAGAAGTAATCCGCCCGTCGCCCCCCAACGGCGAGAACAGGCAAGCCTAGCGGCGGGCGATTCACCGAATCGCCCCTGCAAGGTCCCATATTTTATGACATTGCATTCTTGGAATTACGTTTGTGCCTCAGTGGTGAAAGCCCCATGCGGACGGCAGACTGCGCCGCTTGCTAATCCGTCTCCGCCATTGCGGCCGTCCACACCAGGGGCGGCGGCCAGTTGCCGTCATGCGCCTCGGCCGCGCTGAGCTGGAAAATCGCCAGCGCTTCGCCCGTGGCGCAGTCGCCGGCGTGTGGCGACTCGTCCTGGCAGGTCAGCGAGCCGGTCAGTCCGGGGTAATCCTCAACAGCCGCCAGCGCATCACGCAGCGCCGCCCGGCCTATTTCCAGCGCGCCATCTTCCGCCTCGACCGCCACGCTCTCCAGCGCGTCCAGCAGCAAGTTGGCGGCGTCATAGCTGTGAGCGTAGGTGCCGCCGGTCGGTCCCGCCTCGTCAATCTCTCGCCGCCAAGCCTCGACCAGGGCATCATGCGCCGCGCCCGAGACATGGGGCGCCGCCACATAAAGCCCGATCCCGGCCTCGCCTGCGCCTTGAGCGAAAGACTTGGAAAAAGCGCCGTCCGCCGTCATCATGATGACGTCTTCAAGACCCGGCGTCGAAGCCGCTTGGTTGATGATGCCTTGCGCTTCGTCAGCGAATACGGGGAAGAATAGAAGCTCCGCCCCGCTTTCGGCTACCGACCCGAGAACTGCGCTCATGTCGGTATCGCCCCGTCTGATTTGGCCGCGGAAGACAACTTCGCCATTCAAGCCTTCAAAGGCGGCGGCCATCGCGCCGGCCAAGCCGCGAGTATAGGGATCGCCATCGTCAATTGTGGCCACTGTGGAGACGCCCAGCGCCTCCGCCGCGAAGCGCGCGCTCAAAGCGCCCTGGAAGAGGTCGTTATGGGCGGTGCGGAAGTAGCCCGGCTGATAAAGCCCGCCGACCGCAGCATCAGAATTCGTCAGAAAGGGCGACGTATTCGATGGCGAAATCATGAGCAAGCCGGCTGCGCTGATGATGGGCAAGGCGCCCTTCGCCGCCAGCGAACAGTTGGTGCCGATGACGCCGACGATGGCCGAGTTGGCGGCGATGCGCTGCGCCGATTCCCGACCGTCTTCTTCGGAGCAGGCGCTGTCCTCAAGCACGAATGCGATTTCGCGGCCCAAAAGCCGGCCATCGCGCGCCAGCGCCGCCAGTTCAAAGGCGATTTGCGTAGACGGGCCCGACACGCCCACGTTTGTGCCGGATATCTGCAGCAAGCCACCGATCATAAACTTGTCGTCGGGACCTATCTTGACGCAGCCCAAAGCATCGGCGCAGCCATCATCGGCGAGCGCCAAGGCGCCAACGGCGGCCAACGCAAGCATTAACGTTAATGAAAGCAGAAACCGTGTCATTGTGCTGTTCCTCTAATCAGTGTGGACAATTCCGCCGCGTTTTCAGAGCGGCGCCATTATGCTCCTTGGCTGCCGCAATGACCAGACGCTTCCGATAAATGTGACTAGCGGTAGGGGCGTTTCGCGAAACGCCCGCCGATAAACTCAACACAAGCCGACGGGCGGCTCGGCGACCCGCCCCTACAGACGCTTTTCTCTGTGCCTCTGCGCCTCTGTGGCAAATAGCCTCAACGCGCTTCCCGCAGCGCCGCCCAGGCCCGCTCTACCCGCGCGCGCACGTCATCCAGGTCGCCGTCATTTGAGATAACCACATCGGCCTGTTGGAGTTTGTGCGCCTGGCTGTTCTGCAGGTCGATGCGTCGCTGCGCCTCTGTTTGGCTCATGCCGCGCTCGGCGATGAGCCGCCGTAGCTGGGTCGCGGGCGATGCGTCCACCACCCAGACCGCGTCTACCGCGTTTTTCAAGTCGCCTTCCAGCAATTTGATGGCTTCGATGACGACGACTTCGGCTGCCGCGCCGCGAATGCGCCGGTCGATCTCAAGCCGTATGGCCGGATGCGTGATGGCTTCCAGCCGCCGCAGCTGCGCCGGGTCAGCGAAAACGATCCGGCCCAGCTTGCCGCGCGCGATCTCGCCGTCCGCGCCCAGGATGCCGCGCCCGAAGGCCGCCAGCACCGGTCCATAGGCCGGGCCGCCGCGCCGCAAGACCTGATGCGCCACCCGGTCGGCGTCGATGACTGCCGCGCCCAGCTGCGCTAAATGCGCCAGCGCCAGGCTCTTGCCCACGGCGATATTGCCCGTCACGCCGATGATGATCTTGTCGGCATAGCGCTCGCTCAAGGCGCGTCTCCTGCTTGCACGGTACGCTCGCATTATAACACCGGACTTGCCTGGCGACGGGTTCGCCGCTGCTGGCGCTCTATGCCACAGGCTTTGTAGGGGCGACTCCGAGAATCGCCCGAAAATGCACGATTACTAATTGGGCCAGCCAAGGCTCGCCCACAATCAGACGCCAAACTCGTCGCCGCAATATTTGTAGGGGCGCGTCGCCGAGCCGCCCGTCGAAATGAAAACCATGTACGGGCGGGCGTCTCAGCGAAACGCCCCTACAGCCAACGCGCCGTAGGAACCTTGCGCATACCGCGACCCACATCCGAATCCACCAAACCCGCGAACAAACGGTCACCTATCGCTAGCACGTTTGTGCTAGTCTGTCACCAGATCGGAAGAGATGCCCATGCGCGGACGGACTATCGCGTCCGGGACCGCCAGCAGCCGGACGGCGAGCGATGAGCGTCTCTTTTCGATTTTTCAGCGGGCGACAAGCGAAATGGAGGCGCGGATGGATTGTCGCAGCACCCTGGACAAGCAGATCGAGGCGCTTGACCAAATCGACCAACTCGACGGCGATGTCGCGGCCGTCAGCGACGCGCTGCGCATCCCCGAGCGCGACCTGCGCGAGTGGCTGCGCGTCGAGGACAAACTTCGGCGCCAGCACGGCCTGCGCCGCCAGCGGCAGGTTGACCGGCTGGCGGTCGAGTTGCAGCGCGACATGCTGTCGCGCGCCCAATCGATTTTGCGGCGGATCGACGACGACAAGCTGGACAAAGCGCCCCTGAACCAACTGGCGTCAGCCGCCGGCAGCCTGGTCAGTTACGCCCTGAAATTAGCGGATGCCATCGAGGAGATTGATGAGACGCAAGAAAAAGGCCGAGTCGTCCAATTCGTCTACGGCAGCCCAGCTTCCCCTCAGCCAGCCCCACCATGGGCAGAGAGCCGCGAGGAAGCATGGCGCGCGATTCAAGGTGGTGGCCTGCGGGAGGCGCTGGGGCAAGACCGAGCTGGGCAAAATGGTCATTCTGGAGCACGCGATCTGGGGGCGGAAGCGGACCTGGTGGCTGGCGCCGACGCGGCTGATGGCGAGCCAGGTCTGGCGTGATCTGAAAAGCGCCGTCCGCGACATCGCCGGCATCAGAATAAGCGAAAACGAGCGCCGCATCGACGACCCCGAGGGCGGCATGATCGCCGTGCGCAGCAGCCACCATCCCGATTACCTGCGCGGCGAAGGGCTGGACCTGGCCGTGCTGGACGAAGCCGCCTTCATGGAAGCGCGCGTCTGGCAGGAGATCGTCCGCCCCATGCTGGCCACCACGCAGGGCAGCGCCCTCTTTCTCAGCACACCCTTCGGCCGAAACTGGTTCTGGGACCTGTACCGCCTGGGCCTGGACGATGAAGCGCCCGACTGGATGGCGTTTCATTTCACCAGCGGCAGCAACGAACTCATCGCGCCGGAAGAGCTCGAGAGCATCCAGCGGCAGAGCTCCGAGCACGTTTGGCGCACGGAATACCTGGCGGAGTTCGACGATGACCAGGGCCAGGTCTTCCGCGGCATCCGGCGCGCCGTGCGCGAGCTGGCAAGTCCGACGCCGCAGGCGGGGCATCGCTACGTGGCCGGCGTCGACTGGGGCCGCAGCGTCGATTACACCGCCATCGCCATCATCAATGCCAGCACGCGCCAGCTGGTGGCCCTGGATCGCTTCAACCAGGTCGGCTGGAGCTTGCAGCGCGGCCGGCTTCAGGCGCTGACCGAGCGCTGGGGCGCGCATGTTATCTGGGCCGAAGCCAACAGCATAGGCGAGCCCAATATCGAGGCGCTGCAGCGCGAAGGCCTGCCCGTGCGGGGATTCACCACCACTTCCGCCAGCAAGTCGCCGCTGATCGAATCGCTGGCGCTGGCCATCGAGCGCGGCTACCTGGGCTTGCTGGATGACCCGGTGCTGCTGGGCGAGCTGGCCAGCTTCTCGCTGGAGCGGCTGCCGGGCGGCGGTTATCGCTATGGCGCGCGGCCCGGCTGCCATGACGATACCGTGATGGCGCTGGCGCTGGCCTGGTACGCTGTTGAACACAGCGGAGCGCTGATCGAGTTTGCGTGATGGAAGCTTCTGCGCGCCCATTTCCCGCTCGCATTGAAATCGAAAACTGTAGGGGCGAGCCTTGGCTCGCCCACCCGCATCCACGTCAGAAACCGCGCGGGTCAGCCCATGGCTCGCTAAAAGCAACATGCGAGTCAGCAGCGGGCGTTTCGGCGATACGCCCCTACAAACTGTCGTTCTGGCGGCATCGGTAAGTTGCGACTTGTCAAGTCGCCCGAAAAGTCTTCATGCACATCGTAGGGGCGAGCCGCCCGCCCTAGCGATCCCGCAGCGCCGCGCGGGCGGCCGGGCTGTCGATGCGGGTCAGCGCCTCGCGCGCGAACTTGCGCACGCCGGCGTTGCGGTCATTCAGCGAGAAGATAAGCGCTTGCACGGCGCGCGCGCTGCCGATCTTGCCCAGGGCTTTGCAGGCGGCGCGTTTGACCGCGCTGCTCGGGTCGAAGAGCGCCCGCGTCAAGCCGGGCACGGCCGGGTAGCCGATCTGGATCAGCGCGCCGGTGACGCCCGCGCGCAAGAACATATCATCCGCGCGCAGCGCCTCCAGCAGGGCGGGCACGGCCGATTCGGCTTCGTCGCCGATCTGGCCCAGGGCCTTGGCCGCCAGGTAGCGCGTGCCGGGGTCTGCCTGGCGCAAGAGCTCGGTCAAGCGCGGCACGGCCGGGGCATAGCGGTTTTCGCCCAGATGCGCGATGGCGTCGGCGCGGCGCTGATCGTCGCTGCCGTTTTGCAATTCAAGCCAGGCTTCTTCCACCGTCGCGAAGGCGGGCATAAGCTGTCCTCGTCGGCTGGTCGCCGTGCGAATCAGTCTGTGGGGAACGCCTCGTCATTCTAGCAAATCGCGGCGGACTGTCGCCAGCGGGGATCGCCCGAAGTCGCCCCCATCCCCCGACCCCTCTCCCGCCATCTCTATGGCGGGCATCCCCAAAATGAGGGAAGGGGAGAAAAGCCGCGAATACGTTGCGCTAAAGCCCCCTCCCTCTTTATGGGGGAGGGGGTTTGGGGGTGGGGGTGGAGTGTGGCAATGTGTTGCATGACTAACTTGGTTCTACTGAGGGCACAGAGAAAACTTGTAATGCTCTCAACGCGAGTTGCCCGCTCCACGTCGAATTCTGTAGGGGCGAGCCTTGGCTCGCCCGCCGCTCCTGTCATGCGTATTTTTGGGCGACTCACAGAGTCGCCCCTACACCGATTCGAGGTTACGGCGTGAAACCGAAGTGATTGAGCAACTCGACGATGGCGATGTTGTTGCCGTTTTTCACCACAGAGGCACAGACGGCACAGGGAATACTTGAATTGCGTGCAGCGTCAACTGCGCCTTTCGCGTCAGAATTCGTAGGGGCGAGCCTTGGCTCGCCCGCCGGTCACGCCGCGTATATTTACGGGCGCGCCAAGGCAGCCCCTACAATCGTAATCTCGGTGTACTCGGTGTACTCGGTGGCAAAAAACCTCTGTGCCCTCTGTGATCTCTGTGGTTAGAAAAAAGAATTCCCCACATCCACCCCACGAAACGCCTCAAAGGTGCAATCCCGCTCCAGCAAGCACAGCCGCCGCTTCAAACCCAGAAAAATGTACACATAACTCCCGCCCATGCGCCGCGCGCCAGCCAGCCCCAGCCGCTCCACGGCACGCTCAATCGTCGCCGCATCGCCCTCGATCTCGGTGAAACTGCCAAAGGGCAGCTCGTCCAGCACCACCTCCGCGCCCTCCAGTTCGTATGTCGTGCGATACTTCTCGTAGACCAGCGCCACCTCGTATCCCAGCCGCTGCAGAATCACGTCCATCAGCGCGAAATCGCTGACCTCGACCTCGGCTTCGAAGCGGCTGGAGATGCCGTCCACGACCCGTTCGTCGGCCTTGAATGTCAGCCGGGCCGCATCATCCTGCCGCAATCGCAGCACGACGCCCTGCGCCGACAGCATGCCGTCCGCGCTGTCATAGCGGACATTGCGCTCGTAAACGCGCGGCTTCACCAAGGTCGCCCCGGCCGCTTCCAGCGCGCTTTTCACACGCGCCAGATCCGGCGTATGCAGCTTGACCTCGACCTCCTGCAAATGACCGTCTTTCATCGCACTCACCTCAGCGGTATCTCGCGGATCGCCTCGGGCAGCCAGGCGTCAATGGCGTTGACGATAGTCGTATAGGGCGCCTCGGGCCGGTCCGGCGCGACCATGATGCCGTGAATGTGAGTTCCCGCCGCCCGTTGAATCAGCCACAAGCTGCGCTCGGAGTACGAGAGTCCAGGCTGATCGGCCAGCCTGTCAAACTTCACGCGCAGCAGGACTTCGTCCAGCCTCTCCATGCTCTCCCGCTCAACCTCCAGCCGCAGCGGCTCAGCCAAGCTCACGCCCTGAAACACAACCCGCAATTCGATTTCGCCAGTCTGATATTCAATGACGCGCGCCACTGAATGCCGCACGCGGCGCTCGGCGTAATAGGCCGACACTTGCAAGACGCTCATCACGCCGGCATCGCCCGCCGCCCGCCCCAAATCGGGCAAGCCCAGTTGACTCGCCAGCAGAAACACATCGGTTCCGTCAAATGGCATAAGCGGTAGACCCGCCAGTCATCAAAGCCTAAAGGACTGTCGCGCGGCTGTGCCCCCAAAGTACTCGGCGAACTCGCTGTACTCGGTGATAAGAATGAACCACCCTAGATTTCCAGCACAACCTTGCCAAAGACAGCGTTCGCCTCCAGCATATCCTGCGCCCGCCGCGCCTCGCTCAGCGGAATCCGCGCGCCGATGACCGCCTTGATGTTGCCGGCGAAGACCTGCTCCATGAAGGCGACGTAGTCGCGATGCGGTCCCATCGTGCTGCCGATCAGCGAGATATGCCGCGCGAACAGCTGCGCCAGGTTGAGCTCGTACTGATAGCCGCTGGTGCCGCCTACGATCAGAATCCGCCCACCGATGCGGCAGGCGCGCATGCTCTGGCCCAGCGTCGCCGCGCCCACGTTGTCGACCACCACATCCACCCCGCGCCGATTCGTCAGCTTGTAAATGGCGCGCGCCCACTGCGGCTCCTCTTCGCGGTTGATCGTCACATCCGCGCCGATCGCTTCCGCCTGCGCGCATTTCTCGGCGTTGCTGCCGATCACGTACACGGTCGCGCCGGCCAGCTTGGCAATCTGAACGCTGATGCTGTTGACGCCTCCGCCCGCGCCCACAATCAATACCGATTCGCCTGCTTGCAAGCCGCCTCGCGTTATCAGCGAATGCCAGGCGGTAACGCCGACCAGGCCGACCGCCGCCGCCTCGCCGAAGTCGGAATCGGCCGGCATCTTCAGCAAGTTGCGCTGCGGAATGACCACGTACTCAGCCGCCGTCCCGCTGTGATGCTCGCCCAGGATGGCGATGCGCGTTTGATTCTCCAGCCCGCTATAAAGCGCCGGATCGTCAGCCGCGACGATAGTCGGGTCAATGCAGACCCGGTCGCCAACCGCCACCGTCGTAACACCGTCGCCAACCGCGTCCACGATGCCGGCGCCGTCAGCGCAGACTACATGCGGAAAGTCCAGCTCCAGCCCACGCCAGCCGGCCCGCACCCACAAGTCCAGCCGGTTTAGCGCCGCCGCTGCAATCTTAACCCGCGCCTCGCCGTAGCCTGGCTCCGGCACGGGTAGATCTTCTACATAGTCCACGACCTCTGGGCCGCCGTGTCCCCTCAAAACTGCTGCTTTCATCGTATCCCCAATTCGTTGCGAGCGATCACCATGCGCTGGATCTCGCTCGTGCCTTCGTAAATTCGCGTGATGCGCGCATCGCGATAATAGCGCTCGATCGGCATTTCTTTGCTGTAGCCCATGCCGCCGTGGATCTGCAGCGCCTCGTCAGTGACATAAGCCGCCGTCTCGCTGCAGAAGAGCTTGGCCATGCTCGCTTCGGTGGTGTAACGACTGCCCGTCGCCAGCGCCCGCTCCTTGGCGAGGATCGCCTGGTAGATCAGCCCGCGGCCGGCTTCGATGCGCGTTTTCATGTCGGCGATCTTCTGCTGGATCATCTGGTACGTGCCGATGGGCGCGCCGAAGGCTTCCCGCTCGCGCGCGTAATTCAGCGCCGCCTCATAGGCCGCCTCGGCGATGCCCAGGGCCTGCGCCGCGATGCCGATGCGCCCGGCGTCCAGCACGGTCATGGCGATCTTGA
>CAZWCV010000141.1:0-7929 GCA_964632725.1 uncultured Anaerolineaceae bacterium
GCTGGACAATCACGGCCACGCCAGCATCGGCGGCTTGTCCAAGAGCGTGGGCAGCGACGGCTTCGGCACCAAATACCGCTACCGCAGCGACTCCGGCCACCTGGACGGCGAGACGCTGCCGATCGACTTCGCCCAGAACTGCGAAAGCCTGGGCGCGCGCGTCATCCGCGCCCCCGACCGCGAAGCCTTCTCCCGCGCCATGGAGACGGCGAAAGCGCATACGGGCGGTCCCGTCTGCATCGTCACCGAGGTCGACCGGCGCCAGCGCGTACCCGGCTACGAATCCTGGTGGGATGTGCCCGTGGCCGAGGTCTCCGAGAGCGAGTCGGTGCGCCAGGCGCGTGAAGCTTACGAGGCTTACAAGGAGAAGGAAAGCTATTATCCGTAGGCTGCCCGTCATTCATTAGGCGGCGACATTTGTACATTCGTAGGGGCGACCTATCAGGTCGCCCGCGCTTCGGCGGCATAGCGTAGCGGAAGGATCAAAGCGTGCGCATAACCAAAATCTCAGTGACGGGGCTGTTCGGCATGTTCGATCACGAGATTCCGCTGAACCAGGAGTCGCGGATTACGATTGTGCATGGTCCGAACGGGGTGGGGAAGACGGTCTTGTTGGGCATGCTAGACGGCCTGTTGAAGTTAGATTACATTCTGTTTTCAATGATTCGCTTCAATGAGTTTCGTGTGGAGTTTGATTCCGGTAACTCAATCACACTGAGTAAACAGGAGAACTCTGGAATGATCTCGTATTCCTACGAGGACAAAACAGGCGCACGACTCGGAACGTTTAGACCTAAACGAATCTCGGCATGGCCCATGATTCTTCAGAGTGAACGCCGGTACTGGATGCAAAAAGATCGTTGGAGGCAAGAAGATCGTTTAAGCAAGATTGCAAATGAAAGCCTCTATGTTCTGGTCCCCGCATTGCGGACATTGGTATTCGGGAAAACCCCAGGCTGGCTCAAGCAGATTCGTAAGAATATTCAGACCTCCATAGTCCAAACGCAACGACTAGATCAAGGCATGAAGCTATCTCCTCCAGTATACGGAGTCTTAATAGTACCGACCATCTTGGTTTTATTCTTGACCATTTGGATGGCAGGTTGGCAAGCGGCCTCTTCGACTTTCTTTTGGCTTGTAGCTCTTGCAGTGATCGTCGGAGTTGTAGTTGGGGTCGTCATCGTTATTTTAATGGTACTTTTCCCTCATTTTCGGAAATTCATACGTGAACTCATTGTCGTCGCAGAACCACGGACTGGCAGTGTGTTAGAAGTAGGTAGCGATGGCGAAGCTTCACCGCAGGAAGAGATGTTTGAGAATCTTGTA
The DNA here is from genome assembly GCA_964632725.1 of uncultured Anaerolineaceae bacterium. GTDB lineage: Bacteria > Chloroflexota > Anaerolineae > Aggregatilineales > Phototrophicaceae > UBA6055. The sequence goes on from CAZWCV010000141.1 coordinate 1,327, forward strand.
AATGACCGCTTAGAGATGAAGTCGGTTGATAAGGATAAAGACAGCAAATACATCTTTCGCGGAAGTGACGGAAATCACATTCCGGAATGGCTGTTGGCGTCGGGAGAAAAGCAACTACTCCATATATATTTTCATCTACTGTTTAAGGTTGAATCCGGCACCTTGGTCATTATTGATGAACCGGAAATATCGTTGCATGTTAGATTACAGCGCGAGTTTTTGAATGATCTGCAGCTCATAGTCGAGTTGCAAGATATCGATATTATAGTCGCCACTCATTCGCCTCAAGTTGTTGCGGACAAACATCACTGGTTGGTCGAATTAGATTTTCCTGGAGAACATTGATGCAGTCGGAAATCTGTCTAACGGCAGACGAAATAAGACAGAACTACTGGTGGAGGGACAAAAGCAAAACTTTCGTGGTCGTCGAAGGAATTACCGACCTCGAATTCTGGGACGGCTTTTGTTCTCGCAACAGCTGCAGGCTTTGGCCAGCTTGTGGGAAAGGCGAAGTAACAGATGCGTTGTCGTTCTACGAGTTGTTGAATGCTCCGGGGCTTGCAGGCATTATTGACGCGGACTATTGGCTAGTTCGGCAAGCGGACGAATTCAAAACTGATAATCTTCTTTACGATTCCCGCTACACGGATCTAGAAATGATTTTGTTGAATTCGTCAGATTCATCCGCGCTTACAAGCTTGTGCTTGAAGACTTTCGCTGACTATGAACCTGAACGAGTACAACGGTGGATACTTACTGTGCTGAATATCGCCCAGCATTTGGCGGCCGAATTTGGCTATTTTCGCTTGCTCAATGATTGCAACAAGGAATATAGGATCAACTTTACGTCTTTTGAATATAGTTATCAACCGGGCTTCATAAACTTCGGGGAAACCGACTTCATTGATATGGACATGCTTGAGCTTCGCCGCGAGTGGACTGCTATAAGATTGGCGGAAAGCAGCGAGGAAGAAATCGACTGCGATGAATTGCTGCGGAATACCGCTGACCTTAGAAAAACACACCCGCCAGATTGCGAGAATGACATCCTGCTCTGTCGTGGAAAGGACGTCATTGCCATTATGACTTTCATTTTGCCGCGCCTTTTCCAAAGTCATTTTGGTACTGAAATTCCTACCAACTCGAAAAAACTATTTGAAGAGACAACGCTGGCGAGAGAATTGCGCAAAGCATACAAAGATGTTTACTTTAAGGATACGTCCTTATACGGCTGCATCCAAACATGGGAATGCGCAAACAATCCCTACAAGATCCTTAAACCGGAGATTTGAAAGTAGATGACCAATTCGCTAAAAGTCGGTCTCATCGGCTGCGGCAATGTCGTCTATTACGGCCATCGCCCGGCCCTGACCACCCTGCCCGATGTCGAATTGGTCGCGCTGGCCGATATCACGCCCGAGCGCCGCGCCATCGGCCAGCAGTGGTTTGACTTGCGCGATGAGCAAGTCTACGCTGATTATCACGACCTGCTCGCCATCGACGAGCTTGAAGCGGTCGTCATCGCCGTGCCGCAGAAACACCGACCGGCTATCGTGCTGGACGCCTTCGCCGCCGGCCTGCACGTGCTCAGCGAGAAGCCCATCAGCAACGTGCCCGCGGTCGCCGCTGATTTGGCGCGCGCGGCTGACGCGGCCGGCTTGAAGATGGCTATGGTGCATAATTATCATTTCCTGCCCGAATTCCGGCAGATCAAGCAACTGCTGACTGACGGGCTCATTGGCGATATCCGCGTGGCGACGCTGCACTTCCTGGGCGTCATCGACTATCCCGGCGCGGCCGAATACCAGGCCGATTGGCGGCATACGCTGGCGGCGGGCGGCGGTGTGTTGATGGACATGATCCACGCGGTATATCTGGCCGAGTGGCTGATCGGCGAGCATGCGCAGCAGGTCATGGCCTTTGTCGACGCGCTCGAATACGCCCAGCGCCAGCCCGTCATCGAGGATCTGGCTTTGCTGCAGATCGCCTTTCCGGGCGCCTATGCCATCATCCACATGGCTTGGGGCGAAGGCGTCGGCGGCCTCGACATCAGCGGCGCCGAGGGGCAAATCCGCCTGCGTTACAAGCAGTATCAGTCGGGCGGCTTCAACCAGCCCGTCGAACTCTACAGCGTCGACAGCGACTGGCGGCGCAGCGACCACGCCATCCCCAATCTGCCGGAGCACGATGACAACACCGCGCGCTCCTTCACCGAGCTTTGGGCCGATTTCCGCGACGCCATCCGCGACGACCGTCAGCCGATGGCCCCGGCCGCGGCCGGCGCCCGCGCCCTGGAGATTGTGCTGGGCGCTTACGAATCCGCCGTCACTGGCCGCGTCGTCAGCTTGCCGCTTGATCCCTCCAGCCCGGTTTATCAGAAGGGCATCGACGGCATCGCCGAACTGGAGGTCTGGGCAGACAGCAAAACCAGAGCAGCCGGCATATTCGGCTTGCGCTCGTAGACTTAAGCGCGGTAGAGCCACCGCCCACGCGAAATACCTTGCATCTCGCGGTGTTTTGCTCCCCTCCCTGACTCGTCGGGGAGGGGCCGGGGGTGGGGTAAGCTGCCCGCAACGAAAGCAAAGGAGTCGCCATGAACACAGCGCGCGGCATGTTATCGCTGGACGAGCTCGCGGCCCAAGTCGAGGCCGGCGACATCGACACCGTCATCCTCGCCTTCAGCGACCACTACGGACGCCTGCTGGGCAAGCGCCTCGATGCCGAGTTCTTTCTGGCCGAGGCGGCGCGGCAGGGCACGCACGCCTGCGATTATTTGCTGACCGCGGACATGGAAATGGAACCCGTGCCCGGCTACGACTTCGCCAACTGGGAGCTGGGCTACGGCGACTTCCACCTCGCGCCTGACATGGCTACGCTGCGTCAAGCCAGTTGGCTGCATAAAACGGCCATCGCGCTCTGTGACGTCGAGAACGAAGCGCTGCATCAGCCGGTGTCAATCGCGCCGCGCTCCATCTTGCGCCGGCAGCTGGAGGCCGCTGCTGACCTCGGCTACAGCGTCAAGGCCGCCTCCGAGCTCGAGTATTATATCTATCGTGATTCCTACCGCGATGCCCATCAACAAGGCTACGCGGACCTGGAGCCCATGGGCTGGTATCTGGAAGACTACCACTTGCTGCAAGGCGCGCGCGAGGAGGGTTTTACCGCCGCCGCCCGCCATCACCTCAAGCATTCCGGCATCCCGGTCGAAAGCAGCAAAGGCGAGTGGGGCTTGGGCCAGCACGAACTGAATATCCGCTATGCTGACGCGCTGAGCATGGCCGACCGCCACTCGCTGCTAAAACACTGCCTCAAAGAAATCGCCGACGCTCAAGGCTGCAGCGTCACCTTCATGGCCAAACCCCACGCCGGCCAAGCAGGCTCAAGCTGCCATATTCACCTCAGTCTAATCAGCGGCGCGGACAACGCCTTTGCCGGGGATATCGCGCTGGGACCGGTCGCCGCGTCCGATGTCTTTCGTCATTTCCTGGGCGGCTGGATGGCGCATCTGCCGGAATTGATGGTCTTTTACGCGCCGACCATCAATTCCTACAAGCGTTACGAAGACGGCTCCTGGGCGCCGACCCGCATCGCCTGGAGCTACGACAATCGCACCGCCGCTTTCCGCGTGGTGGGGAAGGGCGGCAGCTTGCGCATCGAATGCCGCGCGCCCGGCGCCGACTGCAATCCCTACCTGGCCTATGCCGCGGCCCTGGCTTCCGGGCTGGACGGCATCCGCAATCAAACCGAGCCGCCCGACCTGTTCGAGGGCGATATCTACGCCGCCCAGGATCTGCCGCGCGTACCCTGCACGCTTGAGCAAGCGACCGCCGCCTTCGAGAGGAGCGACTTCGCGCGCGCCACCTTCGGCGACGAGGTACTGCGACATTACACGCACTTCTTCCGCAGCGAGATTGACAGCTTTAACAGCGCCGTCACCGACTGGGAGCGGGCGCGTTACTTCGAACGGATCTAAGGCGGAGAGATCTGAGGTTGCTTGACAATCGCGAGTTCGAGGGCAATACTAAGCGTGGTGCGCTTTGCGGTTAAATGCACAGCAATAAGTAGCCATTTGAGCTTTGAGTGGCGAGCGGAAGGTGATTATGGATACGATCACTGTGAGCATCATTCAGGATGGCGATTGGTTTGTGTCGCACTGTCTTGACTATGATATTGCAAGTCAAGGCAGAACCAGAGAAGAAGCCAGAGAAAACATCATTGAAGCGGTTGAGGGATTTCTGGAAATAGCTTCTCCAGACGAAATCCAACGCCGTCTGGCCAACCGCGGCCAAGTGGAATTGCTGAGTTTGGGGAGTGCCTAGACTCAGGGTTCAATCGGGACGAGATATTTGCCGCATTCTTTCACTGAATGGATATGTCGAGGTTCGCAGGCGTGGCAGCCACATATACATGAGGAAACAGATTCTAGAGGTAAATGGAGAGTATCGAACCATAAATGTTACCGTACCGGATCATAAGGAGGTTCGGAAGGGAACGCTTTCGTCGATTATCCGACAGTCTGAATTGCCCAGAAAACTCTTTGAGTAGATTCTGCTATTTTATTATCCCTTCTCGTCGCCCTTGTCGACAGTTTGGCTTGAGCATTGTATTTGGCTCAGCCTCGGAATCAATAGGAATCTCATTGTGCGACTCAAAAACAAGGTAGCGCTCATCACTGGCGCAGGCAGCGGCATCGGCTGGCGGACCGCCCAACTCTTCGCGCGGGAAGGCGCGTCCATCGTCGCCGTCGACATCAATGACAAGGCCGGCGTCGCCTGCGTCGCAGCCATCAACGATAGCGGCGGCTCGGCATTATACGTCCGCGCCGATGTCTCGCGCGCCGTCGACTGCTACAACATGATCGCCGCGGCCGAAGCGAATTACAGCAAGCTGGATATCCTCTTCAACAACGCCGGCATCAGCCACGCCCAGGACGATGACGCCATCAACACCAGCGAAGCCGTCTGGGACTTGACCATGGCGGTCAACGTCAAAGGCGTCTTCCTCGGCTGCAAGTACGGCATCCCCGCTTTGCAGCGCGCCGGCGGCGGCAGCATCATCAACACCGCCTCTTTCGTGGCTGTGCTGGGCGCCGCCACGCCCCAGCTGGCTTACACCGCCAGTAAAGGCGCTGTGCTGGCCATGTCGCGCGAGCTGGCCGCTGTGCACGCCCGCGAGAACATCCGCGTCAACGCGCTCTGCCCCGGCCCCCTGCGCACCGAACTGCTGATGAAATACCTCGACAGCGAGGAGAAAAAGCAGCGCCGCCTGGTGCATATCCCCATGGGGCGCTTTGGCGAAGCCGACGAAATCGCCAAAGCCGCGCTCTACCTGGCGTCGGACGAGTCCTCGTTTGTGACCGGCACTACCTTCCTGGTCGACGGCGGTATCACCGCGGCCTACGTCACGCCCGAATGAAGCAGCGTCGCTGCCAGCCGGAAAGCCGCCTCCAGTCGCAATTCCAAAATTAAGCCGATTTGTAGGGGCGACTTATTAAGTCGCCCGACAACTGAATCCGGAAAAGCGGGCGACCTGATGGGTCGCCCCTGCAATTGGCCATTGATTGACAAATTAGAAATTTGAAGTACATCTGAGGCGCAACCTCTGTGCCCTCAATCCAACTCTGTCGACTCGGTGGCAAAGTGTCTGTGGTTCATCGGAAAAGAACGCACAGCGCTTGTCCAGTTACCTCTGCGCCGGTCAGCGGAATGTGCTACAGTTGTAGCGCTTCAACAGCGACGGATTCGCCGGCGGAGGCGCCACATGCTGCACGGTCTGATGATGGATTACCCGCTGACGCTCAACACCATTGTCGAGCATGCCAATCGCATGACGCCGCGCAAGACGATCAAGACCAAGTTGCCCGACGGCGGCTGGCATGAGTACAGCTACGCCGATTTCTGCCGGCGGGTCAGGCGGCTGGGCAATGTGCTGGAGCGCCTGGGCGTCGCGCCCGGCGACCGCGTGGCCACCTTCGCCTGGAACAATTACCAGCATCTCGAGTGCTACTTCGGCATTCCCGGCGCCGGCGCGGTCATCCACACGCTCAACATCCGCCTCTCGCCTGAGCAGCTCAAAACCATCATCGACCACGCCGAGGACAAGGTCATCGTCGTCGATGGCGCGCTGCTGCCGCTTATCGAGCCGATCGCCGATCAGTTGAAAACAGTCGAGCATTTTGTGGTCTTCAACCACGACTCCAGCCAGGCGATCAACTTGCCCAACCTGTCCTTGTACGAAGACCTGATGGCGGCCGCGAGCGACGACTACGCATGGCGCTGCACAGACGAGAATATGGCGCTGGGCCTGTGCTACACTAGCGGCACCACCGGCATGCCCAAGGGCGTCTTGTACAGCCACCGCTCCATGATGCTGCACACCTTTGGCGTTTTGCAGGCGGCGGCGCTGGGCCCGACAGAAGCCGATGTCGTGCTGCCGGTCGTGCCGCAATTCCACGCCATGGCCTGGGGCTTGCCCTACGCCTGCGCCTGGGTCGGCTCCACCATCATTATGCCCGGCCCTCACTTGCAGCCCAAGCCGCTGGCCGAGATGATCGAGCGCGAGCGCGTCACCATCGCCGCCGGCGTGCCCACCATCTGGAATGGC
>CAZWCV010000141.1:7939-9364 GCA_964632725.1 uncultured Anaerolineaceae bacterium
GGCTTGTACCACGAGCTGCGCCGGAATCCGCGCGATATCTCGTCCATCACACAACTGGTCGTCGGCGGCTCGGCCATGCCGCGCGGGTTGATCGAGGCGTATGAGCGCGACTTCAATGTCAACGTCGTGCATGCCTGGGGCATGACTGAGCTGTCGCCCATCGGCAGCGTGGCCAAATTGCAGACGCAGCACCGGGACTTGGACCAGGAAGGTCGCTGGGACATCAAAGCCAAACAGGGCTATTTTGTGCCGGGCGTCGATGCGCGCATCGTCGGCGAAGACGGCGAGGAACTGGCCTGGGACGGCGAAACTATGGGCGAGCTGCAAGTGCGCGGCTATTGGGTGGCCGGGCAATATTTCAAGCTGGAAGACGACCCCGAGCACTTCACGGACGACGGCTGGTTCCGCACCGGCGATGTCGTAACTATTGACGCTAGCGGCTACATGACCATTACCGACCGCACCAAAGACCTGGTCAAAAGCGGCGGCGAATGGATCTCGTCGGTCGACCTGGAGAATATGCTGACCTCGCATCCCGACGTGCGCGAGGCGGCCGTCATCGCCATACCCGACGAGACCTGGGGCGAGCGACCGCTGGCGGTGCTGGTTCCGCTGGACGGCGACTGTGACGCGGCGGCGCTGAACGCCTGGCTGCTGGAGCATTTTCCCAAGTTCTGGCTGCCCGAACGCTACGTCAGCGTCGCCGATATCCCCAAGACCGGCGTCGGTAAAATGGACAAGAAAGTGCTGCGGCAATGGCACGCGGATGGGGAGCTCGGCCCCCACCCCAAACCCCTCCCCCATAAAGGGAGAGGGGCTTAAATGCTGCGAGATTGTTTCGAATTTCCCCTTCCCTCGCTCTGGGGGAAGGGGCGAGGGGATGGGGGCAGGTTTCCATTAAAATCACAGGCATTCGCTCGACCGTATTTGAACACGAAATGGATCGCGCCATCGGCGACGCCAACAACCCGCGCGGCCGCGACCTCAACGCCGGGCTGGCTGTTTTCCTCGAAGCCGACAATGGGTTGACCGGCGTGAGCCTGGGCAACCCCGGGCAGCAGGGCGATATCCACGCCATGGCGCGGAATCTGCTTGTCGGCCGCGACCCGCGCGGCGTGGTCGGCTTGTGGCGGCGCATGGCCGATTTCGCATTCAAAGGCGGCAATCGCGGCGCCGTCACCGATGTCATCGGCGCGTTGGACGTGGCGCTGTGGGACCTCAAAGCCAAAGCCAACGACGAACCGCTGTGGAAGACCCTGGGCGCCAGCAGCCGCGCCGTCAAAGCCTACGCCAGCGGCATCGACTTGCCCCTCAGCGATGACGAGATCCGCCAGTTCTACACGCGCCAGGCGAGCCGCGGCATCCGCATCGGCAAGCTCAAGGTCGGGCTGGACCGCTAGGCCGACCTGCGGCGCATCGGCATTA
>CAZWCV010000142.1:0-9332 GCA_964632725.1 uncultured Anaerolineaceae bacterium
TATAGAGTATGCGCCACATCAAACCCATGGCGATAGGCGGGATGACCATCGGCGCCACAAAGACAAAGCGCAGCCAGCGCATGAAGGGCAGGCGTTCGTTCATGATGACGGCGACGACGAAGCCCAACACCAATTGCGCGGCGACCGGCACAGCAATGAACAGAAGGCTTGTCGGAATGCTCTGCAGAAAACGCGCGTCATCCAGCAAGCGCTCGTAATTGCGAATGCCGATATAACGCGGCGGCCGCGGGCTGGTGTACGACAGCGACGAAGTGCTCAAATACGCGGTGAAGAGCATTGGCAGGATGGTCAATACGAGCAGCAGCGCGATGGATGGCGCCAGGTACTTGTAATGAGCGCGACTCGACGCGAAATCTACCGGGCTTTGGCCTCGGGCGACAAGCGACACGATGCAATCCTCTTCCAGCGCCGCGTATGCAGCGGGCTAATGGATGCTGGCGAAAATGAAAAGACCCCCGGCGCGAGCGCGCTCAATCCGAGGGTCGTTTGACTCATGGCGGGCTCTAGGGGAGATAGCCTTCATCTTCCAGGAATTGGGTCATCAGATCGTTAGCGTCGTTGAGCGCTTGTTCCGGCGTCTTCATGCCGATCTCGGCTTCCTGAATCGCTTGACCCATGATTTCACTGAGAATGGGCCAAGCCGCGAAGGGCGGGAAGTGATCCGCCGGCGCGGCATTTAGACTGTCCTGATAGGCTTTGATGAAAGACCCGCCGCCGTAGTCATAGTCGTACTTGGCGATGAAATCCGCATCTTCCCACAGCGAGTTCCGCGAGACGGCCACGTGCGGCGATTCCAGCGAGATGCGCTTCATCGTGTCGAAGCTCAGCGCCCACTCGAGGAATTTGTAAGCCGCTTCCTGTTTGTCCGAATTGGCGACGACGCAGAGGCCGTGCGCGGCGAAACCCGGTTTGGGTCCGGCGGCCCCGCCCGGCATCACGGCGAAACCGAGATTGCCCGCGACTTTCGACTGGTCGGGATGCAGAATCCTGCCGGCCAGGGGCGCGCCATCAATGACCATCACCACCGTGCCTTGCTGCATTGAGGTAACGACATCGTCGTAAACAAAGGCGGCGACGCCTTCCGGCCCGTAATTGTTCTTGACCGTGACAAAGTTCGTCAGCGCCCGAATAGCTTCCGGCGAATTGACCGTCGGCGTCAAGTCATCGGGGAAGTCTGCAAAATAGCTGGCGCCTTCGCCGTGGAAGAAGGAGTTGAAGATCCAGACATTGCCGGGCGCCGCCGGCGGATTGCCGCGCAGGGCGATCATGGGCAGTTCATCGCTGTGCAGCATGGGCGCAATCTGCAGAAGTTCTTCATAGGTTGCGGGCGGGCTTTCGATGCCGGCTTCCTGGAATGTGTCAATCCGGTAGTAGAGTATGGTCGTCGCGGCAAACATGGGCAGGCAGTATTGCGTACCGCCAAAGGCAAGGGCATCCATCGTGGAGCCGACGAAATCATCTACGCCCAGCAAGTCGGCGTCAGCGTATTCGGCATCGTAGAAGTCTTCAATTGGCGTCACCCAGCCGCTCTGGGCGTAGAGTGGCATATTGCCGCTTTGGATGCCGGCGACATCGAAATTGCCGGCGCCGCTCGCCAACTCGAGCTGCGCCTTCTGCACTGACGCCTGTTCTTCGAGCAACTCGAACTCGACGGTCATGCCAGTCGCCTCTTCAAACTCCGGCACAAGCGGCTGCAATCCGCTGATGTACGTCAGCGGGAAGTAGAAGAAATTCAGCGTTACGCCTTCAAAGGGGCGGTCTTGCGCTGCGACGCCGCTTACCAATACGATGCAAAGCAGCAGAGCGAGAATTCTGCGTGTCATGGTAAATTCTCCCGTGGTTTAATTTTCAAGCGATTTATTCGTGCGACCAGCCTTTCGGTCTCGCCTTTTGCGCCTCGCTTTCTCCAGGTGGATTGAGTCACAGCGGCCTGTGCCCCGCGCTTGACGGCGTCGGCGGTGATGGATTGGGGACGGCGCCCGCTTGTTGCGATGATAACAGAGCTTCGCGCAAACGGCAAAAGAAGGCCGACGCACCCTGGCCTTCAACGAGGCCGGCGCGCTCTCCCTTTAGACGCGGCGGCCGCGGTCGATGAGTCGGAAGCGAGCCGGCAACCGAGATCAGGACGACATTTCCCGGGCGCGGTTGCGTCCCGGGGCCGATTGCCAGGCGGCATCAGGCAGCGCCTCGTTGCCCGCGCGTGAACCGGATGGGTTTCGTCCGCCAGGCGGTTTCGATGGACGGGGCCTGCGCGATGGCGACAGTTCCAGACTTCGTCGCTTCGGCGCCTGGCTGGCCTGGCGGCCGTTGTCTTGCCGGTAGCGCCCGTAAATCTCAAATACGTCAACGCCCATCTGCTTAAAGATATTGATCATGTCGATGTGCACCCAGTTGGTGATGAGCAGATCATCGCCGCGCTCCCAGAAGTCCATAATCCGCCAGCGCAGCGTATTGCCGCTGGCCGGAATGCTCAGGAACTCGCCATCGTGCACCGCCACCAGGCTCGGCCAGCCGGTCGATACCGCAAAGCGTCCTTCCGCATAACGCGCATTGTGGGAGCCGTCCCAGGTCCCGGTCAAGCCGTTAAGAAACACCTCGTGAACCTTGTCGAGGAACTCCTTGAGGCTCTGAGCCGTGCCGACGCCGCTGGGGCTGTTCCAGACCATATCCGGATGCCAGTAGAGCGACATCGGCTGGTCCTTGCGCACCAGCCCGAAAAGCGTCGCTTCAACCAGGCGCAGCGTTTGGCGCGTCTCCGCCGGATCCTGTTCGGTGTTTAATACGCCGCTGCCGATTTTCATTTTGGGTCGCAGGCCCTCGATGGCGGGCGCCTTCCAGCCCTACTGAAACCCGCCCTGTTGCGTCACGTCAATCAGGTCGAGCAAGAAGTAGGTCTTGACGATTTTGCCGCTGTGCAGCGCCATAATCTCGCCGAAGCGGATCATGGTTTGCTCGCCTGTCGCCGCGATGCCATTCCAGTCTTCGGCGAATGTACCGGTGAAGTAGCCGCTGCCGCTGACCCAGTTTTGGTCACGAAACCTGCCCGCCAAGAGCACATCAGTATTCCGCTTCAAGTCGGGAAATGAGCGCAGAAGCGGCCGCCAGAACGTCTCAATCAGCGTGTCAGCCCCTTGTAAATCGTTATACGGCTCGGGTCCATGCCAGATGATATCAGGTTGTGTGGCGCTTCTGACGAGATCGGGGATCTGGCTCGGGCCAGATTCATTCAGCGCCGTCCAATAAGCGTGGATAATTTCGCGGTTGCTTTGCGCCAACGACTTTGCCATGCGGTTTCTCCTGATGATTTAGCCTATGTCTCGCGCGCTGCATTTGATAAGCGCGCATTGCCTTTCTTTACAATCTCAGTTCTGCGCCAGGCTCAGCCCTTGACTGCGCCGGCCGCCAAGCCTTTAACCAAATGCTTCTGGAAGAACAGGATGACCACGATGATGGGAATGGTGGCCGAGACCGATGCCGCCGCAGCCAGGGTCAGGTGGCGCGGGTCCTCGCCGCCGGTAAAGCGCGAAATCGCCACCGGCAGTGTCCAGTTGGTCTGTGTCAGGACGCGGACCAGCAGGAATTCATTGTAGGCCAGCAGCAGGGTGAAGAGCGAGGTGGAGATGATGCCGGGCCAAGCCACGGGCACGATCACCTGCAGAAATGAGGTCAGGCGGTTGGCGCCGTCAACCATGGCCGATTCTTCCAGGTCTTTTGGCACTTCCATGAAGAAGCTGCGCAGCATCCAGATGGTGAAAGGCTGATTGACGGCCACGAGCGTGATGATGACCAGAATGCGGGAATCGAGCAGGTTGAGCCAGCTGCCAATCCAATAATAGGGCAGCACGAAAGCGAAGCGCGGCAAAGCTCGGAAAGCCAGCGCCGCCAACAGCAGGATCACGCCCAGCACGCCGACATAACGCGCCAGGGCGTATCCCGCCAGACAGCCGATGCTGATTGAGATTATTATCGTTCCGACTGTTACGATCAGCGTATTGATGAAGAAATCGTAGAATCGGTCGGTGTCCAGCAGCTGCGGGATGCCCCAAAGCAAGGCGGCGAATCCCAATGTCGCTGTTCCATAAATCAGCGAGCGGCGCCCGGGGATGTACTGCGCGAATAGCAAGATTCCCACCAACAGCGCCAGCGCCAGGAGCAGGAAGAAAGCCAGCGCTTCCGGGTTCTCCGGCGTCGAGCGCAGCCAGAGATCTTGATAGTTTTCCATCGTTGGCGAGAAGAGGAATTTGGGTGTACGCGAACCGGCGTCGCGAACCGTCTTGATAGATTGCAGGGCTGTCCACAGAAAGGGCACGATGCTGTATATGGCGAAAAGAATCAGAATAATCTGAATCAGGATGCGGCCCCAGCGGCTGGTGACTCGGTCCATGGGTCAACGCTCCGCGAGCTGTTCTTTCCAGGAGTAATAGAGGTTAGGGATGAGCACATCCATGATGCCGATGACGGTGAGCACGGCCATGGCGTTGGCTTTGCCCAGGCGTTGGAGGCGCATGGAGGTCTGGAAGGTATAGGTCATGACGGTATGCGCCTTGTAGATCGGATTGAGCTCGGTGAGGACGTAGACGCTGTCAAATACGCGGTAGGAATCCATGATTGAAAACAGCAGGATGAACAGCGTGAGCGAGCGTACATGGGGGATGACGATGTGACGGATCTTCTGCAGGCGGCTGGCGCCATCGATGCCGGCGGCTTCCAGCAGGTCCTGCGGAAGCGTCTGCAAGCCGGCGAAATAGACGACCAGCGTAAAGGGCGTCACGTACCAAACGCCATGAAAGAGCACCAGCGCTTTCACAGTCTGCTCGGTATAGAGAAAGCGCTGGTGGAAGATCTCCTGATAAAGCCAGCGTATAATGCCCGAAGGCTCGAATAGCTGGCGGAACATGATAGTGCCGACGATTGGCACGATGATGAAGGGCAAGAGGTAGACTGAAAGGTAAACGGCGCGCAGGAAACCACTCTGCTGATCGAGCAGCAAGGCCATTATGAAGCCGATGACAATCCAACTGGGGACGACCACAGCAATGTAGACCATGGTGAATTCAAATGATTGCCAGAATTGCGCGTCCTGGAGCACGTCAATATAGTTGCGCAAGCCCACCCACTGCGGCTCCAGGACGTTGGTGAAGGTCATAAAGTGCATGCTCAGCCAGACCGCCATGGCCAGCGGCACAGCCATCAGCAGCAGCATTATCAAGATGCTGGGCGTGGTGAAAGCGAGGAAGATCTCGCGTTTCATGGAAATCCGTTCCCCCAGCCCATACCCCTCCCCCAAGTCGAGGGAGGGGCTTCATCCACCGGTAACGCGCGATTGATGCTCCCCTTCCCTCCCTGGTGGAGCAAGGGGCCGGGGGATGGGGGGATGCAACTATCCTTCTATGCAGCCCTGGGCCGTCGCTTCTTCAATGTAAGCCTCAGCGGCGGCGTCCAGCGCTTCTTGCGGGGACATTTCCCCGGTGGCGGTGAGCGGCAGGAAGTCGCTCAATTTGGCGATGACGATGTTGACGGCCGGGTTCTTGTCGTAGTTGCCGACGCCGCCGGCAGCCGCAGCGTTGGACCCCGGCAGATAGGGACCGCCGAAACCGCCGGCGGATTCGCGCGCGGGAATGCCAACCGTCGCGGCTTCCTGCTGCGAAGAGACATCCAAGGCTTCCATGATGATGCGTAAGATCAGGTCCGGATCGGCGGTGACGGTGGCGGGGATGAAGTAGAAGTCGTTCCAGATTGAGCTGGCGAGCGGTCCGCCTTCTTCAACGCCGGGCGCCGGCGCGAAGGCGATGACATCGACCAGGTCGGTGTTTTCGGCTGTCATGGTGGCGGCGCGGCTGGCCCAAAGCTTGGTCATGGGCAAGGCGCCTTGCTGCATGCTGGTTTCCATGCCGTTGTTGCTCATCATGCTGGCGGAGTCGCCCATGCAGCGGCGATAGACCTCCAGCATTAGCTCAACAGCGGCCAGACCTTCGGGACCGTGGAATGCGGGCATGTTGCCTTCGCCCAGGTAGGTACCGCCATAAGCGCCCAGCACCATGAAGAATTCCAGTTCCCAGCCGCGCGGGCGCGAGAGATCGATGGCGAAGGGCGAGTCCCAATCCATGTTGTCCAGGCCGACGGCGTCGCAGAAGTTCAGGATTTCGTCGTAGGTCACGGGTACCTCTACACCCAGCTCTTCCAGGACATCGCTGCGATAGATCAGGTGCAGCGTGTTACCGCTTGTCGGTATGCCGTAGATGATGTCGCCGAAGCGTCCACCGTCCCAGACGGCGTCGGGAATGTCGCCCAGGTCGTACTCGTCCCAGTATTTCTCGACCAGGTCATTAAGCGGCATTAGCCAGCCGTTGCCGCCCCAACCGCCGACCTGGCCGTTGGAATCGTGCAAGATTTCGTAGGGGGAATCTCCGCCGCCGGACAGCGCCAGGGCTACCTGCTCCCGCAGCGACGCCGAATCCAGCAGGTTAGTGTTGATGGTGAGTTTGTCTACTTCGCTGCAGGCTTCCATCTCGGCGGCGTAGAACTCGGTAATAACGAAGGGCCAGCTGATCATCTCGATCGTCACCGCCTCGGCCGGCGCGTCAATATTACAGGCCTCTCCGCTCTGGGCGAATGCCGGGACGCCAACAAGCAGACCCAGCAAGGACACAATGTGACTACAAACTTGCGCATTTCAAAACTCCTCTATCTGATTGAATTTGACACTTGCTTGCGTTACAAAAAGGCGCGCTCTTTTCAAGCGACCGCCGCCTTTCCTCTTTTGGTCCGCCGCGGCGCTTCACGTGTTTCCGCTTGCGCTGACGGCGGTCGACTGCCGCGCGATCTGTTCCACCCGCAGGATGTGCTGCTCCGGCTGACTTCCTCCGCTGGCGATCAATTGCAGCAGGCTCCTGACCGCCAGCCTCCCAATCTCGGACGCGGACTGACGCACCGTCGTCAGCGCCGGCTCGACCACTCCCGAGCTCAATACGCCGTCGTACCCGGTGATGGACAAGTCTTGCGGAACGCGAATGCCGCGCCCTTTCGCCAGCGACAAGACCTTGATTGCCCCCGGGTCGGTGAAGAGTAGAATCGCCGTGGGCGGATTCGGGAGCGCGGTGAATGTAGTCAGGGCGCGTTCGCCGTAATCCTCATCGCTGGTATTCGCCGCAATCACCAATTGCGTATCGAAGGGGATATTGGCGTCTCGCAGCGCCTGCAGGTAGCCGGTATATCGATCATGATCGGTCTCGTAAACTTCGGCCAGGCGCTGAAATCCAATGCGTCGGCGCCCGAGTCCGATCAGGTGCTCGGTCAAAAGACGGGATCATCACAGCGCCGCATGACCAGGAAAAGGCGGCGGCCAGCGTACAACTGGTGATGGACATGCTAAAAGCCTTGCGTAATTCGCCGCGGGGTGTGGCGGCGATGGAGTTGGAGCGCTATTGGCATCCCGGGATGATGTGGTATGGGCCGGCTGGCATCGGGTCAATGCGGCGAATTCCGGGCTTCCGCAATTGGCATCAAACGCCATACCTCAAAGCCATGCCCGACGGCTTCGCCTTCCTTGAAAAAGGGGTCATGTTCGGCGACGAAGACTATGTCGGTTTCACCGCCTGGCCCGGCGGCCAATCCACCCTGGTCGGCGATGGCTGGCTGGGCATCGCGCCGTCCGGTCAAAAGCTGCTGCGGCGCAGCCTGGATTTCTGGCGATGTGAAAATGGCATGATCCGCGAGAATTGGGTGCTGGTTGACCTGCTGCATATCTACGATCAACTCGGCGTCGATATCTTCAAGCGCATGCGAGAGCTGACCGTTTCGCGGCAAGCGAATCCGATCAAGGTATAGAGGCCTTGACAGCTTCACACTACACAGTTAGTTTGCCTGACGGATTAATCGGTCGCAGCAACTGGCGTGATTCCGTGTCAACCACGCCTTTATCCGTGAATTTCGCGTAAGGGCTGACGCTCAGACTCATGATGGAGAATGTCAGGAAGGGGCGAGTTTGCTGCGCTCCCATCCGGCGCATCGCATCCTCCACCGCTACCAGCTCACTCGCGACTGCAGCGGCCGGCTCATCACTCAGCAAGCCGAAGTAAGGCAGCCGCAAGGTGGCGTCAACGCCTTCCTTTGTAGCCACGGCCACGCCGCCGTCCATGGCGCGAACGGCGTTGGCGGCCCGCGCCATCGCTTGCGGGCAGCGGCCAATCACAAGCAAATTGTGGCAATCATGCGCGACGCTGCTGGCCCATGCGCCCCGCTTAAGCCCGGTATTGGCGATGAGACCCACCGTCCGCGATGATTCGTCCCGGGCGATAACGGCCGCCAGCGCCAGGCCGTCATCTTCCTGTAATAGCGCGTGCCCGTCCTGCAAACGCACCGCCTTCTGCTGCAACTCAGTCAGGGTGGAATGTCTGTTTTGCAGGGCGACAACAGCCGCGCCTACGCTGCCGCTGCCGCCACCGCTTTCCAGCCTGAAATCATCGGCAGTGAAGGAACCGGGAATGCCCGGATAGTTCGGTAGGGCGGGATTGTCGCGCGCGATTGTCGTGGTCATGGCGCCGGCGCCCGCCACAGCTTGACCGCCGACAAAGACTTGAGCCGGCGGGAAGGCGGCGATATCGTCCATGACCAGGAAATCCGCCAGATATCCGGGGGCGATTGCGCCGTGGTCGCGCAAGCCAAGGTAGCGCGCCGGGCGTATGCTCGCGGCCGCAATCGCTTCCAGCGGCGGCATGCCACAGTCGATAGCCAGCGTCACTATGCGCGACAGATGCCCATCGGTAAGCAGCGAGGGCTCGATGTCATCGGTGATGAGAATGATGCGCGAACGATCCGGCAATCCCGCTACGACCGCCATATTTTCCGGCGTCACCGATTTGGTTTGCAGCATGACGGCCAGACCCTTTGATATTTGCTCCTCGATCTTGGCCGCGAATGTCAGCGTATGGTCGGAGCTAATCCCGTGAGCGAGGTATTGCGATAGCTCAATGCCTGACAGGGTGGGAATATGCCCTTCGATCAGCAGGCCGATATCTCTGGCTGCCCGCGCGATCGCCCGCAAGCGCGCGTTTGGGCCCAGCAGTCCGCGATAATCCATGACCTCGCCCAGCGCGATGACCGACGGCTGCTTTGCCAGACGTCGAATCGTAGCGGCATCAAAGACCTCATGCGTCCATTCGATTTCCGGCGAGGTGGCGGGAACGCAGCTCGGTATCGAGTGATAGATCTTCAGCGGCAAATCCTGAGACGCCGCAATCATCCATTTCACGCCTTCTTCGCCGGCGACATTGCCGACTTCATGCGGGTCGCTTAGGATGGTCGTGGTGCCG
>CAZWCV010000143.1:0-9087 GCA_964632725.1 uncultured Anaerolineaceae bacterium
GTGGGGTAAAATCAGTCGGCGGCGACTTTCAAAACCTGTCCTGTCCTCAGCTGACCCGTCGGGGAGGGGGCCGGGGGGTGGGGTAGAAAACGGCGCATAGTGGTGACTGCGCCCAATAAAGTGGTAAAGTTGGGACAGGCTTCCGAGCCGGTCAACTAATGAATAGGGAGAGGTAATATGGCGCGCGCAGGATTATCCAGTTTTTCCCTGCATTTGCCCGATGCCCTGGGCGATCCCTGGTTTGAATTGGACGCCGACGGCAAGAGCGTCTCCGGCTCCTTCCGGCAGACGCCGACTCTCGACTTGCTGGACTTTCCCGGTGAGGTCGCCGCGCGCGGCATCCGCTGCGTCGACCTCTGCATCCAGCACATCCCCAATATCGAGCCGAGCTACCTGGCCGAATTGCGCTCCGCCTTCGAATCGGCGGATGTGGAGCTCTATCAGTTGCTGGTGGACATCGGCGAGGTCGGCAGCCCCGATCCGGACGAGAGCAGCGCCGGAATCGCGCTGACCAAGCGCTGGGCGGAGATCGCCGCCGAGCTGGGGTCGACCGGCCTTCGCTACGTGCCCGGGGACAGCCAGCCAACGCCGGAGACCATCAGCCAAAGCGGCGCAGCCTTCCGCGAACTCTATGATTACAGCGTCGCCTGTGGCTTGGAGCCGGCCACTGAGAATTACAAGGTATTTAACAATGCGGCCGACGACTTGCTGCAAGTACTCGATTTGTCCGGTCGCGATTACGGCCTGGTGGCGGATTTTGGCAACGCCGCTGGTCCCCGCAAATACGATACCTTGTCCAAACTGATGCCGCGGGCGACGGCCATACATCAATGGGTCGTCATCGACGAGGACGGCGCGCTGAATGTCGAGGATTCCAGACATTGCCTGAACATGGCGCGCGACAACGGTTTTGACGGCCCGGTCATGCTCCTGGGCGGCAAACCCTATCAGCAATATCGCGACACGCGAGCCTTATGGGACGCCGTGGACGAATTGCGCGGCGAAGTGCGCGCTGTTTTTGGCGACGACTTTCAGGACTGATGCGAGCCTGGCCGTCCAGGCTGTCGATTCGCCGTGGGAAAGAACGCTCGCCGGGCGCTGTTGCCGGCGCATGCAGTCAGGCGAAGCGCCGCATCCAATCCTCGCGCGCTTCCAGAGCGGAGTGAGTGATTGGCTGAATCACCAGTTCCATGTAGAACCCCGTCACCCGTTCCGGACTGCACTCCCGGAGATTATCCAGATACCAGGCCAGCAGCCGGTCGGTTGAGGCGATGAATATGTCAATGGCAATGTGAGAGGGGATATTGCGCGGGTTCTGCGGCAGATAGCGCAGCAGCATCATTTCCCGGATCAAATCCCGGATCATGGAACGCGCCAGGTTCGTCTGCGGCAGGTTCACATAAAGTCGGAATGGATCCGGGTTGGAGCGGATAAAACGAAAGGCCAAAAGCGCCTCGTCGCGGGGCGACTTGGCTGTATTAACGACTTCGAGGCAATTCTGGAAGGTATCCGCGCAGATGCGCATTAGCAGGTCGTGCTTGTCGCGAAAGTGGCGATAAAAGGTGGTGTGGCTGACGCCGGATTCGCGCGCCAACCGCCTCACCGATACACGCTCATAACCGATATCGAGCGACAAATCAATCAGGGCGCGGGTCAGATTTTCCACCGTGCGGCGAATGCGGCGATCCAGTACGGGTGCGGTGGCCATAGCTTGCAATAATCCCCTTTTGGCTTGCCGTCATTATACGGCATGCCAGAAGCGAATGCCACAAAAGACACACTATGCCGGCCAATGTAAAGTTTCACACTCAATCAAATTGCGTTCAACCGCCGCGGAAACTAGGACAATTCAAATCCCTCGTAGCCATTGGCCGCGACCGCGTCGCACTTCTCGACGTAGGGAGGGAAGCCCGGCAAGGGCATAAAGACGCGCGGTTTGCCGGGAATATTGTAGCCCTGGTACCAGTTGTGGCAGGACACATAAAGCGTGCTATTCGCCACTTCATTGACGTGGGCGACCCAGGCGTCTTGCGCTGCGTCGGTCGCCTCAATGCGGACGTGGTCACGCTCGACCATAAAACTTATGCAGTCCGTCACCCATTCGACATGCTGCTCGATGGCCACCATCATATTGGTCAGGACTGACGGGCTGCCGGGACCGGTAATGGTGAAAAGGTTGGGAAAACCGCTCACCTGCAATCCCAGGTAATTCACCGGGCCAGCGGCCCACTTGTCGCGCAGGGACAGCCCATCGCGCCCGCGGATGTCGATCTTTAGCAAGGCGCCGGTCATGGCGTCGAAACCGGTGGCCAGGATGATGATGTCAAGGTCATATTCGGCGTCGGCGGTTTGGAGTCCGCTGGGCGTAATCGCTTGTATGGGCGCGGCGTTTATGTCGACCAGCGTTACATTGGAACGATTGAAAGTCTCGAAGTAGCCGCTGTCCAGGACCGGGCGCTTGCAGTGTATGGCGTAATCCGGCGTCAGCATCTCGGCCACGGCGGGATCATGCACGATTTCGCGGATCTTCGCCCGTACGAAATCCGCCGTCTCTTGGTTGCTCTCGGGATTGAGCGTGATGTCGTTGAATGCGCCGAAGAATGGGAAGCCGCCCAACTGCCAGCGCTCCTCCAGGATGCGCCGCCGCTCCGCCGCGTCCACGTCCAGGGCCGAAAAGTCGTTGCCGGGGATATGCGACAGCTGCGCGCCCGACTCCAGCCGATTGCGAGCGCGGAAGCCGGCATAGTCGGCTTTGATCTCGGCCACAAGCTCCCGGTCAGACGGGCGATTCCGCGCCGGAACCGACCACTGCGGCGAGCGCTGAAACACCGTCAGATGCGCCGCCTGCCGGGCGATGACAGGGATCGCCTGTACGCCCGACGAGCCCGTGCCAACTATGCTGGCGCGCAGCCCGCTGAAGTCGACTCCCTCATGGGGGAAGCGCGCGGTGTGGTGGATGGGGCCTTCGAAGCTCTCCATCCCGGCGATATCCGGTATGTTGGGCTCGGATATGCAGCCGGTCGCCATAATCAGAAAGCGCGCGCTGAGCTCCGCGCCGTCGGCGGTCGCGACGCCCCAGCGATTGCTCTCCTCGTCAAAGCTTGCCGCCTCGACCCGCATGCCGAAACTTATGTCGCGGCGCAGGTCGTGGCGGTCGGCCACATGGTTGAGGTAAGTCAGAATCTCCGCCTGCGTCGGATAGCGCTGCGGCCACTCCCACTCCTGCTGGAGGTCTTCGTCGAAGCTGTAGGAATACTCGATCGTGTCGGTATCGCAGCGCGCGCCGGGGTAGCGGTTCCAATACCAGGTACCGCCCAGGTCCGCGCCCATTTCGATGACGCGCGCGGACAATCCCAGTTTGCGCATCCGATACAGCATGTACATGCCGGATATGCCGGCGCCGACAATGATGACGTCGAATCTTTCCGCTGATTTCATCGCTGATTCCCGCTATCCATAATCTTGCGCAAGCCGCAGTCCGCCGATTCAATCCGACCCGATCACATCGAGAATCTGCAGCAATTTGGCGTCGCGCCACTTTTTGATCTGGCGCATATCGGTTTCCGCCAGCTCCGCTTCCATCTGCGCGGCGCATACTTTCGCCCATTCGCGCGCCAGCTCGGGCGTGCGCGGCGGCGCTTCGCGCTCCACGCGCGAGGGGATGTCATCCTCCAGGCTGTGGTCAAGCTTGCGGTCGACCATGGTGTCTTGCAAGCCGCCGGGGCTGGTGAACATGCCCACCAGAAATGGGCCCATGAGCGCCAGCCGCAAACCGGGGCCCGTCCTGAAAGCCAGGTCAATCTCGGCCGCCGTGGCCACCCCGTTGCCCACCAGCCACATAGCTTCGCGGTACAGCACCGCCTGCATGTGATTGACGATGTGACCGCGGCATTCTTTGCGCGCCACCACGGGCGCGCGCCTCATCCGCGCCATGAAGTCGCGCGTCGTCTCCACCGTCTCGTCCGAAGTCGCTTCGCCGGGCACGATCTCCACGCAGGGCACAATGTGCGGCGGGTTATAGGGGTGCGCCACCACGCAGCGTTGCGGGCGCGCCGTCGCCGACTGAATCTCGGTCATCAGCATGGCGCTGGTGCTGGACGCGAGAATGGCCTCGGGGCGGGCCAGCCGATCCAGGTCGCGGTAGATCTCTCGTTTGATTCGATAGCGCTCGGGACCCGATTCCTGCACGTAGTCGGCGTTTTGCAGGGCCGCAGCCAGGTCAGTGGTGGTCGTGATGCGCTTGAGCGCGGCGCTGACTTCGGCCTCGGTCATCGCGCCGGCCGTCAGCAAGGTGTCGTAAGCGTCGCCCAATTCCATCTCCGCCTGGCCCAGCACCTCGTCAGAGACATCGTAGATGTTGACCCGCAGGCCGTGCCGGGCGAAGAGAACCGCCCAGGAAAAGCCGATCGTGCCGCCGCCCACACAGGCGACAGTCTTGATTTCGTCCGCTTTCATGCCTTGCCCTTTCTCCGTCACCAAATTTGCCATGATTGCATTTGGGCGACCACAACGCCGCCCTCGTGTAGTCTAACAAGTTAATGCGAGAACGAGCGACCCAGGGCAGTCCCCGGCCAAATTCTCAGTAGTACCAATTTAGTCATGCAAATCTCATCTCAAGAAACTCTTCCTTTACCACAGAGGAAAACGAGGAAACACAGAGGGCAGGGAGAGTTTTGAATATTCTCGTTTCCGCCGCAATTCAGGCAGCCATCCAACAAATGAGAACCTGTGCTGGAATATGATCACTTCATCGCTTTGCTCGGTTTACTCTCTTTTACTCGGTGAACTCGGTGGTAAATCTTTTGCGTGACTTACTTGGATTTACTTCAGTCGGGGAGTAACGCGCATTTCCAAGCTATAAGGGCGCGAGCGCAATCCGGGTATACCGGAAGGCTATCCCGCCGGCGCGGGGCGCTGCCGCCAGGCCTCGCTCAAGTTGTGCCGCGGCAGGTCCCGAGCGCGCAGCCCGCTCTTGTCCGCCGCTTGATAGCGCCCGAAATAACGCTCGATCGCGCCCGTCAAACGCTCCACAACCGGCGCGTAGTCGGGGTCGCCGAAGCAATTATGCGTTTCGCCCGGGTCGCGCGTCAAAACGAATAATTCGCAAGGCGCCTCGTCGTAGTAGCGCCTAACCAGTTTATGCTCTCGCGTGCGCGCCATCCGCAGATCGCCGTACTCGCCGAATTGAATCTGCCGCCAATCCGGCAGCGCGGCGGAATTGTCCAGCAAGGGCAGGAAGCTGCGTCCGGGATAGTTGCGCTCTGGCTCCAGCGCGTCGGATATGCCAGCGTAATCGGCCAGTGTCTGAAACAGATCCAGGTGATCGACCAACTCCGCGCGCCGCTGCCGCGCGAAGAGCCGGCGCGGATGGTTGAAGATCAGAGGCACGCGAATCGACTCCTCCAGCATGTTCAGCGGCAGGGTGGCGTTGCCTTTGCCCCACAGGCCATGCTGCCCGCAGCAGAGACCATGATCCGAGGTGAAGACGATCAGCGTGTCGTCGCGCAGCTGCAGCGCCTCCAGCTCGTCCAGCAGGCGCCCGACCGCCTCGTCGATATGCGCGACCGCGGCGAAGTATTGCGCCAGCGCCTCGCGCGGATTCAGCCGCGTGGGCAAGGTCGATTCCAGCGCTTGCGCCCCAAAGGGGTAAGCCGGCTGATCAAGCAAACCCTCGAATTTGCAGCCGCGATACGCCGCCGCCAGGCGCTCCGGCTGCCCGCGCCAGGGATTGTGCGTGCCGAAGAAGCCGATATGCAAAAAGAAGTCCGCCGATGTATCCCGTCCGCGCAGAAAATCGATGGCCCGATCGGTGATGACCTGGGTGCGCTGGCCGGGGATCGTCTGGATATCGCCGTTCAGGCTGAAGCGGTGATCGCCGCCGTGCTCAGCCGGGTAGTCGCCGACGCCGCTGAACCAATGGGCGAAGCCGGCGCCCGGCTGATCGTCGTTCCCCAAGTGCCATTTGCCGCAGTGCGCCGTCTGGTAGCCCGCCTCCAAGAGCAGCTGCGCCAGCGTGACCTCGTCTTTGAGCCAGGGCCGCCGGTGTATCTCCGGGATCGTCGATGACAGGTAATCGTGGATGCCATGCTGTGAAGCCAGGCGCCCGGTCAGCAGGCAGGCGCGCGCCGGCGAACATACCGGCGTGGGTGTGAAGGCGTTTTCCATCAGCGCGCCGGTCGAAGCCAGGTAATCCAGCGTCGGCGTGTGAATCTCGGTGTTGCCGTAAGATCCCAGCGCCCACTGCGCCAAATCGTCGTTGACGATCAAGATGATATTGTTCTGCTCAGTCCCCGGCATCGTTCGCCCGCGCCCGCCGCAGCAGCAGCTCTTGAAACTTCCGATTGTCCAGCTCGCGAAAGGCCTCGCTCACCGGGGCGGCGAAATCAGCGTCGCCCGTTTTTTCCAGCCAGGCGCGCAGCTCGGCTCGCATGTTGCTGACCGTGTCGCGGTGCTCCGGGCTGCTGTAGAGATTGACCAATTCGTAGGGATCGGCTTCCAAATCGTAAAGCTCGCCCTCTTGATTTTGATAGACGATCAGCTTGTAGCGGCCCTTGATCAGCGCGCGGCCCAACTCAATCGTGCCGAAGCCGTGCCCGTAAGTTTCCACCAGCAGGGATTCGCGCGCTTTCATGGCCGGCGCGCCCTCATCACCTGCCAGGGGCAGCAGACTTTCGCCATCGACTTCACGCTCAAAACGGGTCCCGGCGGCATCCAGAATGGTCGGCGCAATGTCCGTGCCGCAGGCCAGCGCGTCGGTCGCGCGGCCCGGGGCGATCCGACCCGGATAGCGCAGCGCCAACGGCACGCGCAGCACCTCCTCCGTCAGGTACGAGCCTTTGTCGAAGCGCCCGCCGTGGCTGCCCAGGGCATCGCCATGATCGGCCGTCCAGATGACCAGCGTATCGTCCGCCAGCCCCAGCTCATCCAGCTTGTCCAGCACGAGGCCGCCGGCGGCATCGACCATCGTGATATGGGCGTAGGCGCGCGCGATGATCCGCTGCCATTCACCCCAGTCAAGCTTGCTGGGCGTAGCGAAGCGCCCGTTGTCGTCGGTCAGTCGGTCGTGCGGGTCCTGCCAGTAGAGTGCCGGCTTGCCCGCCAGCGAATCGGCGAAGCTGCCGTAGACGGGGATATCTTCGGGATCGTACATATCGGCGAATTCGCGCGTGGGGAAGAAGGGCTGATGCGGGCCCCAGAAATCGAGCCGCAGGTGAAAGGGCTGGTCTCCGTCATTGGCGGCCAGCGCCTCCAGCTGCTCGCAAGCCAGATCCGCCAGGAAAAAGGCCTCGTGGCTTTCCTTGGGCGTGGTGGTGATGCCGGTGGCGTGCTCGCCGCACCAATAGCGATCGCTGCGGTAGGCGGCGCCGGCTTTGAGCGCGGGGAATTCGCGATTCATGACGAAGCTGTCAAAGACAAACTCGACCTGATGCTCGGCCGGCGGCAAACCCTTCCTGAGCAGATAGTCTTGGTATTCGCGCGTGATATAGGGATTGCCGTAATCTTCCAACGAAAAGCCCTCGCAGTCGAAGTCCAGGGCCGTCCCCGCGCCGGCATGCCATTTACCGAAGTAGAAGCAGCGATAACCGGCGCGCGCCAGGTTCGTCATGTAAATCTCATGATCGTAAGGCGCGTTGGAATAGTTGTAATAGTTGCGATGATTATGCGGATAAAGTCCGGTGGCCAGCGTCCGCCGCGAGGGCCCGCACAGGGGCACAGCGCAATACGAGCGGTCGAAGCGGATACCCGCCGCCGCCAGCCGGTCGAAGCGCGGGGTCAGCGGCCGCGGCCCGCCATCCCAGCCGTGCCGATAGTAGGCTTGATGATCGTTGACGATCAGTACGATATTGGGGCGAGAACTCACGACTACTGCTTTCGATTGCGATTCTATCAGCGAGATTCTTGCATATTGCCGCCGATAACGCAAAGTCGGACGCGGCAAAGATCGCCCAAGCCCCCATCCCCCGGCCCCTCTCCCGCCATCTCTATGGCGGGCATCCCCAAAATGAGGGAAGGGGAGCAAGGACGCGTATACGCTACTTTTAAGCCCCCTCCCTCATATTGGGGGAGGGGGTTTGGGGGTGGGGGGTAGAGTGTGGCATTTTCGCATGACTGTCTTGGTTTTACATCTGCGCCTCGGTGGTGAATCAATCGGCACGACGCCTGTCGCCAACCAACAAGCGCCAAGTTTGCCATGCGCGCCGCGGCGGGTTAAACTCCAGCAACCATTCAAGCCACAGCCAACAGAAATTAGGAGAAACCAGTATGAAGTTTCGATTCGCTGTCCATATCTGTATTCTGCTGCTTACCGTACTGTCTTTTTCAGCGCCGGCGCTCGCTCAGGATGAGGTCACCATCGACTTCTGGATCCCGGGTGGCCGCGGACGCGACGAAGGCACAGCCGCCGTCATCGAAGCCTTTGAAGCGTTGAACCCGCACATCAATGTTGAGTTGACGGCCACGCCCTTCGGCGAGTTCTTCGATTCGCTGCAAGTCGCCTTCGCCGGCAACAACCCGCCCGATGCCGCCTTGATCGACGGCGTTGGCGTGCAGAACCTGGCCTTCAACGGCGCCCTGCTGCCAATTGAAGACATGTTCAGCCAGGAAGACCTGGACGATTTCATGGGCGACCTGATCGAGATGGTCACGCTCGACGGCCACATGTTCGCCGCGCCCTGGGCTAACGCCGCCGACGCCATGTATTACAACGTCGATATGTTCGAGGCGGCCGGCGTGGAAGCGCCTTCGACGCTGGAGGACGGCTGGACCTGGTCCGAGTTCGTCGACAATGTTAACACCGTGCGCGCGCATCAGGCCGAGCAAGGCAACGAAGTCTGGGGCATGATGGGCTTCAACAACCCCTTGCAGGGCGCTTTCTTCACCTGGACGATCATCCGCAGCGCCAGCAGCCCGGGCGAGCCGCTCTGGGAATCGATCGCGCCGGATCTGTCCACCTTCGCCGGTTATATCGACACGCCCGAAGCTATGGAAGCCTACGAATTCTATCAGGGCCTGTATACGGACGGCTTCATGCCCACCGACAATATCCCCGACGCCTTCCCTAATGGCTTGACCGCGACCTTCTTCGCC
>CAZWCV010000144.1:0-8991 GCA_964632725.1 uncultured Anaerolineaceae bacterium
TTATCATTGCAGCTTCCAGAGTGTGCCGTCGGCGCGGTCTTCGAGCTGGATGCCCAATGCGGCGAGTTGATCGCGGATTTCGTCGCTGCGGGCGTAATCGCGGTTGGCGCGCGCTTGCGCCCGCATGTCAATCAGCATTTCGATCAGCGCCGCCTCGCGTTGGCCGTCGCCGCTGTCCGCCGCGTCGGCCGAGGGCGCCAAACCCAGCACATCGCCGCCCAGCGTTGCATAAGTCTCGTTGATCGCGGACAAGGTTGATACGCCGACTTCGGTCCCGCTGTTGAGCAGGCTGTTGACGTCGCGCGTCAGGTCTTGCAGCACGGCGATGCCGCGCGGCGAGTTGAAGTCATCGTCCATGACCGTGCAGAATTCGTCTTTCGCCTGCTGCAGGCGCGCCAGGAAAGCCGCGCCGGCGTCGCTATCGGGGGCGCTGTTCAGCTGCCGGCGCAAGAGCCGCACGGCGTTGGTCAGCCGCTCCCAGCCGGACTTGGCCGACGCCAGCGAGTCTTCGCTGTAGAGCACCGGATTGCTGTAATGCGAGGTCAGGATGAAATAGCGCAGCTCTTGCGGGCGGTAGGCTTCAAGCGCGTCTTTGATGGTGACGTAGTTGCCCAGCGACTTGCTCATCTTGACCGGGATGCCTTCGTCCGGATCCAGCACATTCAGGCTGCCGGTCAGCATCCAGTAATTGGCGAAGGCGCAGTCGTTGGCGCATTCGCTCTGGGCGATTTCGTTCTCATTATGCGGGTAGATATTGTCGATGCCGCCGCCGTGAATATCAAAGTTGGCGCCCAGGTATTTCTTGGCCATGGCCGAGCATTCGATATGCCAGCCGGGGAAGCCGACGCCCCAGGGGCTGTTCCAGCGCAGGATATGCTCGGGCTCGGCTTTTTTCCACAGCGCAAAATCGACCGGATGACGTTTGCCGCTGCCGATCAGATCGCGCGATTCGTCCTGCTGCTCTTCCACGCGCCGGTTCGACAATTTGCCGTAATCGGCATCGCTGAGCACATCGAAATAGACATTGCCGTCCACGTTGTAGGCATGGCCTTCGGCGATCAGCCTTTCGATCATTTCGATCTGTTCCGGCACGTGGCCACTGGCGCGCGGGGAAATATCGGGCCGCATGACGCCCAGCGCGTCCATATCCTCGAAGTAGCTCTTGGTATAGGTCTCGACGACTTGCATGGGTTTGGCGTTTAGCTGCGCCGCGCGCGCCAGCACCCGGTCTTCTTCATTGGCGCGCAGATGGCCGACATCGGTGATGTTCTGCACGTAGAGCAGGTCAAAGCCGCGATAACGCAGGTAACGCGCCACCACATCGAATGAGACGTAGGTCTTGGCGTGGCCCAGGTGCGAATGTTCGTAGACGGTGGGGCCGCAGACGTACATGCCGACCCGCCCCTCGTGAATCGGCGTGAAGGGCTGTTTTTCCCGGCCTAGCACATTAAAGATTTGCAAGTTCATCGCTCCTGGTCGTCTCCGCTCAATCTGACCTATTCTACCAGCGGTTGGAAATCAGGCAACAGCGCCGCTGTCGAGGGAGTGGTGAATATCGCGCGCATAAGCCTGACGGCGACTACAGCACAGGTAAATCTAACCACAGAGAGCACGGAGAACACAGAGATTTCCGGAAGGCCAGGTCGGCGCCGTCATGTCAACCTTAAATAACGCTCCTGTTTACTTTGCGCGCAGCAAACCCCCTCCCCCAGCAAGCTACTGACGACAGGACAGGTTTTGAAAGCCGCCGCCGACTGATTTTACCCCACCCCCCGGCCCCTGTCCCGCCATCTCTATGGCGGGCATCCGACGGGTCAGGGAGGGGGAGCGCGTTGAAAGAACATGATGATATTTTATGTTTTCTGTGATTGTTCGGGATAAATTCTGGTCTTCTTTGTAAAGTCACCTTTCCCTAATGCATTGGGAAAGCGTCGGGGATGGGGTAGAAAAAACTGTCCTGTCGTCAGCGGCAAGCTAGGGGAGGGGAGTAATCGCAACGAGACACAAAGTACCTTGCGTGCGCGGCGACATTGTCCCGCGTGTGTCTGCAGGCGATAGTGGCGGCGGGCTAGAAGCTGCGCGCCGTGTGCCCGACTGATTTTTTGAAGTCGTAGACTTCGTGTAGCGGCTTGAAGCCCAGCGACGCGTAGAGCGCGCCGGACGCCGGATTCTTGTCCGCCGGTTCATGGCCGACGTAGGCGTATTTGATGCCCTGCTCGGCGCCCATGCGGCGCATGGCGTAGACCATCAGCGCCTTGCCCAGCCCCTGACGGCGGAAATCGGAATGCGTGCCGACCGGTTCGAACAAAAGCGAGCGGTTCACCTGGTCGACCCACAAGTTGACGAAGGCCGCGAAGCGCCCGTCAGGCGCGACAACCACCCACTCGTATTCCATGTGCGGCGCGTTAAAGACATTCCCGTAGGACGCGGCATCCCACTTGTCGGCGAAGGTATGATTGTGCAGGTCCATTAGCGCTTCCAGGTCCGCCGCCGTCACCTCGTGGAAGCGGAAGCCGGGCGGCAGTTCGGCTGGAGGCAAGTCATGCAAGTCGCGGCGCGTCAAGGTCATACCGCTTTTCTCGCGCTGGAAGCCGCGCGCCTCGACGAAGGCGCAATAGGCCGGGTCGCAGTCGCAGGCTTCAACGTACAAGTCTTTGAGGCCGGCATTGAATAACTTGGCCAGGCGCAGGCACTCGCGCTCGCAGAACTCAAACAAGGCGACATGATCCGCGCTGCAGCGCAGGCCGGGCGCCACTTGCAGATTGAAGAACTCCCAATGCGGCGCCAGCAGGACGAAAGCGACCAGTTCGCCGTCGGCGCCCAGCCAATAGCGGAAGACTTCGCTTTTGTCGTAGCCGTAACAGGTGTTGAAGAGCTGGTGGCCGACATCGCCCTTGTGCAAATAATTGCAGTCGCCGGCTTCGGCTGTCCATTGCATCAGCGCGGCTTGGGCGCGGTAGAGGTCGTCGGCTTCTGAAAAGCGGTAATGCCGCATCATGCAATCTACTCCTCGATTTCGCGCTTGCTCAGGGCGAATTTCAAACCGCCGTGAATGCCCGGCGCGGCCACGGCGCAATGATCGTGCGCCGGGAAAAACTCGCTCGTCAATTCCAAATCACGGTAGTTGCGACTGCGCAGGATTGCCCCGAAACGAATGGTATCCGTCAAGGTCGTGTCGTTGAGGAACTCTTCGTCGCCGGCGTACAGGAAGACCCGGGCCGGCAAGCGATCTATCTCGCGCGCAAACTGCGCCTCCTGCCGAAAGAGGTAGCGATCGCCGAAAGCCAGGGTCGGGCTGCCGATGACGTAGTTTTGAAAATGTCCGGGTGCAAGGAAGAGGCTGTAGGCGGCGAAGAGACCGCCGTATGAGTGCCCGATTAGCGTACGCTGCGAGGCGTCGGCGCGGTAGCGGCTCTCGATGAAGGCTGTCAGTTCGACGCTGATAAAGCGATGAAAGCCCTCCGCGCCGCCGGTGGGCACGGGTCGATTAAAGCGCTGCGCCATGGTCTGCTCTTCAGCCGGGTCGCGAGTCGGCGTCAAGTCCAGGTTGCGGCGGGTGAAAGCCGTACGCCAAGCCTCGCGCGGGTCGTCAACTTCGTCGTAGCCGATGCCGACCACGATCGCGTCCGATGTGCCGCCACACCAGGACATGTGGCGGACGACGTCGGTGGCCAGGCCGAAGTACCAATTGCCATCGAGTACATAGACGGTCGGCCAGCGGGCCGGCGAGTCGCTAAAGGGCCAGGCGTCGTCGGGCGAAGCGTCGTAAGCCAGCGGCAGCGCGACGCTAATGCGGTATTCGCGCCCGGCGGCCGAAGTCAGCCGATGCGTTTCGCTCGACAATACCGAGCCGGGCTTGAGTTTCACTGGCGCCTCGCTTTCATGGCTTTATGGTAGATTTCCGCCATCTGATTCACCTGCCGCGTCAGCGAGAAATGCGCCAGTATCCGTGCGCGGCCGCGTTCGCCCATGGCGGCGCGCAGCGCGTCGTCCGTGAGCAACTGCCGAATTCGCCCGGCCAAAGCATCGACTTGCAGCGGGTTCACGATGAAGCCGGTCTCGCCGTCCAGGACGACTTCGCGCGAGCCGCCGAAACAAGTGGCGACCACCGGCTTGCCGGCCGCCATGGCTTCCAGGTTGACTGTCGGAAAGGGGTCGACATAGATTGAGGGCGAAGCCACTACGTCCGCCAGTTGATAGGCCGCGCGCAGTTCCGCGCCGCTCAGCCAGCCACCGATTGTAATGTGTGGCCACAGATGGTCAAGGTCCGCGGGCAGCTGCGCCGCGAAATCGCGCGATGTGAGAATCAGGAGGCGGACCTCGGGCAGTGGCTCGCGCAGGCGGTCAAGCGCCAGCAGCATCTGCCGCAAGCCCTTATCCCGGGTCAAGCGGCCGGCGATCAGAATGACGCCTTTGCCCGGCAAGCCCAGCCGCGCGCGCAAATCAGCGACCACGGATTCAGCCGGCGGGCGCCAGTCGTCCAGGTCGATGCCGTTGCGCACGACTTCCAGCGGCGGCATGCCGTTGTCGGCGAAGGCGTCAGCCAGCGCCTGGCTGGGCGCGGTGCGGATATGCGTGTGGCGCTCCAGATGGCGCCGGATCAGCTTGTTGCGCCAGGGATTGTAGCGGAAGCGATTTTGGCGCAGGTTGTAGCCGGCGGGCAGGCGGTAGTCGCCGGGCGCTCGCAGTTCGCGTCCATCCAGCGTCGCCGGCAGCTTGCCATAGACAAGCGGCATGGCGTCGTGCGCGCTGAAGACGACGCCGCAGCCGGCGGCATGCGCCAGTTTCAGCGAATGATAAGTCAGGTGCGAGTGAATGTTGTGGGCATTGACGACATCCGGCTGCAAGCGTTGCAGCAAGCGTCGCAGGCGGCCGGCAGTCAGCGGATTCCAAAGCGACAGCCAGGCGCGAAAACGTTCGGGATATTTGGCGCGCAGGTGATAAGTCGGGATGCCGTCGCGCGTTTCTTCAAAGGGCGCGCCGGCTGTGCTGGCGGCAATATGCAGCTCGTGCCCCGCGGCTGCCAGTCCCCGCGCCAGCCGCCAGACGACGGCCTCCGCCCCGCCGCGGCCCTCGGGCGGAATCCGGTCGCTGAGCAGCAAGATCTTCATCCAATCATCTCAGCCAGGCTATTGGGGGAGACGCTCAGCAACTTCAATTCTCGATTTGCGTAATGACAAGTGAATGACAATAGCAATAGTGTAACCAATCCAATGGTGGAGAGAAATGTCGAAATCACTGCAAGACGCCGACCGCGAAGCGCAGAAACTGGTGAACAATTGGACGACAGGGGCCGCGCTTACCGGCTGGATCCCCGGCAGCGCCTTTTTCCTGACCGCGGCTGATACCGCCATGATCCACCAGGTGGCGGGCGCGTACGGTGTCAACGCCTTTGATATGGAGCATCTGCTGTCAATTCTCTCCGGCGCGGTGGGCAGCGCCATCGCCGGCGGCGTCATCGCCGAAGTTGTGGGCATCATCCCGCTGGTCGGCTGGGCGGTGAAGAGCGCAGCGATGGCGGCCAAAGCCAAGGTGATCGGCGACGCCGTCATCAAGTACTTCCGCGAACGCTCGGATTATCCCGATACCAAGCTGATCATCGATGTGCAGAGTGACGACTGAATTCCTCCGTCTAAAGCACAGATTCAGTTTGTCCCTGCGCCGCTAATGCGGTAGGATTCTCTTCGTGTTGAACTCGAAAGCGAAGGGAACGAAATGGCCGCGACATTAAGACAGAAAGTCCTGACCCTCTATCTACACACTTCCGCCCTGGACAGCCGCGTGCTGGGCTGGTCCATCTATGACGGTACCGGCAAGGACTCATTCACCACCGGCGACAACAGCGAGCCGCCCTATGAAACCGGGCTGGACGCGCTGAAGGACGGCTGGCGCCTGATCCAGCATCCGGTGCTCATCCCGCCCTACCCGGGCGAAGAATACACCACCTCATTCATGAAATACGGCTTTCTCTTTGAAAAACTGGAGGACATACAAGCATGATTGACAAAAAGTACTTGCTCTCATCGAATCAGATGGCGGAATTCGTGGCGCGCGGCTTCCTGCGTTTTGACGAGCTGGTTCCGGACGAGATCAACCAGGCGGTCATGCGCGGCATCGACCAGCAGGAGATCAAAGGACACCGCGCCGGCACGCCTTTGTCCGAGTGCTATCACGGTACGCCCATCCGCCGGCTGCTGGACCTGCCGCAGATCCAGGGCTTGATCGCCAGCCTGGTCGGCGAGGACCCGCTTTTTGATCATGACGCCATTCACGTGCGCGAGCCCAACGAAGGCAAAGCGCAGGGTTTGCACGCCGATTCGATCATCGACTGCCGCACGCACTTCGATATCCAGTTGATGTATTTCCCGCACGATGTGCCGCTGGAGATGGGCGGGACGCTGCTGCTGCCGGGCAGCCACTTCCGGCGCGTCAACGAGATGGACGTAGCCGCTTACCAGAATATGCGCGGGCAGATCCCGATGGTCTGCAAAGCCGGCTCGGTCTTGGCGCTGCATCACGGCATCTGGCATTGCGGCCGCCAAAACCAGACCGACCGCCGGCGCTATATGTTCAAGCTGCGCCTCAACCCGGTCGTGCGGCAGCTGCGGCTGTGGAATACCGACGATCTGGCGGATGACTACGCCGCGCCCAAAGAGATCCACAGCGGCTTCCCGCGGACGGACGACGTGCAGGGCATCCTGTCCAAGCAGGAGCCCTGGTTTGAAGCGGCGGCGGGCCGGCTGGAGATCGTCAACCGCATCAAGCTGTGGCGCTTTCTGTCCGGCGATGAGACCTTTGATGTGCATTACTGGCTGGGCCGCCTGGAAAATCAGCCGGCTTAGCCCCCATCCCCCGGCCCCTTCCCCAAAATGAGGGAAGGGGAGAAAAGCCGCGAATATGCTGCGCTTAAGCCCCCTCCCTCTTTATGGGAGAGGGGGTTTGGGGGTGGGGGCCAACAAACTCGCCCTAGCATTGCGCCCGCATTCCGCTACACTGTATGCCCGATTTCTGAGAGTCAGCGGGCTTAAATTGCGCCGCATTTGAAGAGGAATTGTCAGCCTATGGCATCGTATCACGGACCAAAAGCCAAACCCCAGCGCCGCTTTGGCGAGTTGCTGGTGCCGCGCCCCAAGTATTCGCGCATCCTGGAAAACCGCGCTTACCCGCCCGGGGAGCACGGCCGCGAGAAGTCCTTCCGCTCCGGCCGCCGCAGCAATTACGCGCTGCAGCTGGACGAGAAGCAGAAGCTGTCTTTCATCTACAATTTGCGCGAACGGCAGCTGCGCAACTACTACAAGAAGGCGGCGCTGATGGCGGGCCCGACCGGCGTCAACCTGCTCAGCTTGCTGGAGCGGCGGCTGGACAATATCGTCTACCGCTCCGGCCTGGCGGCGACCATCTGGTCGGCGCGGCAGATCGTGGGGCATGGGCATATTTTGGTCAATGGCCGGCGCGTGAACTTGCCCTCGTATCAGGTGCGCGCCCATGACGTCATCGAAGTCACCGACAAGATGAAGAAGAATGTGCACATCCAGGAATGGATTCAGCAGACAGCTTATTTCCCGCCCTACATGACGGTCGACAAAGAGAATTTCCGCGTGACGCTCGACCGCGTGCCCGAAGAAGGCGAAGTGCAGACGCCGATCGACATTCAGATGGTGGTCGAGTTCTACAACCGCTTGACCTAAGAAAATCTACCCCACCCCAAGTCGACAATGTAGGGGCGACATAGTATGTCGCCCGTTATATGACACGCCGCCCAAGCGGGCGAGCTGATAGCTCGCCCCTACGCATCCTGGTATAGGTGCATTCGCCAGGCTATTCCTGCAGGCCGCGCGTGCGTTTGATGAGGCGAGTCGTGCTGTGCTGGGGCAGGTATTCGATCAGTTCGACGCGGCCGCCGTAGGCTTCGACAGTGGGGCGCTCGGGCAGCGGTTTGTTTTCGTAGTCGCCGCCTTTGGCGTAGATGTCCGGCTGCAGCGCCCGCAGCAGGTTATCGGCGGTGTCTTCCTCGAAGATGATTACAGCCGCGACCGGCGCCAGCGCCGCCAGCAGCCGCGCCCGCTCGGCCTCGGGCACGAGGGGACGCCCGGGCCCTTTGAGTCGTCTTGTCGAGGCATCGCCGTTGACGCCGACAAAGAGCGCGTCGCCCAGCTGGCCGGCTTTCTCCAGATAATCCAGGTGGCCGATATGAAGCAAGTCAAAGTGGCCGTTGGTGAAGACCAGGGTCTGGCCGGCCTGGCGCAGTTTATCTCGCAGACCCTGCGCTTGTGAAAGTTCCAGCACTTCGCCCATTATTACACTCAGCGATCACGCGTCCGGTAAACCAGCTTCAGCCCCGACCATTGCGCCTCGATGGCGGCGACTTTGACATCGACCAGGCCGCCGGCCAGCGCCACTTCACGCACGACGTCTTCGTTGATGTCGGTGGGCATTTTGGCGGCTTTCTTGTACCAGGATACCCAGACCATGCCGCCCTTGTGGATGGCGGCTTTCAGGCGCGGGAAGCTGGCTTCGTAATCAGCGCGACAGACGTAGAAGGCCTGCACAAAGTCGTAATCAGCGCCAGCGAGTTCGCTGTCGACTCTCACATCAGCCGGCAGCTCCCCGAGCAGGTCGAGATAGCCCGCCGGCGCATTCAGCAGCGCGATGCGGTTGCCGCTTTTGACGCCCAGCTTCTTGACCAGGGGCGTACCCGAATAGCCCGCTGTCATGCGTCGGCCTGGGCAAACTTGTCGGGATACAATTGTCGCGCCAGCGACTCCGCCTGCGCCACCCACTCCTCGATCACATCAATGCCCTTTTGCCAGAAGCCCGGGTCGTTGATGTCCACGCCGACTTTCGCCAGCAGCCGGTCGGGGTAATCCGAGTCGCCGGCGGCCAGCAGCTCAATGTACTTGGGCACGAAATCGGAGCCCTCTTCCTGATAGATGCGGTAGAGCGACAGCACCAGCAGCTCGCCGAAGGAATAGGCGTAGACGTAGCCGGGCG
>CAZWCV010000145.1:0-6067 GCA_964632725.1 uncultured Anaerolineaceae bacterium
TGGCCCCTTCGTCTAGCGGCCTAGGATGCCACCCTTTCAAGGTGGAGACACGGGTTCGAGTCCCGTAGGGGCTACAGAGAATCACTCACTCCCGATGCCTTACGCAGCCCACTGCAAGAGGCATTTTGCATTTTTGGGGCCGCGGCCCTTTGTATAGAATCGGGCCGATATTTTGACAGAATCTGCGCAAGGGATATACTCTTTGTTAATCGCTGGACATTTGGCTTTTGCCGGAGTCCGTTTCCGATAGGATTGGATGTCCGCTGGCGCGCCTGGTAACGGCTCAGTGCTTTCTCCATGTGCAAGCTGCGAATACAAGAAAGGGGGGATTTGCGAGAAACTGATATTTCACTGGAAACCAGTCGTCGGACCTGTAGACGCCTCGAAAAGGCAAAGGAGAAATACATAAAATGATGAAGATAAGAACTTCCATTTTCGCGCTGCTGGCGCTGATTCTGGCTCTAGTCGTCGGCGCATCTTCAGCGCAAGACAATTCGGTCACGATCTGGGCCGCTGACGATGACACCGGCACGTGCTGGTCAAACTTGTTGGTGGACACCTTCCCGCGCGACGACATTTCCATTGAGGTCGTTTTGCAGCCGGGCACGGGTTTGGTTGATGCGCAGCGAACAGCCTTGCAGGGTGGCGCGGGGCCTGATATCACCTTCTCGCACGGGCCGTCCTTCATGCTGGAATTGGCCAATGCTGGTCTGCTGCTCTCGCTCGATCACTACGCCGACGAGTACAACTGGGATGATCGTTTCGCTCCCTGGGCGCTTGATCTGGGCCGGGTTGAAGGCTCGCTCTACAGCCTGTCGGAGGAGCTTGAGACAGTCATCATGTATTACAACAAGACCGTATTCGAAGAAAACGGCTGGGAAATCCCCACGACGATGGACGAGCTCTACGCCTTGGCAGACGCCATTCAGGAGGCTGGGCTGGTCGTAATGGGGCCGGCCTTTGGCGAATGCGCGCCTTGCTATGAATGGGCGGTTAGCGTCTTCCTCAGCCATCACGCCGGGCCTGAAAAAGTATACGAGGCGCTGACGGGTCAACGTCCCTGGACCGATCCGGCTTTTGTCGAGGCGATCACAGCCCTGAAAGACATCGTGCAAGGCGGCTGGTTCATGGGCAGCCTGGACCTGTTTTTCTCGGATACGTTCGACTCGGCGCATGCGCTTTTCGGCACGGGCGAAATCGCCATGAGCTTTGAAGGCACCTGGATGCTGGATAACTATCAGCGCGACTTCTTCGGCGAAGCGGCTGGCAATATGAACGACTGGGACTGGTTCGCCTTCCCGACCAGCTTCTCCGAAGAGCCCCACTTTATCATCGGCGTCGGCTCGAGCTGGGGCGTCAGCTCCGCGACTGAGAATCCCGACGCGGCCGCCGCCGTACTCGATCACTACTACAGCACGAGCTTCCAGGCGGCATCACATGCGGCTTGCGGAAACGCGCCCGCGCCGCTGATTTACGAGGGTGATGTCTTCGCCGAAGCGGATGAGCGTGAAGCGCGCTTGTATCAGGAGTTTGGCAAGGCATCCGCCGCCGGCAACGTTGGCTATACCAGTTGGAGCTTCTGGCCCGCTCGCACCAACGTCTGGCTCTGGGAGCAGATCACGCGCGTCTACGATGATCAGATCTCGGTCGAGGATTACCTGGCCGGCATGCAGTCGGAATTCGAAGAAGAATTCGCTGACGGCTTGATTCCGCCGATCCCCGCGCGCTAAGACAGCAGGTATCGCTTTGGTGTTCCAGTGTAGATGTGACTGGAACACCAACCCCTAACATTGACTGGGCGTCACAGAGCGGCGGCTGCGTAAAAGCTATGCTTGGCAGACTGAATTTCAATCGCGAATACTGGACCCGTTACCGCGTCATGCGCTATTGGGTCGTCCCCTGGCTGTTTATGCTGCCGATTCTCGGCTTGCATGCCTTTGTTGTGGTGTATCCGGCGACGCAGGGCGTCTACTATTCCTTCACCGACTGGTCTGGCATCGGTGAAGCCGAGTTTATCGGCCTGCGTAACTTTGAAGAGATGTTCTTCGAAGACCAGAGTCATCTGGACGCGCTGTCGCGGAATATCCAGTGGATGCTCTTCTTCATTACCGTGCCATTTGTATTTGCGCTCTTCGGCTCGAGCTTGCTGGCCAAGGTCAGGCGCGGCGCTATGTTCTATCGCACGGCGCTGTTCCTGCCCTTTATCTTGCCCAGCGTGGTGACGGCGACGATTTGGCGATACCTTTATAATCCGCGCTTCGGTTTGCCAACGCTGGTCGGGTATGACAAGGCCTTGCTTGGCCAGTCCGATACGGCGCTCTGGGCCATCGCGTTCGCGGACAACTGGCACTTCTGGGGCTTCCTGATGGTGCTATTCCTCACCGCCATGCAAGGCATCGATCCGGTCTTGTACGACGCGGCCAAGGTCGATGGCGCCAGCCGTTGGGAAGAATTCTGGCACGTCACCTTGCCGGGTATTCGGCCCGTCGTCCTGTTTATGATGATGATGGTCATGATTTGGGCCTTCCTGGTTTTTGACTACATCTTCATTTTGACCGGTGGCGGCCCGGCCGGGGCGACCGAAGTTCTGGGCATCGACATCTACAAAAACGCCTTCCAGCGTTTTGAGGCCGGATACGCCGCGGCGCAAGGCATTACCATTTGTATCTTCGCCGGGCTTATCGTCAGCGTCTTTGCCTTGTTGCGCAAACGAGGATGGGAAATATGAGGGCGAGACAAGAGTTCTTTCTCTTCCGCAAACAGCGTGAGAGCAACGCGTTTAATCACTTCTTTCTGTCCATCCTGGTGGTGTTTTCGCTGGGGCCGGTGGTCTTGCTGGGCCTGAACTCCATCAAGTCGAATTCCGAGATCGCCCTGAATCCGCTGGGACTGCCGCGGCAAGTCCATCTGGACAATTTCGGCAACGCTTGGGAAAAGGGCGAGTTCAGCCGCACTTTCAAGAACAGCGTTATCCTGGTCATTGGCACAGTCGCCGCCGAACTGGTGCTTGGTGGGCTGGCGGCATATAGCCTGGCGCGCAAGAATCCGCCTGGCGCCAACTTCGTCATGATCTACCTGCTGGTGGCCTCGACCGTCCCGATTTGGCTGTATCTGGTGCCGCTGTTTTTCTTGTGGCGGCAGTTGGGTTTGATCAATACCTACCACGGACTCATT
The DNA here is from genome assembly GCA_964632725.1 of uncultured Anaerolineaceae bacterium. GTDB lineage: Bacteria > Chloroflexota > Anaerolineae > Aggregatilineales > Phototrophicaceae > UBA6055. The sequence goes on from CAZWCV010000145.1 coordinate 3,175, forward strand.
CTGATATATACCGCGCTAAACGCGCCCTTTTCGATATTCTTGCTGCGCTCGTATTTGATCGGCCTGCCGGTGGAGTTGGAGGACGCGGCGCGGGTTGATGGGGCGAACGAACTGCAGGTGCTGCTCCGAATCATTGTGCCTTTGGCTTGGCCCGGTTTCTTGACTGTCGGCCTCGTCGTGGGCTTGGGTATCTGGAGTGAATTTCAAGTTGCGCTGATCTTTGTTCACAAACCTGAAATGTTCCCAGTCACCACCAGCTATTTCAAGTTCACCGACCGCTTCGGACGCGATTGGGCTTTGACCAGCGCGGGCGCCTTTATGATGATCGCGCCGGTGCTGATACTCTTCCTCGCGCTGCAGCGCCGCTTTGTCGAGGGGCTGACGCAGGGCGGCGTGAAGTTCTAGTCCTATCGTCAGCGACTAAAGTCAACCGCGAATTTGATCAGCTGGTCCGGCTGCTGTCGAATGTGCTGGAACACCTGGGTCGCGTCTTCCAGCGAATACACCCGGTTGATCAATCCGTGGCAATTCAGGCGTCCGCGGCGCATCATGGATAAGAGGGCGCGATAGGCGCGCTGGCTGTCCCAGTAGGGATAATCGCGTGGTTCATGCCCGTAGCCACAACCGTGCGGCACGATCATTGTCAGGCGATTATGATGCCATTCGCGGCCCAGGTAGAGCCCCTGCGCTTCACCTTGATAGAAACCCGCAGAACAAATCAAGCCGCCCACGCGCGTACAGCTGATCGCCGTGTTGAGCCCGATGTAGGCGCCGGTCAGCTCAATGGCGATGTCGACGCCCATGCCGTCGGTCAAATCGCGTGCAAGCAGCGCCAGGTCGCCTGCGCGAGGATCAACCGTGTGATCGGCGCCGTAGTCTGCGGCGAGGGCCCGTCTCTGCGGCAAGAGGTCGGCAGCGATGATCGTTTCCGCGCCCGCCTCCCGAGCGATACTGACGGCCAGCAGCCCAAGCGCGCCCAATCCGATGACGGCCACGCGATCGCCGTAACGCAAGTTGGACTCGCGGATGCAATGGATGGAAACGTAAGCCGGCTCCAGGCAGAGCGCGACTAGCGGTTCAATGTCGCCCAATGGCCAGACCTGATTCTCGTGGCATATATTTGTCTCGCGGATATCCATCAGGCCGACCACGCGGTCGCCCGGCGCATGATTCGTTACGGCGGCGCCAACGGCTTCGACCACTCCGAGCCCGCTTGTGCCGGTGTTCCACGGGCTCTCTGGGCTAGGGCGGCGGATAGCGCCCGCATCGCCGGCATCCAGGAAGATATGGCGCTCGCTATCAAAGCGCTTGCCGGCGAAGCTGCGGCCGTCCAGCATGGCAAAGGTCGTGCCGTGCTTGCCCGAAGCGAACTCGGTGCGAATCAATACCTCATACGGCTCAAGCGCGCAGTCTTCGTACTCCAGCACGCTTGCCTCGTAAAGCCCCGTCATAGCCAGTCGTCTAGGCATGGTGGTTTCCCTTCGTTCTCGCGCTCTTCGGCCTGCGCAGTTGTATCTCGAACAGGACTTGCGTCGATGGAGGGCCACTGCGCATGTAGCGCGCAACGTGATGCGAAGTATACAGGAGAGCGGACACGACCACAAACTTGGCAGCGAGGCGATCGTTTGCGAAGGTCGCTGTTCGCGCTGATGGCGATTGATGTGATGAAAATTGGCAAACTTGTAGGCAGCGTTGGCCGAATGCGATATATTTGGCGGCAACCGAATTTAGAAACGGGGTAGTCAGTTTGAGTCCGCGAAGGGAGAGGACCAGTGATTGATCCGGCACGAAAGCGAATTTCACCCGCGCCAATCAGCCAGGTAGCGATAACGAGCGGTTTCTGGGCCGAGCGGCAGGCGGTCAATCGGGAACGCACGATTCCCGCCATCTACCGACAGCTGGAAGACACCGGACGTATCAAAGCCTGGTCGATGGTGCGTACCCACGCCTTGCCCAAGGAGCGTTCAACGGTTCACATGTTCTGGGACTCGGACAGCGGCAAGTGGCTGGAGGCGGTCGCCTACAGTCTGGCCACGCATCCGGACGTGGAATTGCAGGCACAGGCTGACGCGCTCATCGACGCCGTCGCCGGCGCCCAGCAAGACGACGGCTACCTCAATACCTACTTTCCAGTGTTGGATCCCGAAGGCAAATGGGCCAACCTGCGCGACTGGCATGAGATGTACAACGCCGGGCACCTGATCGAAGCGGCGGTGGCGTACGCCCAGGCGACCGGCAAGCGCAAGCTGTTGGATGTGCTCACGCGCTTCGCCGAGCATATCGACGCCACCTTTGGCGCTGAGGAGGGAAAACTGCGCGGTTACCCCGGGCACCCGGAACTAGAGTTGGCGCTGGTGAAATTGCATCGCCAGACGGGCGAGCAGCGCTGGCTGAACCTCGCCGCTTACTTCATCGACGAACGCGGTCAGGCGCCGCACTACTTCGATATTGAAGCGGCCCGGCGCGGCGAAAAGCGCGAGGACTTCTGGGCGCAGACCTACCGCTATTGTCAAGCCCATGCGCCCTTGCGCGAGCAGACCGAGGCCAATGGCCATGCCGTGCGCGCTTGCTATTTGTATGCCGGCATCGCCGATGTCGCGCTCGAGACCGCCGATGACGACCTGCTTCGCCTGTCAAAGCTGCTATGGGACGACCTGACGCAGAAGCAGATGTATATCCACGGCGGAATCGGCCCGTCGCATTCCAACGAGGGCTTCACCTTCGCTTACGATATGCCTACCGAGACCGCTTACGCCGAGACCTGCGCCGCTATCGCGCTGGCGTTCTGGGCGCAGCGCATGTTTCACCTTGATCCGGACAGCCGCTACATTGACATCATGGAACGCGCCATTTACAACAGCAGTTTGAGCGGGCTCTCCTATAGCGGTGACCA
>CAZWCV010000145.1:6077-7664 GCA_964632725.1 uncultured Anaerolineaceae bacterium
TGCCAATCCGCTGGCGGCTTACCCCGGCGTCAATCCGATGGGGCGCTGGAGCGGCATCCTCGAAAGCGGCCACTTCAGGCGCGTGGATTGGTTCTTCTGCCCCTGTTGCCCGCCGAATATCTCGCGCCTGATCGCGAGCATCGGCGAGTATACTTATTCGCAAGCCGGCGACCGCGTGTATGTCCAGTTATATCATGACAACACAGTCGCGCTCGAAATCGCTGGACAGCCCCTGGAGCTGGCGCAGAATACGAAATACCCCTGGGACGGGACTATCGCATTTCAGGTCAATGCTGAGCAGCCCGTGACTTTCGAGTTGGCGCTGCGGATTCCGGACTGGTGCGGCGAATTTGTCTTGTCCTTGAACGGAGTGAGACAGGCGGTTTCGGTGGAAAAGGGTTATGCCCTGGTATCGCGCGAGTGGTCCGATGGCGACAAGATCGAACTGATATTGGCGATGCCGGTTGAGCGTGTGCTGCCGCATCGTGAAATCAGGCAAGTGGCGGGGCAGGTCGCTTTGCAGCGGGGACCGCTGATCTATTGCCTGGAAGAAGCCGATAATGGTCCGCGTTTGGCGAATGTCTGTATTCCATCGACAGCGGAACTCGAGGCGATTTTCGATGGCGAATTGTTCGGAGGCGTCGCCGTGATAGAGGGCGAGGCGCTGCGAATTGAGCCGTCGCCGGAAAATTCAGCCTTGTATCGATTTCACAGTCGCGAGCAGGTTGCGGAGTCTACATTTCGTTTTCGGGCGATACGCGTTTGGCTGCGGTCATGTTAAGGAGAATGAGAGAGTGTCAACGGTTTCCGCAAGAATTCTGTGAGCGATTTGCTTGTATTTAGCGCGGGGGGGGGGATATACTTTGCAGACCGGTGAGGAATGCGCCCGGGCGCAACTGAACCTGTAGGCGGCCGGTCTATCGTTTATCGAGATTGGTTTGTAAGGAGACAAACATGAGTATTTCACGTAGAGAGTTCTTGAAGTTGACGGGTGGGTCAGCAACGGCGGCGGCTATGCTGTCGCAGCTTGGCTATCTGCCGCCGGTCCTGGCGCAGGATGTCACCAATATCACCTTTGGCGGCTGGGGCGGCGTCGCCGAAGATGAGGGGGTGAGGGCAGCTATCGAAGTCTTCATGGAAGAGAACCCAGATATCGCCGTCGAGTGGCAGCATACACCGGATGCGGGCGAATACGGGCGCATTCTGCTTTCGAGCTTCGCCGCTGGCACTGCGCCGGACACCGGCTTTATTCTGTCCGACAACTACGAGACTTTGGCTGTAGGCGGCGCTTTGATGGATATTACCGACTTGGTCAAGAACGATCCCCTTTTGGGGCAGCCTGATTATTTCATTGAGCCGCAAGAGTCCAATCGCTGTGAGGTCAACGGGCGCTGGTACGGCATCGGCTCCACTTGGGTGGCCCATCACTTCTACTACAATGCCGAAATGTTTGACGAGGCTGGAATCACACCACCGGGTTTCCAGGACGATGAGATTTGGGCATGGGAAGAATTCCTGGAGATCTGCAAGGTCTTCACCAAGGACAGCAGCGGTCGTCATCCGGGCGATGCCGGCTTCGATAGCGAG
>CAZWCV010000145.1:7727-8873 GCA_964632725.1 uncultured Anaerolineaceae bacterium
CATCTTTCAATGGGCGGTTGACTGGCCCTTCTGGTTGATGCCTCTGGGGCTAGCTGCCCATGCCAACGGCGCCGAATTTCTCACTGAGGAGGGGCTGATCGGGCTCGACTCACCGGAAGCGATGGAGGGTTTGCAGCGCATTTCTGATCTAGTGTACAAGCATCATGTCGCGCCTCGCAGCGCCGCCCTGGCCAGCCTGGGCATGAATAATGTGCAGATGGTCGATACGGGCCGTCTGGCTATGGCGGTGGACGGATCATGGGCGCTTTCTTGGATGAACCCGTCGCTGATGAATGTCGCTATGGGTACTGGCGCGCTGCCGAAGATGGCGCAGCCCGCCAGCATCATGCAGGCGCATTTCCACTCGGTGCTGTCGTCCACGGATCATCCTGAGGAAGCCTGGCGCTGGGTGCGTTTCCTGGCGACGCCCTTCTACCAGGAGCATTTCTGCAAGATCGGCTTGTGGATCCCGAACCAGTCCGCCATGCTGACCGAAGAAGGCTTGGAGGGCTGGATACGCGAAGGCATCCATCCGCCGAATTACTCACAGTTTGCCACCGACTATCTGCCGAAGCATGGCGTAGCCGTAGCGATCCCACCGGGTTACATTGAAGCGGCCAACGACTATATCAATCCGGCTTTTGAGGCGCTGGCAAACGGCGAAATGGCAGTGGATGTCATGCCTGACGCCGTTCGCGCGGCAAACGAGATCTTGACGGCGGCCAAGGAAGATATGTAACGCGCACTGGGGCGCCGCGCTAAATTGGCGCTACTGTGATTCAAAAGGCTTGACATCTGTCCGGGCGGGAGAGATCAGAATCTCTCCCGCTTCACCTGTCTGTTGGATAGATTAACTTTAGGTCGTGATGACTTCGCTAACGGCGAAACGGGAAGCAGAACCGGGTTTTTGGCTGATCCGACAATATAATCGGTTGACGCTCAAGCAGCGCCGCACCTTGATGGGTTATCTCTTCATCATGCCCTTTATTCTGGGCTTCCTGATCTGGTGGTTGGGTCCAGCTATGGTCGCCGGCTACTTGACCGTTCACAAGTGGAATTTTTTATCAGCGCCGCGGTTCATTGGACTGGCCCACTTCGAGAAACTGGTTTCCGACCCGATTCTGGCGCAGAGTCTCAAGGTCACTA
>CAZWCV010000146.1:0-8862 GCA_964632725.1 uncultured Anaerolineaceae bacterium
GGGGGGTGGGGTAAAATCAGTCGGCGGCGGCTTTCAAAACCTGTCCTGTCGTCAGGATACTTCGGGGAGTGGTTTGGGAGATGGAGTAAGAGATATTCTCCCAGGCAGCGCTTTCAAGTCTGACGGGAGGCAGATGGACGCTGAGATTTTAGCCGACCGGGTTTCGTCATGATGATGTAGTTCCACATGATATGTCCCATGCCGATCCCACGTTTATTGTTGCCCGCTTCACCTTGAACTTCATCAAAGCCCGGCGGCGCTTGCTGCGAAAATGCAATCGCGAGGCAGCGGGGCTATAGGCGTCACGAACGCCCCCGCCTTCGCCCGGGCGGGCGCCACCCGCTTTTGGATCAGCAAAACAACGCCTGCCGACTTGCCCACTGAGATAGACAGTGATAGCCTGACCCGGTCAACAGGTGAGAATCTCGCCATGCCCATACACGCCTTCGTCTTCGACCTCGACGGCGTCGTCACCGATACCGCCGAATATCACTTTCGCGCCTGGAAACGCCTGGCGGACGAAACGGGCATCCCCTTCACACGCGCGGACAATGAGGCGCTGCGCGGCGTCTCGCGCAGGGAGAGCTTGCGGCGGCTGCTGAACGGGCGCGAAATCACGCGGGCGCAAGCCCACGAGTGGATGGCGCGCAAAAACAGCTACTATCAGGACTATCTTCCGCGGCTCACGCCCGCTGACATACTCCCCGGCGTCACGGGATTTCTCGACGAGGCGCATGGCGCAGGCTTGCAGCTGGCCATCGCATCGGCCAGCAGGAACGCCCGCTTCGTACTCGATCGGCTAGAGTTGACGCGGCGCTTTGATGTGATCGGCGACGGGCACTCAGTCAACGAGCCCAAACCCAGCCCCGACCTCTTCATCTGGGTGGCGGACCAGCTGGGCGTCGCGCCCGGGTCTGCTGTGGTTTTCGAAGATGCCGAGGCGGGTGTGGATGCTGCGAAACTTGCCGGCTGTTGCACCGTTGGCATCGGCTATGCGCAGGTCGGGCACGCGGATATTCACCTGCCTGATGGGCTGAAAACGGCGCGCGTTGAGCGCATTCTCACTCGGCTTGGGGCGGTCCGCTCGAATCGCGAATGATTAGCTCGGGCGCGATCAAGCGCGACCTGCCGCCGCGTCCATCGGCGGTCAAGCTGTCCTTGAACAGATCCAAAAGCGCGTGGCTGATACTTTTCATCGGCTGATGCAGCGTGGTCAGGCCCGGCTGAATCACCCGCCCGATGGGTATGCCGTCAAAGCCAACGACCGAAAGCGTCTTACCCACCTTGAATCCGTGCCGCTCCGCCGCCCGTATGACTTCGATGGCGATGTAATCGGCGATGACGATAACCGCAGTTGGTCGGTCATCCGCGGACAGCGCTTCCCACGCGGCGAGGATGTGGTCGATCTGCCCATTGGGGTAATCCGACTGATAGAGAAAGGCGCCTTCGACGGGCAGTTCGAGGACTTGCATTCCTTCCAGGTAGCCCGCCAGGCGATCGTTGCCGCTCAGCGAATCGCTGGGCCAGCCCATGAAGGCTATTCGCTGATGCCCCATGCCGGCCAGGTATTCGACCGCGCGGCGCATTCCAGCGCGGCCATCCGTATCGACCCAGGGAAACTCCCAGGTATTGTTGGTGCGCCCAAAGCTGACGAAGGGCACATCACTATCCAGGAGAAACGCCACGCGCGGATCGGCTTGCCGAGTCTCCGCCAATACAAAGCCGTCAATGCGCCCCGAGCGAATCAATTCGTCATAGACCGCAATCGGGTTTTCAGGCGGGTGGGTGAAGGTCAGCATATGATACCCGGCCGCCTCGACCGCTTGCGCCAGGTAAAACATGAATTGCGCCATCATCGGCGATGACTCCAATGCTTCCGGCGCAATATGCCAGGCGTAGCCAATCAAACCGGCGCGATTGGCTTGCAGGTTGCGCGCCGCGATGTTGGGGCGATAACCCATTTCGCGCGCCGTGCTGAGCACATGCTCGCGCGTCTGCTCGCTGATCATATCAAGCCGGTCGTTCAGCGCATAGGACACGGTGGCGATGGACACGCCCGCCACTTTGGCGACATCTTTGATCGTCGGCATAAGCTCCCATCTGTGTCAAACCCTGGTCTGCGGCGGCCAAGCGCGCCTGAATTCCTCCCGGGCGCGCGAGCCGTATTCGCTGCCGCCGAGCGGCTGTGGTCTGACAGCGCCGCGTATTGTAGCTTGAACTCTAGCTAAATAACGCCCTGACTTAGCTCGCGTGATGGCCGGCGGCGGCCAGCCGGTCGCGCGCGGCGACTGTGCTGACGAGCGCGGAGAAGCTGAATGCCAGCAGCAAGGCAAAGGGCGGCAGCGCCATGCTCAGCCCGGCCAGCGCGCCAATTCCAGCGAGGTTGAGCAGGGTATAGACGGGATTCAGCAAGATCATAAGCGCGGCGTTCCTCAGCGCGCCAATCACGCTCGGCTCTTCCAACGCATAGTAGATGGGCCAAAGATACATCATCAGCGCCAGCCAGAACACAATTGCGCCCAGCCAGATCGCGCGCAGGGCGCCGCCAGGCAAGGTCGGCTCGGCGTAGGCGCTCAGGTTTGTCGCGTTGACGACAAGGACCGCCAGCGTGATGAGGCCGAGCAGCGTAGCCCGCGTCAGATGATCGCGCGCGCCCTGCCAGAAGGTGTTGAGGTCTGCGCGCTCCCCGCTCAGCGCGGCGTCGCAGAGCTTGACCAGGCCCGCGAATCCTGCCGGCGCGGTGACGATCGGAATCGCCGTCAAGACAAAGCAGATGTTCGCCCAGACGTAGATATAACCACGATGCTGGAGATGCCGGCAAGCGCGCCACCAAACCCTGAACGCCGCCATCGACTAGCCTTTCAAGCCGGTATAACTGATGCCCTCGACAAAGTAGCGCTGGAAGAAGAGGAAGATCAGCGCCATCGGCAGCGTTGTAATCACCGAACCCGCCAGGACCAGATCGTACTGCACATCCAGCCCTGAGCCGCGCAGCACGGTCAACCCCAGCGGCAGATTATAGAGATCAGTATTGCCGCCCAGGATGATCAGCGCGTCCATAAAGTTGTTCCAATTGCCCTGGAAACTGAAGATTGTCAGTGCAGTCAACGCCGGCGTGGCCATCGGCAGCACGATGCGGAAGAAGATTACAAAACGATTGGCGCCGTCGACCATCGCCGCCTCTTCCACCTCGCGCGGAATCGACTCGAAGAACTGCTTCATCAGCAAGATGCCAAAGGCGTCCGCCGCCAGCGTGACGATATAGCCCTGATAGCTGTTCAGAAGGCCCAGCTGCTTGAGCAAAAGGAAGCGCGGAATCAGCAGCACGACGCCGGGGATCATCATCGTGCCCAGGATGATGAAGAAGAACGCGCGCTGGCCCGGGAATTTCAGGCGCGCCAGCGCGTAACCGGCCATCGAATCGAAAACGACGCGCAGTATCGTCACGGCGATGGACAGGAAGGCAGTGTTAAAAGCCCAACGCGGCAGCTTGTCGTTCAGGACTCGGCGGTAGCCGTCCACCGAGGGCGAGAAAAATATGCCGCTGACTTGTTCGTCCGCCGCGATGTATTCGCCGTCTTCGTCCCTGCAAGTCACAGTTTCGGGCAGCGGGATAAAGGGCATGGGGCGGTTCTCGACAGCGGCGTCGCATTTGAAGGAGTTGGCGATGGTGAGTACGAAGGGCGCGATTTCGATGACAGCAAATGCGATGAGGAATCCCAGAGCCAGCGCCTTGAACAGCAGGCGCAGCGCGTGGCTGATGGATCGAGTTCTGCTCGTGGTGGTCACGGCTGTCATCAGTTTGCTTTGCTAGTCCTCCGCCCGGTCGCCGCCGACGAAGCGCCGCTGCAAGATCGTGGCGACGAAGATTATCACGAAGAGCACGATGGCAATGGCGGAGGCTTCGGCCAAATTGGGACTGCTGCTTTCAAAGGCTGTGGCGTAAACCAGGTAGGCCACAGATGTGGTGGTGCGGCCGGTCTGGTCATTCTGCAGCACATAGATTTGATCGAATACCTGGAAGGTACCGATCAAGCCCAGGGTGACGACGAAGAATGTCGTCGGCTTGAGCAGCGGCAGCGTGATATGCCGGAATTGCGCCCAATTGCTGGCGCCGTCGACTTCGGCCGCTTCGTAGACGCTGGACGGGATGCCCTGCAGCGCCGACAGGTAGATGACCATCAGCGTGCCGGAGGTCGTCCAGATGGCGAGCGCCATAATCGTGGACATGGCTACGCTGGGCCCGGCGATCCAATCCCAGATTTCCAGATCCATGATCTCGGTTTCGACCCAGGCGCCGACAGTAGCTTCCGTGATGCCGACGGCCTCGAGCAGCAGGTGCAGCACGCCATCATTGTTGGTCGTCCATGCGACCGGCTCGTAGTACGGGCTCAGCAAGCCGAGTACAGCGTTTATCGGCCCGCCGGCGGAAAACAGGAACAGGAATATGAAAGAGACGACGATGGACGAGGTGATCGACGGGAAGTAGAAAGCCGTGCGATAAAAGCTCTTCCCGCGCAGCCAGCGCTGATTGACGATGACCGCAAGCAGCAGCGCGATGACCGTCTGAATCGGTACGACGCCCAGGACGTAATAGACTGTGTTGCGCACGGCGCGGTAGAAGTCGTCGACGCGGCGGCCGTCTATCACCCAGCGCTGGTAATTCTTGAAGCCGACCTGCTCATAGGCATCTGGCCGATCGAGCGGGCGGGTGCCCGACCAATTGGTGAAGCTGAAATAGAAGGCGACCAGCAGCGGAAGAATCAGAAAGACGACCAGCACCAGCAGGGCGGGCCCGACAAAGGCCCAGCCAGCGACGGCGTCGGCGCGCTGCTGCTGCGCTTGCGTTGTCACCTTGGCTGCGCTGCCGCTGCTTTCGGCGGCATTATGCGAATCGGCTGACATAAAGAATTTGCTTCTAAGCTCTATATATTATAAGCCTGCGGGGGCTGACTCAGGCCAGTCCCCGCTGCAAAAAAGCCGGAATAGACGCTGCGCCTATTCCATCTCCGCCAGGATTTCGCGGGCCACGTCGGCCGCTTCTGCCAGGGCGTCCGCAGGGTCTTCTTCCAGCGCCATGACGAGCGAGGTCGCTTCGTTGACGGCGGCGTCAAAATCGCCGAAGCCGAGCGGGAAGATGGGCGCGGTGGCGTAGCTGGCGCCGGTGACGAAGGCGGCGTATTCCTCGCCCACAGTCTGCGACCACAGATCCGCAAATTGCGCGCGCGCCGGCATCACGCCGAAGCCCGCAGCCGCGACCGCGTGGCCGCCGTGCTCGCCTTCGCCGGTCAAGAAGTTGACCAGCGACCAGGCCGCTTCAGCGACTTCGCCCTCGGCGCGGCTGCTGACAGCCCAGCACTCGGTGAAGGTCAGGGTCCCGCGACCGCCATTGGGCGCGATCGGAATCTCGGCCACACCCCAATTGGTATCGGGGAAGGTATCGTTCAGGTAGCCGATGGCCCAGTTGCCCTCGATGGTCATGGCGGCTGAGCCTTGCCCGAAGGCTTCGCCGTTCCAGCCGGCGTTCAGGTTGCCCGGCTGATCACCCGTGCCGTTTTCGATGAAGCTCTGGTAGAAAGCGAGCGCCTCGACCCCGGCATCACTATCGATGGCGACGGCGCCGTCCATGTCGAATACTTCGCCGCCATTGGCGTAGAAGAGCGCCATCCAGCGGAATTTGTCGGCGGCAGCGCTGAATCCGACCCTATCATCGTTGGTGGTGGCTGCGGCGGCGGCGACCATATCGTCCCAGGTCCAGTTCATATCGGGAAGGTCAAGGCCGGCAGCCTCGAAGGCGTCGATATTGTAGAGCAGCGCCAGCGTCGAGAAATCCTTGGGCGCGCAGTAGAGCTCGCCATCAGCGCTGAAGGCGGCGCGCAAGCCGGCGTAGATGTCGTCCTGCGCCTCGATATACATGGAGCCGGGCGCCAGCAAGCCATCGTACCGCCACTGCGGGAAGTCAAACTGGCCGACCGTGAAGACCTCGGCGTAATCGCCACTGGCGAAGCCAGCGCGTATCTGAGTCCCGTAATCGGGCGAAATCAACAGTTCGACATCAATCCCGGGATTGGCTTCTTCAAAGGCGGCGATTTGCCTTTCCTTGAATTCGTTCTCCACGGGCGATGAAGACCCCGTCCATACACGCAGCGTGACCATGTCCTGGGCCACGGCGACGCCGACCAACGAGAGCGCCATGGCGCACACCACTACCAGACCAAGAATGCGACTAATATTCATTTCATCCTCCTCAACAAGGATAGCTTTACGATTGACGATGACAGCTGGTCCATCCGTCATCGCGCCTAGACCGCGGGGTTCACGACATCAAAGCGATGCTTCTCTCCCCGGTAAGTCACTGAAAAGGAAACGCGCCGCCAATGCGCGGGCAGCTTGGGATCGACTTGTGGTCCGTCCTCAGTCAGATGCAAGCCGCAGAAGCCGAAGAGCGCTGCCTGCCACAAGCCGCCGCAAGCGGCCGCGTGGATGCCATCTGCCACATTGCCCTGGTTGTTCTCGAGATCGGTGCTGGCCGCCTGAGCAAACATCTCGTAAGCGATAACATCCAGCCCCAGGCGCGCGGCGACCCAGGCGTGTATCGCCGGGCTTAGCGACGAGCCGTGGTCGGTGCGCGGATAATAGGTCTTGAAGTTGTTGAGCATAACTTCGCGCGGGCCGACTTCCTCGCCCAGCAGCGCCATCAGCATGACGACATCCGCCTGCTTGATCACCTGAGAACGCAGGGCGCGCTCATGGCCCAGCATCGGCCAGACGCCTCCCACGCGCGGCTGATAATCCAGCACCGGGATGTACTCCAAATCGAAGAAACCGTCGAATTGAATGTGTAGCTGGCGCTCGCTGTCGAAGGGGATGAGCATGCGCGCCGCGATGTCTCGCCAGTGCGCCAGGCGGGCCTCACACAAGTCGAGCTCGTCGACCAGCCGCCGCGCGACCTCCGGCGCGTGCGCGCGCAGCCACTCAAGCAGCGCCAAAGCCTGCTGCAAATGCCACTGCACCAAGCGATTGGTGAAGACGCTGTTATCGATATTCTCGTGATATTCGTCGGGCCCAATCTGGCGGCTGATTTCGTAACGGCCCTTCTTCGCCTCGACGCGCTCGCCCCAGAACACTGCCGTGTCCAGCACGAGCTCCGCGCCCATTTCGAGCATAAAGGCGTCGTCGCCCGTCCAGCGCCAATATTGCAGCGCGGCGTAGGCGATATCGCTGCAGATATGCTGCTCGGTATCGCCGGTCCAGATGCGAATCCGCGAGCCGTCCGGCAGGGGATCGGACCATTGCGGCGTGGTTTCCAAGCCGGTGTCCGTGCTTTCCCAGGGGAAGAGCGCGCCGGCATAACCCTGCGATTGCGCCTTTTGGCGCGCGCCGGCCAGACGCTTGAAGCGGTAGGTCAGCAGGTTTCGCGCGATGGCCGGCTGCGTCAGCGTCAGTGGCGGCAGCGCGAACAGTTCCGTGTCCCAAAAGATATGGCCCTTGTATCCCAGCCCGCTCAAGGTACGGGCGCCGATGCTGACATCGTCGTCGTGGCGCGGCGCGGCGATCAGCAGATGATAAGCGGCGAAACGCAGAGCAAGCTGAGCGCTGTCATCGCCTTCAATTTTTATATCGCAGCACTCCCAGGCCTCTCGCCAGCGCCGGCAGTGTTGCTCGTAAAGCGCATCGTAAGCATCCGCCGCCGCGTCATTCAAAGCAGCCGTCGCCGCCTGCAGCAGATCCTCAACATCACGACTGGTGTAGATCGCCGTGAGTTTGTCCACGGTGACGCTGCTGCCGCCTTGCAACTGCAAAGTTGTGGCGAGCGTCGCGCCTTGCTCGTCGGCGTCAGCTTCAACACAGGCGGGCGCGATCAATCTGGACGCGAGGGCGATTTGGTAAAGGGATTGGCTGGTGGCGGCGCTCAAGGACATCTGGCCAGCCTCCGCCGCTGTCGTGACCTGGCGCCAGTGGCCGGAATCGATGCTATCGCGCCCGTCAAAGGCTGCCTCGACACGTATGGTGGGCGCGCCATCAAGGGCGCTGATCCTGAGGCGTTGACCCAGGATGTGCGGCTGGTCAAGGCTGGCGAAGCGCTCGAATTCGAGCCGAACGGTGCTGCCGCTTTCCGCGCGAAACAAGACTTCACGCCGCAGCAAGGCTGCGTCCATGTGCAGCGTGCGGCGATACCCGAGCATGAGCCCGCCGGCCGGACGCAGATAATCGCAAGCTTCCGTCTTCATGCTAAACGCTGTACCGTCCACCGCGAGGCGCAGGGGTAGCCAATTCGGCGCAATCGCTAGCTCTGGCACAGTCATACCCGGCGCAAGGTTAAAAATGCCGTGCACGAGCGTGGCCGGTGTTTCACCGTCGTGGCCTTCTTCAAAGGCGGCGCGAGCGCTCAGGTAACCATTGCCAATCGCGAAGATCGTCTCGAAATGCTGCAGCTTGGCGGGCTGGAAGGGGTATTCAGTTATCTGCCAAAGTCGGTTGATCATGAGACTGCCGACGTTGATATCGACTCCATAGTGGCGATTCAAAAGCTCAGTGAAAGCGTGAACTTAAACGTTTAAGACAGTTGACCACATTCCTGAGGCGTTGTCAAGAGCAGCGCTCCGGAATGCCTCTGCGCTGCGCCGCCACCGCGTTAAGGCCGCCACTGATGCGCGCCTTTGCCGACCGTCCCGATCTCCTGGCCGCGCACAACGCGCTGCCCCTTCTTGACCAGTTTCCAGTCCTGGTGGGTATTAGGCAGACAAGTCCCATCGTCGTACTCGATGGCGACTGTGTTGCCGAAGCCCTTGGGCAAGTTGACCGAATCGATCACAGCGCCAGGGCGCATGGCATAGACCGGCGCCTTATGCCCATTCCAGC